>JAICLE010000122.1 GCA_025927545.1 Gemmatimonadales bacterium
CCGGCACCGTCGGCACCGCGGACGAAGCCGCCCACCGTGCGGAGATCCACCAGCGTCCCGGGGCCTCCGTCGCCCGCGGCGTAGCGTCGCGTGGTCTCGTGCTCACGGACGGGCCGGAAGCCCAGCGTGTCCACCAGGATCCGCTGGGTATCGTCACCGCGTTCTTCCCACAGCGTCACCGCGTGGAATCCGCGCAGCGCCTGCGCCGGAGAGATTCCGGGCGCGCCGCCCCAGGCGGGGCGCGCCTCCGCGCCAGCGTGCGCCACGATCTCGAGCAACAGCCCATCCCTGTCCCTGAACCCGAGTACCTGCTCGGCCTCGCCGCCTGCAGGCCCGCGCTTCACCGGTCCTTCGAATGCGATGCCGTGGCGCACCAGCCGGTCCACCCAGAAGCCGAGCGCCGCGGGAAGCGTGGCGAAGGCAACGATGGCGACCTGTCCCGTCCCCTGCCGTCCGCGCTGGGCGCCCGGCCAGGGAAAGAAGGTCAGGATGCTGCCCGGCGTCCCGGTCTCGTCGCCGAAGTAGAAGTGATAGGTCTGGGGGTCGTCGAAGTTGACCGTGCGCTTGACGAGCCGGAGTCCCAGCACCCCGCCGTAGAAGTCGAGGGTCCGCTGCGGGTCGCTCGCGATCGCCGTGACGTGGTGAATGCCCAGAACGCTCACGGGGCGGCGCTCCGCTCCAGCAACGCGCGGTCCCAGCGGCCGAGATCCGCCGCGGCCCGGTAGGTGGACTCGACGAAGTCGAGCAGCATGGCGTCGGGGTCGGCGGCTTCGCGGACGCGTGCGTAGGGGAGGACGAACTCTCCCATCTCCCGGCTCCAGTAGGCGGCGCCGGGCGCGACCGGATGCTCGGCATATCCCTCCGGCGCGGGATAGGCGTAGGCATAGAACGCGGGCTCCGGGATCAGCCCTCCCCCGGGCCAGAAGCCGCAACTGCTGCACTCGCGGGAGTAAGCCTCCACCATGACGTAGTCGGGGCAGTTGGGAGCGCCGCCCGAGTGGCGCGGCGCCGGCCGGCCGGAGAAGCGCGTAGAGGCCAGATCGAAGCTCCCCCAGAAGAAGTGGACCGGGCTCTGCTTCCCGAGGAAGCCGCCGCGGAAGCGCTTGAACACCCGATCGGCCCGGACCAGCACGCGCCAGCAGCGATTGGCGGCGTCGGGATCGTACGAGGCGTGCACCTGGTCTTCCGCGAAGGGGATCGCGGTCTCCACCTCGTTGGGCGCCGCGTGGATCACGGGGTCCACGCCGAGTGAATGGAGCGCCGCCATGTACGCGCCGTAGAAGTCGGCCACCGACCGGGGGACGAGCGGAACGCCGCGCGTGGCGCCGTCGCTGGCCTTGAGATGGAGCCGATGATCGATGAAATCGAATTCGGCGGCGAGCGTGCGGGTTCCCGCCGGCATGGCGGATGTCGTGAGGCCGCGCGGGGTGACGTACAGCGCCACCTGCCACCAGTGATTTTCCATCGGCGCGAGCGCGAGCCGCGTCTTGCCGACGATCTGGGTCCACATGTGAAGCGTGGCGTAGGTGTCCTGCCACTGATCGAGCGGGAGCTCCGGCCAGGCGGTATCCTGCTCGCGCGCTGAGGTGGTCATCTCGTCTGCGGCGCGGGGGCCGGTTCCAGCATCAGCTCGTCCACGTAGCACCAGCCCCAGTTCTCCCCGGGCTCGAAGCTCCGGATGATGGCGTGATGCGACTGGTGGAAGTGGCCGGTCGCGTGTTTGCCCGGCGAGTTGTCGCAGCAGCCGACATGCCCGCAGGCAAGGCAGAGCCGGAGGTGGACCCACCAGCCGTTGGTTTTCAGGCATTCCTCGCAGCCCTCTGGGGTGCGGGGAGTCACGTCGTGGACCTGATCGAGATGCGTGCATTGCGTTGCCATACGGACTCCGGTGTGTCGTGTGCCGCTCGCGCCGTGCTGCAGCGAGGTCTGAGGGAATGGTAACGGGCCTGCCGCGCAGGTGCGATGCAGTCGCGCGTCGCAGGTCGCGGGTCAGTCGGTGGGCGCCGCGATGGCGTCCACTGCCCGCAGCTCGTCCGCGTCGAGCCGCCAGCCCAGCGCCCCGGCGTTAGCCCGGACCTGCGCCGGCGTGGTCGCGCCCGCGATGACGGACGCCACGACTCCGTGGCTCGCCAGCCAGGCGCAGGACAGCTCGAGCAGCGTGCGCCCGCGCGATTCCGCGAATGCGATGAGTCGCTCGACGACATCCAGGTTGTGCTCGCTGAGTAGCCTGGCATAGCGCTCGGCGGATTGGAGCCGTGTGCCCACCGGCGGCGGCTGGCCCTTCCGGTACTTGCCCGTGAGCAGCCCGCTCGCGAGTGGGAAGTAGGGCAGGAAGGCGAGCCCCGCGCGCTCGCACTCGGCCAGCACGCCGGACTCGGGCTCCCGATGGAGCAGATTGTACTGGTTCTGGACGCTCACGAACCGCGCCGCCCCCGGGCGCACGGCCGCTGCCGCCTCGCGAAGCTGCGCCACGGAGAAATTGGAGCAGCCGATCTCGATCACCTTCCCCGCCTGCACCAGCTCGTCGAGGGCGCCCAGCGTCTCGGCGATCGGCACCGACGGATCGGGACGATGGAGCTGGTACAGATCGATGCGGTCGGTTCCGAGCCGGCGGAGACTGTCCTCTGCGGCGCGGCCCACATACTGCGCGCGCGCGCCCCGGCGCACCGCATCGATCTCATGCCCGAACTTGGTGGCGATGACGACGCGATCGCGCCGGCCGCCGAGCGCTCGTCCGAGGAACTCCTCGCTTCGCGTGCCGCCGTAGATGTCGGCGGTATCGAAGAAGTTGATGCCCGCGTCGAGCGCGGCGCGCACCACCTCACGGGTGGCCGGCTCGTCGAGTCGATTGCCGAAGTTGTTGCAGCCAAGGCCCGCGAGCGAGACGGTCAGCGAGCCGATGCGGCGAGTCTCCATGGTGCCTGTCATCCCGCGCGACCGCGAGGAATCTTGCCCGGGGAAGGTGGCGGCGCAAAGCACATGAATTGCCATCACCGCGGCATCGGGTCCGTGATCTGCGGCACACGCGGCCGACGCGGGTTAGCGGCGCTCCCAGCGCTCCACCGCGTCGTGCAGCGTGCGCAGCTGCCGCTCGAGCCGGCTCAGCCGGCCCCGGAGCAGCGGGGGGACGCCGTCGGCACGCTCGCCCGGATCGGGCAGCGGCGTCCACGGCAGCGGCGCGCGGCCTCCCGCCAGCGAGGCGACCAGATCGTCGAGCAGCGCATCGGCCGCGCGGCCGAACGGCGCGAGGTTCTCGGGCGGCACCTCGGCCGCCGAATAGCGGCTCAGGGCCAGCGCGGCGGCGGACGCGGTGACGCGCCTGGCGTAGGTGAGCAGCGCCATGACCGGCTCCAGCTCCCCCGGCGCACCCCGGTGCTCCGCGAGCAGCCGCTGGAACGATTCCTCCGCGTTCAGGATGCCGAGGCCGGCATCCCGCCGGGCGGCCCGGAGCGCACGGCTCGCGTCCGGACTCCGATCGCCGAACAACGCGACGACGCGCTGCAGGTAGCGCCGCACGGCCCCCAGCGCGCTCGCCAGGCTTCCGGGCAGCCGCTCGGCTTCGGGGCTGGGCCAGAGCAGCCGGGTTCCGGCCAGGGCGAGCGCGCCGCCGAGCACGGTATGGAGAATCCGGAGACCTGCGAGGTTCCACTGGCCCGCGCTCGCTTCGGCCAGCAGGACGAACGTGGGCGTGAGGAAGACCGAGAACACCGCGTAGTTGAGTGGCAGCAGCGCCACGGACAGCGCCGCGAACACGAACGCCAGCGCAAGGATCGCCGCCATGTCGTGGAACAGCGCGGCGAGCCCGGCCGTGAGCGCCCCGCCCGCGACGGTGCCGAGCACCCGCTGGAGCGCGCGTCGGCTGGTGAGGCCGGCGTACGGCTGAAGCACGATCACCGCCGTGAGCGTGAGCCAGTACCCGCGCTCGAGCCCAAGCGCCGCGGTGAGCGCCACGGCCGCCGCGGTCACCAGCCCCGCGCGGAGCGCGTAGCGCAGAATCAGCGACTCGGGCCGAAGTGCCGCACGAAGTGGCGCGAGCCGCGGCGGACGGGGCTCGGGATCCTCGACCTCGCGCGGCCGCTCCAGCACGGGGACGGCTGCTCCGCCGTGCACCGCCGCGGCGGTGGCCACCGCCACCCCGGCGTACTGCGCCAGGCGATCGAGCAGCGCGGCGGCCTCCCGGTAATCGGCGGCCGTCTCCGACTCCGGTGCCATGGCGTCGTCGCTGCCGGCGAGCTCGGCCCGGAGCGAGTCACCGCGCCAGGTGATGACGGCCGGCGGCAGGTTCGACGGCGCCTCGATCCCCTCCCCGATCGCCCGGGCGGTCGCGGCAAAGGAGGCCAGGGCCTTCACCAGTACGGCGTGCGCACCGGCGGCGCCGGGGCCGGGTGGCATCGCTTCGACGATGTCCCTGAGCCCGATCAGGTGGCCGAAGAGCTGGTCCGCGATCTCGTCGAGCACGAGCAGCCGCTCGCCGCGCCCGGTCTCGCCGGAGCGGCCGCGGCGCAGCGTGGCCAGGTCGGCGCGCGCCGCCTCGAGCGCGCCGCGGACGGCGGCCGCGCGCGGCGCGGCGGCCCCTGCGGGGTTGCTGCCCTTCAGATCGTCGGCATAATCCGCGAGGGCGCGGTACGCGTTTGCCACCGTCCGGCGCACGGGCAGATACGGCTGCAGCGGCCACAACACCAGCGCCACCAGCATGGCCCAGAGCCCGCCCGCGCCGACGTAGCCGGCCCGGATCAATGCCACGTCCGGCGCTGCCGACGGGAACGCGAGGGCGATGACGAACGTGACCAGCGCCGAGCCGCCCACGCTGATCCCCGCGTTGCCGTACGCGCGGGAGAGGCTGCAGGCGATGGCTACCAGAAGGGCGATCGGGATGGCGGCGGTAGGATGGGCGCCGGCGAGCGTACCCAGCACGACGGCGGCGGCGCACGCCAGCGTCACGGCCCCGATCGTCCCGCCCCGCGCGCGATACGGTCCGCCCCGATCGGCGAGCGCGCCGCTGAAGCCGGCGAGACTCATCCAGGTGCCCGCGCCGCCAAGGCCGGACACGTACGCGGCAGTGAGTGGGAGTACGGTCGCGATCGCGGCTCGGAGCCCGGCGGCCCACGCCGGGCGCGCGGGCGCGAGTGCCAGCGCCCCGCGGAGCTCGTCGAGCAGGCGGCGGAAGACCATCAGCCGCCCCCGGGCCGTATCAGCCCCGCCCGCGCCGCCCGCGCGGCCGGCACACGAGCACCGGAATCGATGCCCCACGCACCAGCTTGTCGGCCACGCTGCCGAGCGCAGCGCGGCGGAGGCCCCCGTGCCCGTGGGTGGCGAGGGCGAGGACACCGATACGGTCCGGCACCGCCAGCCCGAGCAGCGTGTCCACCGCACCCCAGCCGAGCACAGCGCTGGCCGTTGCCCGCACCCCCGCCGCGCGGACGCGTTCCGCCACGTCGTCGAGATAGTCCTGGGCGATATCCCGGCCGATCGCCGTGCCCACCTCGTCGTACGCGGACGGGAGTGGCAGGGCGGGATCGGTCGCGAGCATCACGGGACGCACCACCTGGATCAACTGAATCTCCGCATCCCACAGCCGCGCGAGCGCCAGCGCGGGGCCGAGTGCCTCCTCCGCGCGGGGCGAGCCATCGAGCGGGACGAGCACCGGTCCACCGGGCACGGCTTCCGATCCGGGCTCGGTCCCCGCGCGCACCAGCAGCACCGGGATCTCGAGCGTGCGCACCAGCCGGTCCGCCACGCTGCCAAGCCAGGCGCGCTCAAACCCGCCGCGGCCGTGCGTCGCCATCACGACGAGGTCCACCCCCAGCTCCGAGACGTAGTCGGCGAGCGCCTGGCCCACCGGGCCGGTCAGGGTCACGCCGCGCACGCGGCCTTTCGTCGCGGTCCCCGCCAACCGTGCCTGGGTCGTGCGGAGATAGTCGCGCTCGGCCCTGCGGACGGCCAGGTCGATCCGGACCGCGAGCCGGGCCGCGGCCTTGTCCACCGGCGGCGGGGGCGTCTGGTGCACCAGCACCAGCCTGAGCCGGGCCCGCGCGCGCTCGGCCAGGTCGAGCCCGAGCGGGAGCGCGCGCTCGGCCAGCGGGGACCCGTCGAGCGGCACCATGATAGAGGCAAAGCGGGTGACGGCGAGTGCCATCAGGAGAGACCTCGCCTGCCCTGGAAGAACCGCTTGAGCAGCTCGGCGCAGTCTTCGGCCATGAGGCCGCCGACGACCTCCGGGCGATGATTGAGCCGGGGATGGCGCAGCAGGTCATACACCGAGCCGGCCATTCCCACCCGGCCATCGTGCGCGCCGAACACCACCCGGCCCACCTTGGCCAGCACGATGGCGCCGGCGCACTGGGCGCACGGTTCCAGCGTCACGTACAGCGTGGCGAACGGGAGCCGGTCCTCCCCTGCCTTCTCCAGCGCGCGCTGAATCGCGAGCAGCTCCGCGTGGGCCGTCGGGTCCCGCCGCTGCACCGTCTCGTTGTGGGCCTCGCCGAGCACCTCGCCGTCGGCGACGATCACCGCGCCCACGGGAATCTCCTCCCGCACCGATGCCGCGCGGGCCAGCCGGAGCGCCCCCTGCATCCCGTAGAGATCGCTGGGGGAGGGCGTCCCCCTACGCACTGGCCCGCTCCGGCGCCGCCGCGCCGGGCTCGAACCGCAGGTGGTCGCCGGCGCGCTCCACCCGGATGGTGTCCCCCTCGTGGAAGTTGCCCTCGAGCACCTGGAGCGCGATGGGGTTCTGCAGCTCGCGCTGAATGACCCGCTTGAGCGGCCGCGCCCCGTACACCGGGTCGTACCCCTGGGCCGCCAGCAGCTCCTTGGCTTCGGGGGTCACCTCGAGCCGGAGATGGCGCGCACCGAGCAGCTTCTGCAGGTGCTCGAGCTGGATGTCCACGATCGAGACGAGGTCCTCCCGGCTCAGTGGGCGGAACACGATGATGTCGTCCACCCGGTTGAGGAACTCGGGCCGGAAGAAGTTGCGGAGCTCGTCCCGCACCCGCTGCTCGACCCGGCCCCAGGCTTCGTCGTTGGCCTGGGCGCCGGCGTCCACGATGAGCTGGCCCCCGATGTTGCTGGTCATGATGATGACCGTGTTTCGGAAATCCACCAGCCGGCCCTGGCTGTCGGTCAGGCGGCCGTCGTCCAGGATCTGGAGCAGCACGTTGAACACGTCCGGATGCGCCTTCTCGATCTCGTCGAACAGGATGACGCTGTACGGCCGGCGGCGCACCGCCTCGGTGAGCTGGCCGCCCTCTTCGTAGCCCACGTAGCCCGGCGGCGCGCCGATGAGCCGCGCCACCGAGTGCTTCTCCATGTATTCCGACATGTCGATCCGCACCATGGCGCGCTCGTCGTCGAACAGGAACTCGGCGAGGGCGCGGGCGGTCTCCGTCTTGCCGACCCCGGTGGGCCCGAGGAAGATGAACGAGCCGGTAGGACGGTTCGGATCACCCAGGCCGGCGCGGCTCCGCCGTACGGCGTTGGCCACCGAGGTGATGGCCAGCCGCTGGCCGATGACCCGGAGGCCGAGCTCCTCCTCCAGCTTGAGCAGCCGCTCGCGCTCGCTTTCCAGCATCTTGCTCACCGGGATGCCGGTCCACTTGGACACGATCTCGGCGATGTCCTCGGCGTCCACCTCCTCCTTGAGATAGCGCGTCTTCGACTGGGCTTCGCCCAGCCGCTGCTCGTCCTCGCGCAACCGGCGCTCGAGCTCGGGGACCCGGCCGTACTGCAGCTCCGCCGCACGCTGCAGGTCGCCACGGCGGGTCGCCTGGTCCACCTCGCCCCGGAGCGCTTCGATCTCCGACTTGATCTGCTGCACCTCGCCGATGGCGTGCTTCTCCGCCTGCCATTGCGCCTTCATGCCGCTGGACCGCTCGCGCAGCTCGGAGATCTCCGACTCGACGGCGGCGCGGCGCTCCTTCCCCGCCTTGTCCTTCTCCTTGAGCAGCGCCTGGCGCTCGATCTCGAGCTGGACGATGCGCCGCTCCACCTCGTCGATCTCCTGCGGCAGGCTGTCGATCTCGATCCGGAGCCGGCTGGCGGCCTCGTCCACCAGGTCGATCGCCTTGTCGGGGAGGAAGCGGTCGCCGATGTAGCGATCGGACAAGGTGGCCGCCGCCACCAGGGCGTTGTCGGTGATGCGGACACCGTGGTGGACCTCGTATTTCTCCTTGAGGCCGCGGAGGATGGCGATCGTGTCGGGCACGCTCGGCTCGCCCACCAGCACCGGCTGGAATCGCCGCTCGAGCGCGGGGTCCTTCTCGATGTGCTTCCGGTACTCGTCCAGCGTGGTGGCGCCGATCACGTGCAGCTCGCCCCGGGCGAGCGGCGGCTTGAGCATGTTGCTCGCGTCCACCGCGCCCTCGGCCGCGCCCGCGCCCACGATGGTGTGCAGCTCGTCGATGAAGGTGATGTACTTCCCTTCGCTCTCGGTCAGCTCCTTCACCACCGCCTTGAGCCGTTCCTCGAACTCGCCGCGGTACTTGGCGCCGGCCAGGAGCTGGCCGATGTCGAGCGCCACCAGCTCGCGGTTCCGGAGCGACTCGGGCACGTCGCCG
>JAICLE010000144.1 GCA_025927545.1 Gemmatimonadales bacterium
GCACGCGATCCCGCCGCAGTTTCAGGTGTTTTTCCAGAGCGAGGGCGGGGCGATGCAGGACGGGTTCAAGCCGAGCGGGGACTGCTGATGGGATCCGTTCCGGGGGCGATCATCGCCGCATCGCGACCGAGTCCGGCGCGCCAACCTCGGGGGGCCTCACACACAGACTTTCGGATAGGCGCCGCCGTCGCGGAGGCAATGGCACTCTTGCCGGCCGATGCGCCACCCGATACCATGTCTGTGCGCGGCGATTTCCCGACTTGACGGGCCGCGCCACCGGGTCCCCCGGACGCCACACCGTCTAAGTCGCGGCCGGCGGCCCGCGACTCGACATCGCGGGCCGCCGTGTCTCTGTGGGACTGTCACACCCCGGCCGTACCGTAGCTCGGCCAACCGTAGTTGCGCCACCAGCAGGACCCGGCCGCCTCCGTCCCGGCGGCCAGCATGCAGAGTGCGGCGAGAGTCCCGGCTCCCTGACCCGCACGCCAGACCGTCGCCCTCGACGGTGGCCCCGCCGGCCGGCCAATCCACGTGGCCGGAGCCATGCGCGATCGGGACCGCACGTCCATCGAAAGGGCCTCCCATGCAGCTCGACCTGCAGTTCCGCCCCGCGTCCTACTGGGACCACGCGGGCCCGCTCGCCGCCATCCTCAACGGGATCAAGGGCCAGAACCGCCGCAGGATGGTCGCCGGCTTCGTCACCGGCCAGGCGCCGGAGTCCCTCGGCCCCCTCCACCACGGCCTCGTCGCCGACCGGCTCGACGAGCGCACCCGCAAGGAACTCGGCGGCCTCCACCCGAGCTGGATGGGCGGCGAGTACCTCCCCGACTACCTGCCCGGCGAGGTCGAGATCGCCCGCATCGTGCTCGCGTCCGTCACCCAGGACGTGATCAGCGTGCGCGCCCGCCGCCGGTTGGGACGGGGCCGGATCCGCTACCGCATCGTGGACGAGTACCACGAGCCCGGCCGCCCGGATTGGGTCTGCCGCCCCGCGTCCTCGGCGCGCCCGCTCACGCTCGCGCAGCTGATCGCCCTCATCGAGCACGCCGGCGACCCCGACCGCGCCGCGTGCGACTCGCTGACCGATCGCATCCGTGACGACCAGTGCTCCTCCGACCCTGAGACCGTCGCGGCCTTCCTGCGCGTCGAGTCGGACTTCTATCCCTCGCTCCCGGCCTGGTTCGACCGCCGGGCCGCCGAGTGGCTCGCTCGCCGCAGGCGCGAGCTGGAGGAGGGGGACGATGATGCCGCATGACGCCTGCCGCGCGCTGCGGCAGGCCGCCGCGTGGGGGCCCCACTTCGAGGCCGACGACAGGCTCCAGGACTTTGCGGAACTGGTGCTGGAGGTGACCGCGTGCCGTGAGGCCGAGATCCGGCGCTTCGCGCACGAGCTCGCGGCCGCGTGCAGGCTGGCGGACCTGGACACGGCATTGAACGACATGCTCCGCGACCACAACCGCCGGGCCGCGTTCGGGGTGAGAGCGCTCCCGCCGCTCTCGGCCAAGGCGCGGGACTGCCGCGACGCGCTCGCCGGCCGCTGGATCGCGGCGTGCGGCTGGAAGCTCCGCCAGCCGACTTCCCGGAGCACGCGATGACCCGGAATACGCTCCCCACCCCCTCGGCCGAGGTGCGGGCCGAAGCCCTGGCCCGCGCGCGGGAGCTCGCCCGCGGCCTCTTCCCCCACCAGGTCGAGGGCGTCGCCTTCCTGCTCGGCCGCCGCCGCGCCATCCTCGCCGATGATATGGGCCTCGGCAAGACCCGCCAGGCGCTCACCGCGCTCACCGCCGCCGCACCCGCGGGCCCCTGGCTCGTCGTCGCGCCGGCGTCGGTGAAGCGGAACTGGGAACGGGAGATCCTCGCCGCGCGGCCGGGCGACCGGGTGACGATCCTCCCACGAGCGCGGCGGTCGACCCCGGCCACGCCGGCTGGGTCGTCGTCAACTACGACCTCCTCGCGAAGCACATCGAACTCCTCGAGACGCTCCCCTGGGCCGGGCTCGTCTTCGACGAGGCGCACTACCTCAAGAACCACACGAGCCAGCGGAGCCGGCTCGCGCGCCGGCTCGTCGCGGACGCGCCCGACGCCTTCCTCTACGCGCTCACCGGCACGCCGCTCACCAACCGACCGCGCGATCTCTTCCCGCTGCTCCAGCTCATCGGCCACCCGATGGGCCGGAGCTTCCTCTCGTTCGCCAAACGCTACTGCGCGGCGCACCACAACGGGTTCGGCTGGGTGACCGACGGCGCGAGCAACCTCGAGGAGCTGAGGACGCAGCTGCACGGCATCATGGTGCGGCGCACCAAGGCCGAGGTGCTCGACCTCCCGCCGAAGCTTCGCACCTGGCTCCCGGTCGCGGTGCCCGAAGGCACCGGCCGGAAGGAAACGCGGCGCGTGCTCGAGACCCTGATCGCGGGCGCGCTCGCCCGCGCTGCCGGAGCGAGGCCCCGCGAGAGATCCGACGGCAAGGCACCCCGCGGCCGGACGCCGGGCCAGGACCGCGCGCGCCTGCTCGCGGACATCACCAGGGCGCGCCTCCAGATCGCGAAGGCGAAGGCCGCCACCACGATCGAGTTCGTCCAGGGCGTCGTCGACCAGGGACAGAAGGCGATCGTCTTCAGCGCGTTCGACGAGCCGGTCCGCAAGGTCGCCGGCCACTTCGGCGACCGGGCCGTGCTCCTCACCGGCTCGACGCCCTCGGCGACACGGCAGAAGCTGGTCGACCGGTTCCAGAGCGACGACCGCGTGCGGGTCTTCGTGGCGAACCTGGTTGCCGGCGGCGTGGGGCTCAACCTCACGGCCGCGAGGCAGGTCGTCTTCAACGATCTCGACTGGGTGCCGGCGAACCACTGGCAGGCGGAGGACCGCGCGTACCGGATCGGGCAGGCGGGCACGGTCAACGTCACCTACTTCGCCGCCGAGGGCACGGTGGACGACTTCGTCGCCCACTCCCTCCGGGTCAAGGCGGCGCTGATCGACGCCGTGGTGGAGGGGAAGGGCGAGATGACGGCCGGCGGCGACCTGCTCCAGGAGCTCGAGGCGATGGTGCGGACGCTGTCGCCGTCGCTCGCCGACCTGTCGGACACCGAGAGCGGCGAAGATCCGGTGGACCGGCTGCTGAGGGAGGCCACCGCCGCGCTCGCGGCGAAGGACGCGGCCCCCGAGGCGCGGCGCATCCGGTCGGCGCTCGGCGATCTCTCGGAGGAGGCGATCCGGGCGCTGGCCCGGGCGCTGAGCGGGCCAGTCACCACGCGCTATCGGGCGACGAGCAGCTCGAAGCCGGGACAGTTCTACGTGCTGGACGTCGACGGCGCCGACGTGAGCTGCAGCTGTCCGGGGTTCGAGTATCGCGGCGCGTGCAGCCACGCGCGGTCGCTCAAGGCGGCGCTGGCGAAGGGGGAATCGCTGCCGGAGGGCATTCAGCCAGAGGCGGCGTGAGCGGAGCGGAGTGTTGACATTCGTGCCGGCCGACGAATTCTTGACTGGCGCGCCGATCGCCGGCTCAGAGCGCGGTTTTCACTTCCCAAGCACGAGGTCGAGTCTTGGAACCATGAGTGGAGCGGTTCGTTGCCGCCTGTGACTGGGCCGTCCAGGTCATTCGCGGCAGCCAGATCGGAGCGGGCGACACTCCTCGGAGCCGGACGGTGACCTGTCCCTTCTGCGCCCGCATCGCCGCCGGCGATGCCGAGGAGCGGAACGACTCCGCCCTTGCCTTCCCGGACGGATTCCCCGTAAGCCGCGGGCACACGCTGATCGTCCCGCTGAGGCACGAGCCCGATTACTGGCGGCTGAGCGAGCCCGAGCAGGAGGGCATGTGGCGGCTCGTTCGCCAGGTGCGCGAGCGGCTGCAGCGTATACTCTCGCCCGACGGCTTCAACGTCGGGATCAACGCGGGGGACGCGGCCGGACAGACCGTGCCGCACGCCCACGTTCACCTCATCCCTCGGTATGGTGGCGACATTCCGGATCCCCGCGGCGGAATCCGCTGGGTCCTTCCCGGGAAAGCGAGGTACTGGTGACGAGCCCGCTCGCGGTAGGCGAGCGGATCATTGCCCTGCTCGACGAAGGCCTGTTCACCGCGACATACAAGTACGGCGTCCTGCTGGGCCTGCTGGACCTGAGCCTGGAGCGTGGCGCGGACGTGGGGCAGGGGGCGCTGCGGGTGACCACGGCCCAGCTCGCGGCCAAGGTGCTCGCGGCCTACTGGCCACAGGTTCGGCCGCTGCCGCTCCATGAAGGGATCATCCCCCGCCAGAGCGGTCGCGGCTCGAGGGACGCCCGGATCGTGCGCTTGATCGCCGACTACAAGCAGCGCACCGCGAAGGAATGGGCTTCGCCGTTCGAAGTGCGGCTTCGGAGGCACGACGACTACGGGCGGCTGGTCATTGAAGTGGAGCGGGTCCTGATCGAGATGCCGCTGCCCCGGCTCCAGTACGTGGGGGCATCGAGCGACGAGTTTCTGTACCAGATCAATTGGACCCGCGACGTGAGCCGAACGCTCGTCGCGCGCTATCTGAGGGGTGAACGGACCGACTTCGACAACGTGATCACCCTCAGGCCGGGCGTCGCCTCCGCGCTGATCCAGCTCAACGGGCTGCTGCGACCCTTGATCCAGCGCTCGTGGACGCTGAAGGTGGCTCAGCTCAACCATCTCGACGAGATGGTGCTGCACGATTTCCTCTTCGGCCAGGAGCGGGTTGCCCTCGCGCGAGTGCGAGCTCCGCTCGCCGAGCTGCAGGAGGAGCGCTGCTTCTACTGCGGCGAGCGCCTGGACAGCCGGTTCGACGTGGACCACTTCGTGCCATGGGCTCGGGTGCCGAACGACAATCTCGAGAACCTGGTGGCCGCCCATGCCGGGTGCAACAATGCCAAGCGGGACTTTCTGCCCGCCGTGCGCCACGTTTCGCGGTGGCGCGCGCGGTTCGACCCCGAAGCGAGGGAGAGCAGGGAGCTGGCGGGGATCGCATCCGGCCGGCAGTGGCCCTCGGAGCCTGCGGCGACGCTCGGCACTGCGCGGGCGATCTACGGCAAGCTTCCGTCGAGCGCCAAGCTTTGGGTGCTGGCGGACGAGTTCGAGGAGCGCGGGACGGCGTCGCTCGTGCTATGACTAAGCTTGGCCCGATCGACCGGTTCAAACGCAGACGCTTACGCTGGCGTACGATTCGCGCCGCGGAAAACCGGCTTCGTAGCTCGCTATTGCGCGTGCCGGTACCGGCTCGTACAGTAGCGCTGCACCTCCACACAGCGCCCCCGCAAAATCAAGACCTCCAAGTACCCTCACCGACGAGTCAACGGCCATGGCTACCGGGGAAAAGACCAAGGCCGTATTCGACCGCGAATGACGGGAGCCTCGCCGGTGTTGCGCCGTGAACCTCGAGATCTGCGAGGGCGCCTGCTCCTCCGGTGAAGTCAGAGTGCCGGCATGCGTCGCGGCGTCCCCGCCTGCGAAGAGGCGGTGACGCCGCTTCTGCTCGACCTCCGCATCCTGCCGGATGCCCCCTCCTTGCCAATCCCCCTCCGCCGAGACCAACGTATGGGTATGGCCGCCCCCATCTACTACACCGCCGACATGGTCCGCGCGCTGCCGGACGACGGCAACCGCTACGAAGTGGTCTACGGCGATCTCCTGGTGACC
>JAICLE010000172.1 GCA_025927545.1 Gemmatimonadales bacterium
GCGTGCTCGGGTACGGACTGTGTCACGATCTCAGCGAAAGCCAAACGAGCTGCCTCGGCACGGCGCTGGGGACCGCCGCGGTGGGAGCGGTGATCGGAGGGGTGACGGGCGCGCTGATCGGCGGCGCCTTTCGAAAGCAGGAGCCGGCGGACTCGACGTCCGCCGGCCCGTAGCGGCCCGGCCTCGGCATCACTCCGCCGGCGCGCCGCCCCCCAGCGTCCGCGCCGTCTCCACCATCCCGATGAACTCCGCGCGATAGCCCTCCGGGTCCGCGCCCCGCGCCCCGCGGGCCAGGGCGAGCACCTGCTCGTAGCTCGCGCGTCCCTTGTGCTCCGAGTCGCGGAGCAGCAGCGCGAACTCGCCCACCGCCGAGGCAAAGCGCATGTCCTGGGACGCCTCCGCACGGCCGCGGTCAATGACCGGTGTTTCGAGCAGCCGGCTGGTCGTGCCGTGCGGGTCCTTGTAGCGGAGCCGCAGCGTGAGCAGCTCGGCGCTCCGGCGCGCCGCCGGCCGGACGGTGACCTGCTGGTAGGTGAGGCTGTCGCCGCTCGATGCCACCTCATCGCCGCCCGCGGGCACCACCTCGTAGAGCGCCGTCACCGCGTGGCCCGCGCCCAGGTCGCCCGCGTCCTTCCGGTCGTCCGCGAAGTCCTCCCGCGCCAGCAGCCGGTTCTCGTAGCCCAGCAGGCGGTAGGAGTGCACCCGCGCGGGATTGAGCTCGACCTGGATCTTCACGTCCTTCGCGACGGTGAACAGGGTGGCGCCGAACTCCTGCACGAAGACCTTCCGCGCCTCGCGGAAGCTGTCGATGTAGGCGTAGTGGCCGTTCCCCTTGTCGGCCATTTGCTCCATCTTCGAGTCCTTGAGGTTGCCGCTCCCGAATCCGAGCACGGTCAGGAACGTCCCCTCCTCCCGCCGCTGCTCCACCAGCCGCACCATCTCCGCGTCCGAGCTCACGCCCACGTTGAAGTCGCCGTCGGTGGCGAGGATGACCCGGTTGTTCCCTTCGGCGTCGAAGTGCTCGCGCGCCACGTCGTACGCCAGCCGGAGCCCGGCGCCGCCCGCCGTGGAACCGCCGGCCTGGAGCCGGTCGATCGCGTCGAGGATCGTCGCCTTCTCGGCGCCGCTGGTGGCCGGGAGCACGAGGCCGGCGGCCCCGGCATAGACAACGATGGCCACGTGGTCCTCCGGCCGGAGCTCGCGCACCAGCGCCCGGAACGCCTGCTGCACCAGCGGCAGCTTGTCGGGCGACAGCATCGAGCCCGACACGTCGATCAGAAAGACGAGATTGCTGGGCGGCAGGTCGCGCGTCGCGACGCGGCGCGCCTGCAGGCCGATCCGGACCAGGCGGTGCGCCGGCGCCCAGGGGCACGGGCCCACTTCGGTGTTCACCGCGAACGGATGGCGGCCGGTCTCGTCGGCGTAGCCGTAGGGGAAGTAGTTGACCAGCTCCTCGAGCCGCACCGCGTCCTTCGGCGGCAGCGTGCCCTGCGCGAGAAAGCGGCGGACGTTGCTGTACGAGGCGGCGTCCACGTCGATGGAAAAGGTGGAGAGCGGATGAGCGACGGCGGTGAGGAAGCGGTTTTCGTCGATCGCGGTGTACGACTCGGTGTTGCCAGGCTCCTGCTGCGAGCGCCAGGGCTCGGGATAGGCGGGGATGGCCTGGAGGAGCGCGGGCGCGCGGTTGAGCTCGGCGGTGGGTGTGACGCCGCTCGCCCAATCGAGACTCTTCCGGCTGCCGGCGGCCTGGGATGTTGGAGCGATGGGCTCGGGCCTGCCCGCCAGCTCCCGGCCCGCGTCGACGGTAGGGCTCAGCGTGAAGTCGAGCGTGGCCACGGCGCCCGATTGAACGGTCACCGTGCGTTGAACGGATTGATACCGCGCGAGTGTGGCGCGGAGCGTAGCGGGCCCGGTAGGAACCGCCGCCAATCGGTACGAGCCGCTCGAGTCGGTGAGCGCCGACAGCGCCGTCCCGACCAGCTGCACCCGCGCGCCGCCGAGGGCGACCCCGCGCGCATCGCGCACGCGGCCCTCGATGCGGCCCGTAGGCTGAACGAGCCGCACCGGGGCCGCAGCCGAGCTGGCGAACGACATGCAAAGAAAGAGGACCAGACCCGGCAGGCGCCGGGCACGAGGGGCGGTTGGCATCGGGCTCTCCAGCGGGAAATGGTGGGGTGACGGCGGTGGCGCAGCGGGAGATGCGCGAGCGGGCCGGCATGCACACGGTCGGGCGGTCGGGCGGTCGGGAGGGCAGGCGGTCAGGCGAACTGTCATCCCGACCCCGAGCGCAGCGAAGAGGAGGGATCTACTCCCCCGCGGTTCGAGCTCGGCCCCGCAAGATCCCGCGCGTCGCTCGGGAAGACAGAAGGCAGCGTCACAGCCCACCCGACCGCCTGACCCTCCGCCCGCCCGACCCTCCCCCCGCCCGACCGGCCGACCGCCCCCCCCAC
>JAICLE010000114.1 GCA_025927545.1 Gemmatimonadales bacterium
CAGGGCGTACTCGAGGGTGATCTGGCGGGGCGGCTCCAGGATGACGTTGTCGTCCGAGGCCGTGGTCCGCATGTTGGACAGCTTCTTCTCCTTCGTCACGTTCACGTCCATGTCGCCCGGCCGCGAGCTCTCCCCCGCGATCATCCCCTCGTACACGTGGTCGCCGGGGCTCACGAACATCTGCGCCCGCTCCTGCAGGTTCCCCAGCGCGAACGCCACCACGCTCCCCTCCCGGTCGGCCACCATCACGCCGCGCTTCCGGCCGGCGAGCGGACCCGCCCAGGGTCCGTAGTCGAGGAAGCGGTGGTGCATGATCCCGGTGCCCCGGGTGTCGGTCAGGAACTCCGAGCGGTAGCCGAACAGGCCGCGCGCCGGGATGCGGAAGGTGAGCCGCACCATCCCCTGCCCCGGGTTCCGCATCTCCGTCATCTCGCTCCGGCGCGGCCCCAGCTTCTCCATGACGACGCCCATGTGCTCCTCGGGGACGTCCACCGTCAGCTCCTCGTACGGCTCCAGCCGCTCGCCGTCCGGGCCCAGGCGGGTGATGACCCTCGGCCGGGAGACCTGGAACTCGTAGCCCTCCCGCCGCATGGTCTCCATCAGGATGCCGAGGTGG
The DNA here is from genome assembly GCA_025927545.1 of Gemmatimonadales bacterium. Lineage (GTDB taxonomy): Bacteria > Gemmatimonadota > Gemmatimonadetes > Gemmatimonadales > GWC2-71-9 > CAVVWJ01. Next base: position 617 of record JAICLE010000114.1, read on the forward strand.
AGCTCGCCCCGGCCCGACACGGTGTGGGTGTCCGGGCTGTCGGTCTCTTCCACCCGAAGCGCCACGTTCCGCTCCAGCTCCCGGTAGAGCCGGTCCTTGAGCTGGCGGCTGGTGACGTACTTCCCCTCGCGCCCGGCGAACGGCCCGTTGTTGACGATGAAGTCCACCGAGATCGTGGGCTCCTCGACCGCGATGCCCGCCAGCCGCTCGGGCGCGTCCACCGAGGTGAAGGTCTTCCCGATCTCGATGGTCTCGAACCCCGAGAGCGCCACGATGTCACCAGCGCCGGCCACGTCCACCTCCACCCGGCTCAGGCCGTCGAAGGTGTAGAGCCGCGTCACCCGGTTCCGCTCGAACGGCTCGTCCACCACCGGCCCGGGCTCGCCGAGCGGCAGGAGCGCCACCTGGTCGCCCACGCGCACGCCGCCGCGCTCGATCCGGCCGATGGCGATCCGGCCGAGAAAGCTGGAGAAGTCGAGCGTCGAGACCAGCATCTGGAACGGACCCTCGGGATCGCCCGTGGGGGGCGGGACGTAGTCGAGAATGGACTGGAAGAGCGGCTGCAGGTCGGTGCCGGGCTGCGCCAGGTCGGTGGTGGCCGTGCCCGCGCGGCTCGACGTATAAAGGAAAGGCGCGTCGAGCTGCTCGGGGGTGGCCTCGAGATCGATGAACAGGCCGAGGACTTCATCGTGCACCCGGAGCGGCTCCGCGTCGGCCCGGTCGATCTTGTTGATCGCCACGATGGGCCGGAGCCCCAGCGCCAGCGCCTTCCGGGTGACGAACCGGGTCTGCGGCATCGGCCCCTCCGCCGCATCCACCAGGATCAGCACGCCGTCCACCATGCGCAGGATCCGCTCGACCTCGCCCCCGAAGTCGGCGTGGCCCGGGGTGTCCACGATGTTGATCTTGACGCCCTGCCAGCGCACGGCGGTATTCTTGGCCAGGATGGTGATCCCGCGCTCGCGCTCGAGCGGGTTCGAGTCCATGACCCGCTCTTCCACCTGCTGGTTGGCGCGGAACGCCCCGGCCTGGCGCAGCATCTGGTCTACCAGAGTGGTCTTGCCGTGGTCGACGTGGGCGATGATGGCCAGATTACGGATCAAGCAGGACTTCCCTCGCGCGGAACGGGTGAGGCCCGGACGCCCGGGCCTCCGCGGCGCATATATAGACTAGGCCGTCGGATGCCGCAAGAGACGTGGGGGCGCCGGGGGCGGGCTAGTGGCGATGCGAATGGCCGAGGTGCGAATGGCTCGTCCGGGGCCGGCCGACGGCGGTCCGTACCTCCTCGCACTCGTCGGCCACCTCGAGCTGCATCGTCACGTGGCCGATGCCGAGCGACGCCATCTGGTCCCGGATCCCTTCCAGCACGCCCGGGTGGGCGTCCAGGTCGGGCACCACCGCGTGGCCGCTCATCGCCACCATGCCGCTGACCACCGTCCAGACGTGCAGGTCGTGCACGGCGGCCACGCCCGGCACGCCGAGGATCCGGCCCTGCACCTCGGAGAGGGCGACGCTGCGGGGCACCGACTCGAGGAGGATCTCGGTGCTCTCGCGCAACAGCCGCCAGGCGCCGATCAGGATCAGAAGCGAGAGGGCAACGGAGACGATCGGATCGGCGGCGGTCCAGCCGGTGAACCAGATGATCGCCGCCGCCCCCAGGGCCCCGACCGATCCCAGCGCGTCGCCCATGACGTGGAGGTAGGCGCCCCGGGCGTTGAGGCTCCCCTCCCGCGAGCGGTGGAGCAGCGCCAGGCTCACGAGGTTGACCGCGAGGCCCGCGGCGGCGACCGCCAGGAAGAGACCGGTGCGGATCGGCGCGGGATGGTTGAGCCGCTGCACGGCCTCGTACACCACCCACCCGGCGATCCCGAAGAGCGCCGCCCCATTCACCAGCGCCGCCAGGATCTCCCAGCGGAGATAGCCGTAGGTCTTGGTCTGGTCGGCCGGCCGCCGGGCCACCCAGGCGGTCAGCAGGCTCAGCGCGAGCGCGCCGACGTCGGTGAGCATGTGCCCCGCATCCGCGAGCAGCGCGAGCGAGCCGCTCAGCCAGCCGCCCACCGCCTCCAGCACCATGAAGGTCGCGGTCAGCCCGAGCACCACCCACAGCCGACGCACCGGGGTCGCCGGCCCGCGGGTGAGATGGACGCAATCGGTGCGGGTGGCGAATGTGGGCATGGAGGAAAGCTAACGGAGGTAAGCGGTAAGAGGTGAGAGGTAAGAGGTAAGAGGTGACCGCTGCTCGTACCTCTTACCTCTCACCTCTTACCGTCTGCCTCTCGCCGCTCACCACCCGCATTTTCACCGCCTCCGCATGCCCGTACAGCCCTTCCGCCTCCGCCAGCGCGATGATCGCGTCGGCATCGACCGCCAGGCGGGCGCGGGTGTAGCGGATTACGCTGGTCCGCTTGACGAAGTCGTAGACGCCGAGGGGAGAGGCGTAGCGCGCGGTGCCGCCGGTCGGCAGCACGTGGCTCGGACCGGCCAGGTAGTCGCCGACCGGTTCCGGCGTGTCGTCGCCCAGGAAGATGGCGCCCGCGTGCCGGATCGAGGCCGCCACCCGCTCCGCGCCCTCGGCCACGATGGCCAGGTGCTCGGGAGCGCGGCGGTTGGCCACCTCGATCGCCTCGCGCATGGAGGGCACCAGCACCACCAGGCCGTTCCGCTCGAGCGCGGCGCGGGCGATCGCCGCGCGCGGCGCCTGGCTGAGCGCCCCGTCGATGGCAGCCGGAAGCGCGTCCGCCAGCGCCGGGTCGGTGGTGACGCACCAGCTCACCGCGTCCTCGTCGTGCTCCGCCTGGGCGATCAGGTCCGCCGCCACGCGCTCGGGGAGCGCGGTGCCGTCGGCGATGATCAGGATCTCGGTCGGCCCGGCGATCATGTCGATCCCCACCTGCCCCACGACCTGCCGCTTGGCCTCCGCCACCCAGCGGCTCCCCGGCCCGACGATCTTGTCCACCCGCGGCACCGTGGCGGTGCCCCAGGCCAGCGCGCCGATGGCCTGGGCGCCGCCGATGCGGAAGATCCGGGTGACGCCGGAGAGCGCGCACGCGGCGAGCACCAGGTCGGTAACGCCGTTCGGCGGGACCACCGCGACGATCTCCTGCACGCCGGCCACGAGTGCGGGCACGGAGTTCATCACCACCGAAGAGGGGTACGACGCCTTCCCGCCGGGAACGTAGAGCCCGACCCGGTCGAGCGGGCTCACCTTCATGCCGATTACGCTGCCATCCGGCTCGGTGACGTGGAACCCGGATTCGCGCTGATGCTCGTGGTAAGCCCGTACCCGATCCACCGCCCGGACCAGTGCGGCCCGGAGCGCGGGCGCGGTCCGCTCGAGCGCCCCTTGCCAGCTTCCCGGATCGAGCTCCCACTCCGCGGGTGCGAGATCGACCCCATCGAACCGGCGCCCATACTCCCGCACCGCGTCGTCGCCGCGCTCGGCCACATCCTCGAGGACGCGGCGCACCGCGGTCCGCGTTTCCGCGTCGGCGCCGGTACCACGGGGAAGCAGCGCCTCGAGCGCTTCGAAGGGGGGAACGGCCAGCCGGCGAATCATCCGGGGACCTCGCGGTTAGAGCTTTGACGTACTACGCTTTAGGCGTATGGAACCAACCAACTCGACCTCGATCGGCCTGGGACTCGTCTCGGTCGTGGTTCTGGTGCTCCTCAACGCCTTCTTCGTGGCGTCCGAGTTCGCCCTGGTGGGCGCCCGGCGCACCCGGCTGGACGAGCTGGCCCGCTCGGGGGACCGCAAAGCTAGGCTGGCGCGCCGGGCGGTACAATCGCTCGACCGCTACATCTCCTCCACCCAGCTCGGAATCACCCTCGCCTCCCTGGGCCTCGGCTGGATCGGCGAGCCGGCGCTGGCCGGGCTCATCCGCGGCGCCTTCGCGTGGCTGCCGAGCTCGCTGGCGGCCATCGCCACGCACGGCGTGGCGTCGGTCGTCGCCTTCGGCATCATCACCATCCTGCACATCATCCTGGGTGAGCTGGTGCCTAAGGCCGTGGCCCTGCTGTACCCGGAGGCGGTGAGCAGTTGGGTCGCCGGGCCGCTCATCGGCTTCTCCTGGGTCATGCAGTGGCCCATCACGCTCCTCAACAGCACGGCCAACCGGCTGCTCCGGCTGATCGGCATCTCGCCCCCCGGCGAGCACGAGCGGCTCCACTCGCCCGAGGAGATCCGGATGCTGGTCGAGCAGAGCACCGAGGGCGGCAGCCTCCTCCAGGAGGACGCCCGGCTGCTGGAGGGGGTGTTCGAGTTCAGCGAGAAGACCGCGCTCGAGGTGATGACCCCGCGTACCCAGATGATCGCGCTCGAGTCCGCCCTCTCGGTGGAGGATGCGGCGGACGAGGTGGCGGTGGCGCGGCGCTCCCGGTATCCGGTCTACACCGAGTCGCTCGACGAGATCGTCGGGGTGGTGCACGCGAAGGACATCCTCACCGCGCTCCGCGCCCACCCCCACGACACCGTGCGCAACATCATGCGTCCGCCGCTCTTCGTGCCGGGGACCCGCGAGGTGGAAGACGTGCTGGCCGACATGAAGCGGCTCAAGACCCACCTCGCCGTGGTGCTCGACGAGTACGGCGGGACCGCCGGGCTGGTCACGATGGAGGACCTGCTGGAGGAGATCGTCGGTCCGATCTACGACGAGCACGATCCCCAGGACCGGGCCCTCACGGGAGACGCGGCCGCGCGGCTCGACGGCGCCATGCCGATCACCGAGTTCAACACGCAGTACGAGGCCGCGCTGGACGACACCGACTACACCACACTCGGCGGCTACGTCTTCGGGCAGCTCGGCCGGCTGCCCCGGCCCGGGGACCGGGTCACCGTGGGTTCTCAGACCTTCGAGGTCGTCGAGATGGACGGCCGGCGCGTGCGAAGCCTCCGGCTGCATGCCGCTCCCCAGGTCGAGGTCGAACAGGCCGACCATGACTAGCGCCGAGCGGACACGGGACGCCTTCCTCGAAGTGAGCCGCCGGCTCGGCGCCGCGCGCACGACGACCGAAGCGGCCCGCGTCATCGTCGGCGTCGCCCAGGAGCTGCTCGGCTGGGACTGCTGCAGCTTCGACCTGTACTTTCCCGAGACCGATCGCGTCCAGGCCGTGCTCTCGATGGATTCGGTGGACGGGCCGCCGGCCGACGTGCCCCACGCCTACACCGCCACCTCGCCCGGCCCGGTGACCGCGCGCGTGGTCCGCGACGGCGGGCAGCTCGTGCCGGGCCCGGGACGTCACGGCGCGGGCGAGGGGCTCGTCCCCTTCGGGAGCGGCCGGCCGTCGCTCTCCCGCATGTTCGTGCCGGTCCGCCACGGCGAGCGGGTGACCGGCGTGCTGTCGATCCAGAGCTACACGGCGGACGCATACGACGAGCAGGACCTCGCCGTGCTCCAGGAGCTGGCCGATCACTGCGGCGGCGCCATCGAGCGGCTGCGCATCGAGCACGCGCTCCGCGAGAGCGAGGCGCAGCTCGCGCGGACCGAGGCGTTCGCGCTGGTCATGACTGCGCACCTGAGCCTCGAAGGCCATTGGCTCAAGGTGCCGCCGAGGCTCTGCCGGCTCCTCGGGCTGGAGGAGCACCGGCTGCTCGGCACGTCCATCGACGAGCTGCTGCACCCCGAGGACGCCGTAATGGGCGGCTGGGAGCACCTGGTGCGCGGTGAGACCCGCACGGTCGACCTCGAGACCCGCTGGCGCCGACCCGACGGGAAGCCGCTCTGGATGTACCTCAATGCCTCGCTGGTGCAGGGCACGGCCGGGGAGCCGCTCTACCTGCTGCTCTACCTCCGCGACATCACCGAGCGCAAGAGCCTCGAGGACCAGCTCCGGCAGGCGCAGAAGATGGAGGCCGTAGGTCAGCTCGCGGGCGGCATTGCCCACGACTTCAACAACCTGCTGACGGCCATCCTGGGCAGCACCGAGCTGCTCCTGGCCGACACGCCGCCGGGCGATCCCCGGCGCGAGGACGTGCAGGAGATCAGCCGCTCGGCCCACCGGGCCGCCGCGCTCGTCCGGCAGCTTCTGGCCTACAGCCGGAAGCAGGTGCTGCAACCCCGGCGCGTGGACCTCAACGCCATCGTCCGGGACATGGGCGCGATGCTGCGCCGCGTAGTCGGTGAGCCGATCGAGCTCCGCCTCGATCTGGATCCGGGGCTGGGCCACGTCACCGCCGACCCCGGGCAGCTCGAGCAGGTGATCGCGAACCTCGGCGTGAACGCGCGCGACGCGATGCCGCGCGGGGGCACCCTGACAATCACCACCACCAACGTCACCGGCCGGGGTGTGACGGCGGCGGCGGACGAGGCACTGCCGGCGGCCGGCCCGCTCGTGTCGCTGGCGGTGACCGACACCGGCATCGGCATGGACGACGAGGTACGGGGCCGCCTGTTCGAGCCGTTCTTCACCACCAAGGAGCTGGGTCGCGGCACCGGGCTCGGGCTGGCCACGGTCTATGGGATCGTGCGCCAGAGCGGCGGACATATCCAGGTCCGGTCGCGTCCGGGCGAGGGAAGCAGCTTCACCGTCTATCTTCCGCGCGCCGAAGCCCCGCGTCCCACCCGTGGCGCGCTGGCCGCTGCCGCGCCGGTCTCGGGGGGCTCCGAGACCGTGCTGGTGGCCGAAGACGAGGAGGCGGTGCGGCACCTCGTCTGCCGCGTGCTCCGCGCCAAGGGCTACCGGGTGCTCGAGGCGCGGCACGCGGAGGCCGCGCTCGAGCTGGCAGCCAAGGCCACCGAGCCGATCGATCTGCTGGTGAGCGACCTCGTCATGCCGGGGCTCGGGGGACGGGCGCTCGCGGACCGGCTGCTCCACGCGCGGCCCGGCCTCCGCGTGCTCTTCATCACCGGGTACGCCGCCGAGGCGGTCGAGCGGCAGGGCCGGCTCCCCGCCGGGCATGGCCTCCTCGAGAAACCGTTCACCGCCGACCAGCTCGCGCACAAGGTGCGGGAGACGCTCACCGCGAACTGAGGCTCGCGCGGTCCGTCCGCGCGACGTTACCTTCCCGCCCCATGCTTCCCTCCCAGCTCGCCGTCACGCCCCCCGGTGCGCTCGACTTCACCGGCGAGGCGGCGCGCCGCCGCCGCGAACTGCAGCGCGCCGCCCTGCGGGTGCTCGAGCGCGGCGCCTACGAGGAGCTGATCCCGCCCACGCTGGAATACCAGGACACGTTTCTCCGCGCCGGCGGCCCCGGGGTGGCCGAGCGGCTGATCCGCTTCCCCGATCGGGACGGCCGGATCCTCGCGCTCCGCTACGATTTCACCGCCAGTCTCGCGCGCGTGGCCGCGACCACCTTTGCCGACGCCGCGCGCCCCCTCCGCCTGTCGTACTCGGGACCGGTTTACCGGCAGGACCCCGAGCGCGGCGGCCGGCCTCGCGAGATGCTGCAGGTCGGCGCCGAGCTCCTGGGCCAGGGCGACCTGGCGGCGGACGTGGAGATCGTCCGCCTCACGATTGCGCTCCTCCGCTCCGCCGGGCTGCGCGACTTCCAGGTGAACCTCGGCCATGCGGGCGTGCTCGCTCCCGGCATCGCGGCGCTCGACGCCGAACTCCGGGCGGACGTGCGCCGCTGGATCGACCGGAAGGACCGCGGCAATCTCTGCCGCGCTCTCGCGGGCGCCCGCGGCGACGCGGCCACGCTCACCGTGCTGCCCTTCGTGATCGGCCGGCGCGAGGCCCTGGCGAGCGCCCTGGACCTCGCGCCCCGCGCGGCCGCGCCCGCGCTCGAGCACCTCCGCGCGCTCGACGCGGCGCTCGGGCCCGATGAGCGGGATCACGTGGTGTACGACCTCGGCGAAGTGCGCGGCCTCGACTACTACACGGGCGTCCACTTCGAGGTCTACGTGGCGGGCGCGGGACGCGCCGCCGGCGCCGGCGGCCGGTACGACGAGCTGATGGCCCGTTTCGGCCGGCCGATGCCGGCGGTGGGCCTCTCGCTCGACCTCGATACCATCGCCGAGGTACCGCTCTGAGCCGGCTCCGGATCGCCCTCGCCAAGGGGCGGCTCTACGAGCCGTCGGTCGAGCGCTTCCGCCGGGCCGGCGCCGCCCCGGCCGTCGGCGCCGGCCGCCGCCTGCTCGTGCCGTCGAGCGACCCCGGGATCGAGTTTCTCGTCGTCAAGCCGGGGGACGTCCCGGTGTACGTGGAGTCGGGCGCCGCCGATCTCGGCGTCACCGGCACCGACGTGTTGCGGGAGACTGGTGCGGATGTGCTGGAGCCGCTCGAGCTCGGGTTCGGGTTCTGCCGGCTCTCGGTGGCCGCGCCGGTGGACGCGCCGTATCCCGCGCTGCCCGGCGGCATCACGGCCCGCGTCGCCACCAAGTATCCGCGGCTCGCGCAGGCCCACTTCGCGGCCGCGGGACGGCCGGTGGACATCATCCGGGTGAACGGTTCGGTCGAAGTGGCGCCGCTGCTCGATCTGGCGCACTGGATCGTGGACCTGGTGGACACCGGGAGCACGCTCAGGGCGAACGGGCTGGTGGAGCGGGAAACCGTGCTGGAGTGCGGCGCGGTGCTGGTGGCCAACCGGGCATCGCAGAAGCTCAAGCTGGATGCGTATCTGGGGTTGATGGGGAGGCTGGGGGGAACCTAGGGTGTGGTCGGGCGGGGCTCCTTGCGGCAGGCCGGCGGGGGGGGGGGCCCGCGGGGGGGCGGGGGTGGCGGGGGGTGGGGGGGCCGCGGCGCGTGGGAGCCCCGACCCCCACCCCCGCGCCCCCCCCCCCCCCCGGGCCCGAC
>JAICLE010000157.1 GCA_025927545.1 Gemmatimonadales bacterium
CGGTTTGGCACCTCGATGTCGGCTTATCACATCCTGGGGCTGGAGAAGGTCCCAAGGGTCCGGCTGTTCGCCGGTTAAAGTGGTACATGAGCTGGGTTCAGAACGTCGTGAGACAGTTCGGTCTGTATCCGTCGTGGGCGTGGGAGTGTTGAGGGACGTCGTCTCTAGTACGAGAGGACCGAGACGAAGCGACCACTCGTGTACGGGCTATCCCGCCAGGGGTACCGCCCGGTAGCGATGTCGCGCGGAGATAACCGCTGAAAGCATCTAAGTGGGAAACTCTTCCCAAGATGAACACTCCTGGGGCATAAGCCCCCTCAAGGGCCCAGGGAGACTACCTGGTTGATAGGGCGCAGATGTACGGGGGGCAACCCCTTCAGTCGAGCGCTACTAATCGCCCGTGAAGTTTGATCTCTCCCATTCTTCGCATCTCACACCATCCAATCGTTGATCAGTCGTGAGTCATGAGTCTTGAGTCGTGAAGCCACGACTCTCGACCCACGACTCACGACTCGACCTACGGCTGACGACTAGCGCGCAGGGGCCACACCCGTTCCCATTCCGAACACGGCAGTTAAGCCCTGCAGCGCCGATGGTACTGCCACTGAGAGGTGGTGGGAGAGTAGGCCGTCGCCAGCCTCGCCTCGAGAAGCCCGTGCTCCGAACTGGAGCACGGGCTTCTTGCTTACATTCCCCCATGCCCCGCTCCGGCCACATCGCCCTCGCCGGCGCCCCCAACGTCGGCAAATCGTCCCTGCTCAACCGGCTCGTCGGCCAGCACCTGGCCATCGTGAGCCCCCGGGCTCAGACCACCCGGCTTCCGGTGGTGGGCCTCCGAACCGAGGGCGATACCCAGTACGTCTTCCATGACCTCCCCGGACTGCTCGATCCGGCGTACCTCATGCAAGCCCGGATGCGGGAGCTGGCGCTGGACACGATTGGGCGGATGGACCTCGTGCTCCATCTGCACCCGGCACCCGATGCCCCGGCGCCCGAGTTCGTCCGGGTGGCTCCGCTCGAGCGGTCGCTCGAGGCGCCCGTCCTCACCGTCTACACCAAGGGCGACCTCCTCCCCCCCGGCCGGCGTGCCGAGCTCCGCCGGACGGCCAACGTGGTCTCCGCCACCAGCGGTGACGGCCTCGATGAGCTCCTGGCGCGCGCGCGGGAGCATCTGCCGGAGCGCGCCTTCGCCTACGATCCCGCGGACGTCGGCACCCAGCCGCTGCGATTCTTCGTGGTCGAATACCTGCGCGAGGCCGCCTTCGAGCTCCTGGCGGACGAGCTGCCCTACGGTTTCACCGCCGAGGTGGAGGAGTTTCGCGAAGCGGAACGTCCCGTATACATTCGGGTGACGCTGTTCGTGGAGCGCGAGTCCCAGAAACACATCGTGATCGGCGCCGGCGGCCGGACGATCAAGGCGATCGGGGCCCACGCGCGCCGGCGCCTCGAAGAGCTGATCGGCGCGCCGGTCTATCTGGACACCTGGGTCAAAGCGCTGCCGAACTGGCGAAAGAGCGCCTCGGCGCTCACCCGGTTCGGGTTCCCCTACACGGAGTCCCCATGACGCTGGCCCCCGAGCTGCTGCAGATTCTCGTTTGCCCCAAGTGCAAGGGCGATCTCGAGTACCGCGAGTCGCCGGAGTCGCTGGTCTGTCGTGTGTGCCGCCTGATCTATCCGGTCGAAGATGGGATCCCCATCATGCTGATCGACGAAGCGAAGCCCCTCTGAGCCAGGCGCCTCCCACTCCGCGCGTCAATCCGCACACCTTGAGCCCCGGCGCCCAGCGGGCGCTCGAGGAAGCTCGCGAGGAGGCGACGCGGCTGGGCCATGACGCCATCGGCGCCGAGCACATCGTGCTCGCGCTCCTGCGCCCCGACGCGCCCGCGCGGCCGCTGCTTGCACGGCTCGGCCTGGACGTCGGTCCCGTGCGGGAACGGCTCGAGGCGGGCGGCCGCCGCGGGCGCCCGCGCGGCGGCGCCGACGAGCTCGCCTACACGTCGCACGCCAGGCGGTTGATCGAAATGGCCTCGAAAGAGGCGCGCGAAGCGGGCACCGGGCTCACGGCCGAGCACCTGCTCCTGGCGGCGTTGCTCGAGCCACGGGGCACCATGGCCCGGCTCCTCGGCGAGGCGGGCGTCGGGCCGGATCGCGTTCGCCGGGAACTGACGCCGGGCTCGCCGCCGCCGGCGCCGGAGGGGCCGACACCTGTCAGGCGGCGTATCCCCTGGCGTCTCCTGCTGCTCGTCGCCGTCCCGGTGAGTGCGGTCCTGGGATACGTCGTGCACGCGCCTGCCGCCTGGGTCTTCGGCACCGCCTGTCTCGGCGTCCTCCCCCTCGCGGGATACATGGGCGAGGCCACCGAACATCTGGCCCACCGCACCGGTCCCACCATCGGCGGGCTGCTCAATGCGACCTTCGGAAATGCCGCCGAGCTGATCATTGCGCTCGTCGCTCTGCGAGCGGGGCTCGTCGAGCTGGTCAAGGCGTCGATCACCGGCAGCATCCTCGGCAACCTGCTGCTGATCCTCGGGCTCGCGCTGATCGCCGCGGGGACGCGGAAGTCGGAGGTCCGATTCAACCGGACCAGCACCGGGATGAGCGCCGGAATGCTCGCGCTCGCCGTCGTCGCGCTGGTGTTCCCCGCGCTGTTCCACCTGGTGCATCCGGAAGCGGCGGCTCGGCTCTCCGAGCTTCACATGTCCGAGGCCGTGGCCGGCATCCTGATCCTCACCTACGCGTGCTCGCTGCTGTTCACGCTGCGGACCCACCGCTACCTGCTCGGCGGTGAGGCGCATCCGATGAGCGGTCCGGTCTGGGGGCCGAAAAAGGCCATCGCCGTACTGGCGGCCGCCACCATCGGCGTGGCCATCGAGTCCGAGCTCCTCGTCCACGCCGCGACGGAGGCCAGCGAGGCGATCGGCCTCTCCAGCGTCTTCCTCGGCCTCATTGTGATTCCGATCATCGGCAACGCCGCGGAGCACGCGGCCGCTGTCGTGCTGTCGCGGAAGGGACAGATCGACCTCGGGCTCCAGATCGCCCTGGGCTCCAGCACTCAGGTGGCGCTGCTCATCGCCCCGCTGCTGGTGTTCGCGGGCGTGCTCATGGGCCAGGATATGAACCTGGTCTTTCGGCCGTTCGAAGTGCTGGCGCTGGCCATGGCCACGATGGTCACCGCCATCATCACGCTGGATGGCGAGTCCCACTGGTTCGAAGGCGTGCAGTTGCTCGCCGTCTACGGGATGGTGGCGGTCGGGGCGTTCTTTCTCGAATGACTTGGCAGGGCGGAACAGCTAAGCTAGCTTCGGATAAACCCTTACGAGAGGCACTGGGTGCGGACTCGCCCGACGATTCTCTTCTTCTCGCCGGAGGCTTGTCCGGTGCCCGCGCTGGTCCGGCAGTGGGCGGAGGCGAATGCGTTTCCGCTGGTCGTGTTCGATCAGGCCACAGAGGTCGAGGCGATCGTGCTGCGGGGTCATCCGTGCCTGCTGTTCGTGGACGGCAACCGCGCGCAGGCCGACGGCGTCAGCCTGGTGCGCCGGCTCAAGCTGGACGCGTTCACGGCCATCGTGCCGGTCACCGTCCTCTCTGCCGACCACCATCAGGAGCAGGTGCAGGCGTGGTTCGGAGCCGGCGCGGACGAGGTGGTGACCGGACTCTTTTCGCCCGCGGAACAGCGCGCGCGGCTCGACGCCATGCTGGTGCGGACCGAGCGGGACGTCTCCGTGCATCCCTCCACCCGGCTGCCGGGCACCACCGAGATCGAGCGGGAGATCCGGCGCCGGCTCGAGTCAGCGGAGGAGTTCGCGGTCTGCTACGCCGATCTGGACCACTTCAAGGAGTTCAATGACCGGTACAGCTACTACGACGGCGACCGGGTCATTTATCTGCTCTCCCGGATTCTGCACGATGTGGTGAAGGGGCTGCTAGGTCCGCGCGGTTTCGTCGGGCACATCGGCGGCGACGACTTCATCTTCGTCATTCCCACCGGAGAGATCAGCGCGGTGTGCAGCGAAATCCTGGATGTGTTCGACACCCTGATCCCGCTGCAGTACAACGAGCAGGACCGGCGGGCCGGCTACTTCTTCGGGAAGGATCGGCGAGGCCAGCTCCATCGGGTGCCGCTGATGACGCTGTCGATCGGCATCGTCACCAACCGCCACCGTGGGTTTGCGCATCCCGCCCAGGTGAGCGAGCTTGCCACCGAAATGAAGAGCTACGCGAAGACGCTTCCGGGGTCGGTGTTCGTGGTGGACCGCCGCCAGGGCACCAATGGCGAGGAGCGGTCGGGCGCGGGATCCAGAGAACAGCCGTGAGGGAGCCACGATGAACGTCACCTGTCCCAATTGCGGTACCGTCTACCGGGTGGACCCGGCCAAGGTGCCGGAGGCAGGGGTGCGGGCCCGCTGCAGCATCTGCAGCGCCGTGTTCGCTGTCCGGCACGAAAGCGCGGCGCAGGAGAGTTCCGCGCC
>JAICLE010000169.1 GCA_025927545.1 Gemmatimonadales bacterium
CATCTGGCCCATCATCGCATGTTAGACTCGCTCCCAGGTGCCATCCTGGTCCCAGCGGCGGAATCGCTCGTAGCACGTCTGCCAGGGCCCGTACCGCTCCGGGAGATCTAGCCAGGGGCTGCCGGTCGCGAGCACCCAGAGGATGCCGTTGATCACCTGCCGGTGCGAGCGCCAGGGCCGCCCCGGGCGGGGCGTCGCGGGGGGCCGCGGCAACACGGGGGCGAGGACGCGCCACGCGGCCTCAGTCAGTTCATGACGACGAGCAACCCCACGAGGTCCTCCTGTCGTTGCTTCGAGGCAAACTACGACAGGAGCACGGGTTTGTCAGACACTACCTAACGCAAGGGATCGACAGCCACTCGTCCCGACTCACCCTCTCACCGATGGTGCCTCCAGCATCTCGATCCGCTCCCCCTCCCTGAACTGCCGCTGATACAACCTCGCGTACAGTCCCCCCAGCGCCGGCAGCTCCCCGTGCGTCCCCTCCTCCACCACCCGCCCGTGCTCCAGCACCACCAGCCGGTCCGCCCGCTGCACCGTGCTCAGCCGGTGAGCGATGATCAGCGTCGTCCGCCCGACGAGCAGCCGGGAGAGGGCGTCCTCGATCAGCCGCTCGCTCTCGGTGTCCAGGTTGCTGGTGGCCTCATCCAGGATGAGCACCGCGGGGTCCTTGAGGATGGCCCGGGCGATGGCCACCCGCTGCCGCTGGCCGCCGCTCAGCTTGATCCCGCGCTCGCCCACCAGCGTGTCATAGCCGAGCGCCAGCCGCTCCACGAATTCGTGCGCGTGCGCGGCCCGTGCCGCCGCCTCGACTTCCGAGTCCGTCGCGCTCGGGCGCGCGTAGGCGATGTTCTCGCGGATCGTCCCGCTGAAGAGCGCCGGCTCCTGCGGGACGATCCCGATCGCGCCGCGGAGATCCGCCAGCCGGAGGGCGCGGATGTCCACGCCATCCAGCGTGATCCGGCCGCGGTTCACGTCCCAGAAGCGGGGCAGGAGCGAGACCAGCGTCGTCTTCCCCGCGCCCGAGGGACCCACCAGCGCCACGATCTCGCCGGGCGCCACGGACAGGTTGATGTTGTCGAGCGTCCAGGGGGCATCCGGCCCCGCCTGGTAGCGGAAGCTCACGTTCTCGTACGCCACCCGGCCGCGCACCGGCGAGGGCAGCGACGCCGGCTCGGCCGGGTCGGCGATCTCCGGCGACATCTCCAGAATCTCGAATACCCGCTCCGCCGCGCCCACCGCCTCCTGATAGGTGGTGAACGAGGTGGCCAGCGCGCCGATCGAGGCCGCGATCGTGATCGTATATAAGAGGAAGGAGACCAGCGCCCCCGCCGTGAGCTCCCCGTTCAGCACCAGCAGGCCGCCCTGCCAGAGCACGAAGACGATCCCGGCGAAGGTCGAGAAGGTGAGCATCCCGAAGAACACGCCCCGCACGTTGGCGCGCTGCAGCGCGGTCCGGACGCTCGCGTCGATGCGGTCGCCGTAGCGCTCGCGCTCGGCCGGCTCCTGGACGAAGCTTTGCACGGTGCGAATCTGGGAGAACGCTTCCTCCGCCACCGCGCTCGCCTCCGCTATCCGGTCCTGGACGCCCGTGGTCATGCGGCGGAGCCGCTTCCCGAAGATCAGCGCCGTCCCCACGACCACCGGCGCCACCCCCAGCGCCGTGAGAGCAAGCGTCGGCTGCAGCCAGGTGAGCAGGATGACACCGCCCACCAGCGCCAGCACCTGCCGGGCGAACTCGGAGACCTGGTGGCTCAGCACGCTCTGCAGCAGGCCGATGTCCACCGTGAGCCGGCTGGTCAGCTCGCCCGTCCGCCGCTCGGCGAAGAACCCGGGCGGCATGTCGAGCAGCCTCGAGAACAGCTCTCGGCGGAGCCCCGCGACCGCCTGCTCGCCCGCGGCGCTCAGCAGATAGGTCTGGATGTAGTTGAGCACCGCCTGCACGCAGAAGAGTCCCACCAGGCCCAGCGCGATGCGGTCGAGCAGCGCCCGGTCGTGGTTCACGAACGCGGCGTCGAGCAGGTACTTCACCACCATCGGGAACGCCAGGCTCGCGAGGCTGCTCAGCACCAGTGCGCCGGTGGCGCCCAGCAGCAGGCCGCGGTACGGCCGCACCCTGGGCCAGAGCCGCACGAGACGGCCCGGCTTCGGCAGCCGGCGGCTGTGCGGTCCCTTGCCTGGTTCAGGTTCCGTCATGAGACCCGTGTGACGGAGTTCACCACAGAGGCACAGAGGGCACCGAGGCACACGGAGCAAACAAGAGTTTGTTTGTTGTCTCCGTGCACCTCTGTGCCCTCTGTGCCTCTGTGGTGAATCGGGCGCTCAGAGTAAATGATGCGCTCAAGGATGGACGTGCGCCCCGGCCGGCGTCGCGAGCTCCTCACCCGGCTGGTCGAGGATGATGACGTCGTGCGCCTCCGCCCGGTGGCCGAACGGCAGCGCGCGGTCGATCCCCATCGCCGCGAAGAGCAGGGCCAGATAGAGCAGGGAGTACTTGTACATCTGCCACGCCACCGGAGTGATGGATTTCTCGCGCATCAGGCGGATGCAGTACCACAGCAGCCGCGCGCCGAGGATCGCCGCCGCCACACCGTAGAAAGGGCCGAGCGCGCCGAAGAACGTCGGCATGATGGTGAGCGGCAGCAGCATCAGCGTGTACACCAGCATTTCGTACTTGGTGCGCGCCTCGCCCCGGACCACCGGCATCATGGGGATGCCCGCCCGCGCGTAGTCCGCCTGCTTGATCAGCGCCAGCGCCCAGAAGTGCGGCGGCGTCCAGTAGAAGATGATGGCGAAGAGGTACACGGCTGCCAGGTCGATC
>JAICLE010000067.1 GCA_025927545.1 Gemmatimonadales bacterium
ACCCGGCGCGCCGCGCCGATCGCCGCGATCTGGTCCTCCGCTCCGACGAGCGTGATCTCCGCCGCGAGCGGCGGCTCGAGGGCTCGCGCGGTGATCTCGGCGCCGATCCCGCGCGGATCGCCGAGGGTGATCGCTATCCGCGGAACCGCTCGTCCCCCGCTTTCCCGCGCCACCTACGAACGGATATCGACGTAGGTGCTGCGCCGCAGCTCGTCGATGTAGCGCCGGATCGCGAGCTGCTGCCCCAACTGGTCGCGGATGCGGTCGCGCACGTCCTCGTAGCGGATGTCGCCTGGCGGACGCCGGCCCGTCACCTGAAGCACGACGAACTGGTCGCGGGTCCCGGCACCGGGCACCTTGAACACCGGCACCACCGTTCCCGAGTCGGCCTGGCCGATGGCCTTGGCGTAGGCTTCCGGCACCTTGTCCACCGGCACGTCTTCCGCGTGCCGCTCGGCGGAGGGGTCGTGCAGGGCGCGCTGCAGCGAGTCGAACGAGGCGCCCCGCAGGAGCAGGCGGCGCACCGAGTCGGCCAGCGCGTGCGCGCTGTCCACGTGGACCGAATCGATCTGGGGAATGAGCAGGATGTGCCGGGCCTGGACCTCGCCGGGCTGGACCCGCTCCACCTGGATGATGTGGTAGCCGAACGGCGACTCCACCGGGTCGGACACGACGCCGGGCTTGAGCATGAACGCGACGCGCTCGAACTCCGGCACCATCACGCCGCGGCGGAACCAGTTGAGCGAGCCGCCCTGGTCCTTGGAGCCCGGGTCCTGGGAGAATCGCTTCGCGGCCGTGGCGAAGTCCGCGCCCCGGCGGAGCTCCAGCACGATCGAGTCGGCCTGCGCCCGGGTTCGCGCCTTGGCCGCGGGCGAGGGGCGCGGCGCGATGACGATCTGCCGGAAGGAGATCGTGGCCGGGCGGTTACCCAGGTTGGCCTTCTGCTCGTCGAAGTACGTCCGCATTTCCTGCTCGGTGGGCGCCACCGGCTTGAGCTTCCCGTCCTGGCGCAGCTTCTCGATCAGCCGGTTCTGGAACGCGGCGCGCCGCTGCTGGTCGGTCAGCCAGCGCCGGTATTCCTCGGGCGTCTGGAACCCCGCCTTCCGGAGCTCCTCCCGGTAGTCCACCTCGGACGTAAAGTTGGTGCGGATCTTCGCGATCTGCTGCTGCACGCCGTCGGCGATTTCCTGGTCGGTCACCTTGATGCTCGTGTCCCGCTGCGCCTGCTGGACGAGCAGCTCCTCGTCCACGATGGACGTCACGACCTGCTTCCGGATCGCGGTGAGCGAGTCGGGGTCGGTGGGGAGCTGCTGTCCCTGCGACTGGCGGGAGAACACCTCCTCGTCCACCTGCGAGGCGAGCACGGGCTGGTTGCCGACAACAGCCACCACCCGGTCGACGACCACCGCGCTGTCCGGCATCGGTGGGGCAGCCGGGGCTGCCGCCGCTGGGGCGGCGGTCGAGTCCTGCGCCGCGAGGCCGCCGCCCGCCACCGGCCCGACGAGGGCCAGTGCGGCGAGCGCGGCGGCGCCGCGGATCCTGCGTGCGATCATCGTGGCTTCTCCGGTTGCGCCGGCCGGGGGGCCGGCTGTGGGGCCGGGCGCGGCGACGGCCGGGCGCCCGGCACCGGCGGCGGTCCGGGCGCGCGCTGCATGGCCCCCGGCGCCGCGGCGGAATCGGTCTTGCTCCGCTCCTCGCTGGCGAGCTCGAAGGCCCGGCTCACGCCGGCCTCGTGAATGCTGTAGTCGAGGTGCTCGCGCAGCAGCGAGGCGAGCGCCGACGGCAGCGGGCGCAGCCGGGACTTGCCGGCCACGAGCTGGTCGAAGTACCGCTCGACCTTGAGCGCCGCCACCTTCTCGCGCTCGGGGAGCGCCACCGAGGAGTCGGTGACGTCTCCGGTGAGACCCATCTCTGCCTTCAGGCTGTCCACCTGGCTCTCGTAGCGCTGGCGAAGACCGCGCCACTCCTCGGGCGTCGCCGTCACGCCGGCGGAGTCCGCCTGGCGGAGCAGCAGGACGTTCTGGCTGACCAGCCGGGCGAACCGGCTCAGCATGGCATCATCTGCCTGCCGGAGCTGGGTGGTATACTGGGGCGGCAGCGCGCTGATCCAGCGCATCAGGTCCTTGACCGTGACCGACCCGCCGGTGAACCGCACCAGGGTCTTGTTCGACCGCCGCGCGTCGTCCGGCGACTCGAGCGCGGCGCGGATGGACGCGGGCGCGTCCTTCGCGACCTCGAGCTTCTTGCTCTGGGCAAGGCTGTCCATGTACATCGAGTCCAGCCGCACGCCGGCGCTCGCCACCAGGTACTGGCGCATGCGGGGCCGCGCGTCCGCCAGGGCGGGCCGCTTGAGGATGTGGTAGCCGAACGCCGTCTCCACCAGGCCGCTGACCTGGCCCGGCTGCAGCGTCCAGCCCGCGCTGTCGAACGCCGGGACGAAGCGTCCCTTGGGCCCCGGCGGCAGGTACCCGCTGTCGGCCTTGCTGCCCGGGTCCTCCGAGAGCTGGGCCGCCAGACCGCTGAAGTTGGCCCCGTGCTGGATCTGCGCGAGCGTCCCCTCCGCCTTCTTGCGGGTCGCGGCGCGTTGCGCCGGTTCGGTGTTCGGCCGCACGCCGAACAGGATGTGCTGCAGCAGACGGACGTCGGTTTTGCCGTACAGGCTGTCGACCGCGGCGTCGGAGATCGACGTGCGCCGCGCCATCAGCGAGTCGTGCCAGTGCGTCCCCTTCAGCTCGGACAGCTCCGGCCATACCGCTTCGGCGATGCTCGCCGAGTCGTTCGGCAGCTTGCCCTGGGCCACGGCCTGCCCCAGCAGCGTGTAGTCCACCCACGCGTTGGCGATGAAGTCCGCCGTCTCGCGGCTCATCCGCACGCTCTTGCCGCCGCCCACCATGATCTGGGCCAGCCGCTCGGCCGGGAGCTCCTGCCCGCCCGCCTCCGCGGCGACATTGGCGTGCGCGGAGAAGAGGTCGCGGAAGCTCCCGCAGCCGACCAGGCCGATCGCGAGGACCGCCCCGAGGATCACGTTTCGTCGCATGACATCTCCAGAAAGGGGTACCACACCGCACGGGATCAGTTGACCGCCGCCTTGAGCGCGCGGACGAGCGCGGGCACGAGCGGCTCGCCGCCGAGGCGCATCAGCCGGAGCGAGAGCGGCAGCGTGCGCCGCACTTCCGCGGCGAGCTGCACGTCGTCCAGGGCCGACGTGAGACCCGCGAGCCGGGGCGCGGTGCCGGCGCGGTACGTCACGCGGGCTTCGTCGCCCCGCACCAGCACGTGCTGGAGGCCGAGCACCGCTCCCAGGACGCGAAGCCGCGCCATGTCGAGCAGCGTCTCGGCCTCGGCCGGCAGCGGCCCGAAGCGCTCGCGCAGTTCGTCTCGGAGCCCGTCAATTTCGCCTGGCGACCCGGCGCGCGCCAGGCGCCGGTACAGGTCCAGCTTCACGTCGTCGTCGGGAACGTAGCCGTCGGGCAGGTGCGCCGGCCGGTCCAGCACCACGTCGGGCGGCGCCGGCTGCTCGGTCGTGCCCTGACCCCGCAACGCCTTCACCGTCTCCTCCAGCCAGCGCATGTAGAGATCGAAGCCGACGGCCTGCGCGTGGCCGGACTGCTCGGAGCCCAGCAGATTGCCGGCCCCGCGGAGCTCGAGGTCCTTGAGCGCGATCCGGTACCCCGCGCCCAGCTCGGTGTGGTGCTCGAGCACCTTGAGCCGCTCCTCGGCGTCGGGGTCGATCGTGTCGGGCACCAGCAGATAGCAGTAGGCCCGCCGGTGGCTCCGGCCCACCCGGCCGCGGAGCTGATAGAGCTGGGCCAGCCCGAACCGATGGGCATCGTGCACCACCATCGTGTTCGCATTGGGGACGTCGAGCCCCGACTCCACGATCATCGTGGAGACCAGAATATCCACGTTGCCCGCCACGAACTCCCGCATGACCGCCTCGAGCTCCTCGGCCGCCATCTGCCCGTGCGCCACGCCCACGCGGGCGCGGGGCGCCAGCGAGCGCACCTTGGCGGCGATCGTGTCGATCGTCTCGATCCGGTTGTGCACCATGAACACCTGCCCGCCGCGGTCGATCTCCCGCGCGAACGCCTCCTCGAGCAGCGCGTCGTCCCACGGCTCGACGAACGTGAGGATCGGCGAGCGGTCGCGCGGCGGGGTCTCGATCAACGTCAGGTCGCGGAGCCCGGCGAGCGAGAGATGCAGCGTCCGGGGAATCGGGGTGGCCGTGAGCGTCAGCACGTCCACCGAGAGCCGCAGGGCCTTGAGCCGCTCCTTGTGCTTCACCCCGAAGCGATGCTCCTCGTCCACCACGAGCAGGCCGAGCTCCATGAAGCCCACGTCTCTGGAGAGGAGCCGGTGGGTGCCGATCACGACGTCGATCTTCCCCGCCGCCAGCCGCTCCAGTGCCAGCTTCTGCTCCTTGCTCGTGCGGAAGCGCGAGAGGACCTCGACCGTCACCGGGAAGTCGGCCAGACGCTCCAGGAACGTCCGGCCGTGCTGCTCCGCGAGGATCGTCGTCGGCACCAGCACGGCCACCTGCTTCCCCCCCTGGACCGCCTTGAACGCGGCCCGGACGGCGACCTCGGTCTTGCCGTAGCCCACGTCGCCCACCAGCAGCCGGTCCATCGGGCGGGGACGCTCCATGTCGGACTTGACCTCTTCGGTCGCCTTCCGCTGGTCGGGGGTGTCCTCGTAGAGGAAGCTCGACTCGAGCTCGCGCTGCCACCGGGTGTCGGGCGGGAAGGCGTAGCCGCCGGTCACGGCGCGGCGGGCGTAGAGGTCGAGCAGTTCCGCCGCCATCTGCTTGATCGCCTGGCGGGTCTTCTCCCGCACCCGCTGCCACGACGACCCGCCGAGCCGATGGATCCGCGGCGGCGGCCGATCGCCGTCCTCACCCGCGGCGCGATAGCGCTCGAGCTGGTCCAGCCGGTACAGCGGGACGTTGAGCCGGTCGCCCCCCTCGTACTCCACGATGGCCACCTCGAGCGTGGACTCGCCCGCGGTGATCGTCTGGATGCCGCGGTAGATGCCGATCCCGTGATCGAGATGGACCACGTAGTCGCCCTCGGTGAGCGCGCCCGTGGCGGCCGACGGCGCCGCCTGCCGGTAGCGCCGGGCCCGCCGGAGCCGCCGGGCCCGGCGAAAGATCTCGTGGTCCGTCAGCACGCGGAGCGACGGCATGACGAACCCGCCGTCGAGCGCGCCGATGGCCAGGGTCGCGTGTCCGCCGCCGCGCGGCCCCTCCTCCAGCAGCTCCTCGAGCCGCTCGAGCTGGCCCTCGTTGTCGCACAGGATGAGCGTGGGCGGATTGCCGGCCAGCAGCGCGCGCAGGCGGTTCAGGTCGCGGTCGACCCGTTCGGGCGGGAAGAAGCCGAACTGGAGGTCCACCTGCTCGTCCCCGAGCAGGAGCCGCGGGAAGCCGCCGAGCCGGACGGCCCAGCCCTCGGGCGACTCGAGAATGTCCTCGCGCCTGGGGACGTCTTCCCCCAGCCGCCGCGCGACGCTCAGGTGGTGCTCCGCCTCCTTCCAGGCCCGCTGCACCTCGTCGCGGTCGGGACCGGCCGCTTCCTCGACGAGGAGCGTGTCCGAGGGGAGCAGCTCGAGCAGGGTCCGGCGCTGCGGAGCCGGGGGGGCGCCCCCGCCACCTTCCTGCTCCAGCACCCCCTCGGTCGTGATCGGCAGAATGGTGACCTCGCTCAGCTCCTGCAGCGAGCGCTGGGTGGTGAGATCGAACCCGCGGATCGAGGAGACGTCGTCGCCCCACCACTCGAGCCGGGCGGGCGTCGCCATCCCGAAGCCGTACACGTCCAGGATGCCGCCCCGCACGCTGAACTCGGCGACTTCGGTGACCGTGGGCACCCGCCGGTAGCCCATCCGCTCGAGCGTGCGCGCCACCTCCGCCGGCGGCCGGCGCACACCCGTGGCCAGCCGGAGGCGGAGCCGCTCGAGCGCCGCCGGCATCAACGTCCGCTCGGCCGTGGCGCGCGCCGTGGTGACCAGGACGCGGAGCCGGCCTTGAAGCAGCGCCTCGATGGACTCGGCGCGCTCGCCGGCGATCTCGTAGTGCCGCTCGTCCTCGCCCAGCGCCTCGCGCTGCGGATACAGGGCGATGCCCTCGTCGCTCAGATGCGCCAGATCGGTGAGCCAGCGCTCCGCCTCACCCGGGGTGGGCGCCACGACGGTCAGCAGCCGCTGCGGAAAGCGCGCGGCCAGCCACGCGACCAGCACCGCGCCGCTCGAGCCAGGCAGGCCGCCGAGCCGGAGCGCGGCGCCCCGCGCCGGGAGCCGCTCGGCCAGGTCCACCGCCGCCGGCGTCCGGCCGAACGCCTCCAGGAGCGGCCGCAGCTTCATCGCGAGGACCGTCGCCACAGGCTCGCCAGCGCCGTCTCGCTCAGCGCGAGCAGCAGCGCCGCCCAGAGGAGAGGGCCGCGCAGATCGCCCCGCGCGGCAGCGCCGAACGCCGCGTCACCCGCGCCGTCCAGCGACACCAGGCGCGCATGCTTCCACAGCCGGCGCACCTGCGCGTCCGCGGCCGGGGCCAGGAGCGACTCGCGGGGATCGATGTTGGCGCTGATGGCTCCGATGGTGTCCTCACCCGCGAGCAGGTAGTACGCGCCCGGTTCCCCGGGCCGGAACGCGCCGCCGCCCTCCACCCGCCAGTCGCGCTCGCCCTGGCGGACGCCGGAAACCAGATCCGGGAGCATCACCGGGTCGCCCGGCGCGCCGTCGGCCAGCGAGACCTCGCCCCGGGCCAGTCGGTTCACCAGCGCGTCCATGAACGGCATGAAGCCCGCGGAGACCGGAAGGTCGGTCCAGGCCGGATCGAGCCGGCTGCCGAGCAGGACGACGCCGCCGCTCCGCACCAGCCACGGCGCCCCGCCCGCCACGGTCGCGAGCACGCCGGTGCGCCCGCTCCCGGCCGGCTGCAATTGATAGCGCCGCAGCACCCGCACGCGGCCCACGAGCGACCCGCTGTCGGTGCTGGCCGCGCCTTCCACCGGCGGCCCGAACCGCCAGCCTGCGCCCCGCGCCGCGAGCGCGCGGTTGAGCGCGCCGAGTGCCGCCGGATCCTCCGGCGGCTGGACCACCGAGCTCCCGCGCGCCAGGCGGCCAAGCGTGACCTCGCCGCCGCGGACGATCCGCCGGTTCGACTCGAGCACCTCGCACGCGGCCGCCGCGAACCGGCCGGCCGAGTCCCAGTTGACCCGCGCCACCGGCGCCACCCGCACGACGCCCACGCGGTGGTCGTCGAGCCTGAGCTCGTCCGGGTCGAGCGACGCTTCCGCGTCCCACCAGCCGCTCGGCACGCCGGGCATCGCGAGCACCGCCGCGCCACCCGCCTGCGCCACGGCCTGCCGCGGCGGCCGGGTCCCGAGCCGCGCGCTCACCGGTGTGCCGCCGCCGGAGTCGCCCACGAGCGAGACGGTGAGCCGCCCGCCGTCCGGGCCCCACGGCTGCGGCCCGGTCTCGAGCCGGGCGATACCGACGTTGGAGGGCGGCGGCGTCTCCGGCCGCGCCACCAGCAGCGGCACCGAGACCTCGGCGGGCGACACGGCGCTGGCCTGGAGATCGGTGAGCAGCGCGATCTCGCCCGGCCGCGACTCGGCCGCCAGCACCTCGCCCGCCACGCCGAGCGCCGCGCCAAGGTCCATCCGCCGGGGCGAGACCGGGAGCGCCGCCACCTGGTCGAGGAGCGCCCGCCGGTCGCCGCGCCGGGGCACGCCGTCGGCGGTGAGCAGCCAGAGCGCGTCGTCGGGCGTGGCGCGCGCGAGCACGCCGCGCGCGGCCGCGCGCAGCTCCCCGAGCCGCACGGTGCCGGCCACGACCACGCCGCTGCTGGGTGAGTTGTCGAGCACCAGCACCAGCGCGCTCGGCGCGTGCCCCGCCACACCGCTCCGCGGGAGCGTGGGCCCGGCGGCGGCGAGCACGAGCGCCACGATCAGCAGCGTCCGGAGCAGCAGCAGCAGCAGGTGCTGCAGCTTGAGCCGGCGCTGATGCTCACGCGTGGTGGCGACGAGGTAACGGACCGCCGGGAAGACCACCGTCGGCGGCTCGCGGCGGGCGAGCAGGTGCAGCAGCACCGGAATGGCCGCGGCGGCGAGCCCGGCCAGCGCCCACGGGTGCAGAAAGCCGATCATGCCGCGCGCGACGACGGAGCGAGAGCTTCGCGGAGCACCGTGCCGTACGGTGTGTCGGTCGTTACCCGGTGATACGCGATCCCGTGGCGGCGGCACGCCAGGCGCCACCCGTGCACCACGCTCCGGACCGTCTCGCTATAGGCGCCCGCCCAGTCCCGCGGCCGGAGCACGACGGCGGCCCGGGTCTCGGGATCCTCGAACCGGGCCTCCGCCGGCCCGGCCAGCGCCACCTCACCGGGATCCATGAGATGGAGCACCAGCACCTGATGCCCGCGATGCCGGAGGAAGCGGAGCGCCTTCAGCGCGAGGTCCCGGTCCAGCAGCAGGTCGGAGACGAACACGACGAGCCCGCGGCGGCGGAGGTGGCGTACCACCCGCCGGAGCGCGGGCTCGGCGGCCGTCCCCTGCCCCGCCTCCAGCGCGGCGAGCGTCGCGACCAGTTGGCGCCAGTGGCTGAGCCGCGCCCGGGGCGGCAGCACCGTGCGGACGTCGTCGTCGAAGGTGATGAGCCCGGTGGCGTCGCGCTGGCGGAGGAGCACCAGCGACAGCGCGGCGATGAGGCGCTGGGCATAGGCCAGCTTGGGCAGGACGGACTCGGGGCTCCCGCTCCACGCCATGGAGCGGCTGGCGTCGCACACCACCATGGCGCGGAGGTTGGTCTCCTCCTCGAACTGCTTCACGTAGAGCCGGTCGTGGCGGCCGAGGATCTTCCAGTCCACGTAGCGCAGCTCGTCGCCCGGCTGGTACATCCGGTGCTCGGCGAACTCGACCGAGAACCCACGGCGGGGCGAGCGGTGGATGCCGGCCAGGAAGCCTTCGACGACGCCCTCGGTGATGACTTCGAGCCCGCCGAGTCTGGATACCTCGAATGGGTCGAGCAGGTCGAGACGGGGACGGACAGGTGCGGTCGCGGGACGGTGCATGCAGCCTTGAATCGTATCGGAGCGGAGGGATGGAGGCAATCTCGGGACGCCCAGCCGTCCGCCACAGGGGACGATCCGGTTATCGCCCCGCCGCCGGCTTCCCCGCCAACGCCTTGCGCGCGCCACTGTTACGACGAACGCCTCCCGTGGCATACCCTCTGCTCTGTGGCGGCCACTTCGCCCGGAATCCCGGAGGCTCATGATGCTCGTCCCGCTGCTGGCCCGGCTACTGCTCGCCGGCCCGCCGCTCGTCGTTCCAGTCCAGGCCCCTGCCGTTCGTTCGTCTCCGCCGCCCGTTGCCACGGGACGGATCGCCGTCCGGACCGATCGCGACGCGCCGTACCGCCGCGGCCAGTCCGCGCGGATCTCCCTCCGCACCGACGCCCCTTCCTATGTGGCGCTGTTCCGGGTGAATACCGACGGGCGCGTCCGGGTGCTCTTCCCGCGCGAGCCGTCGGGCGGCCGCGAGCGCTCCGGACGGCACGAGGCCGAGGTGTTCCGGGTGGACGACGATCCCGGCGTCGGCTACGTGCTCGCCATCGCCGCGCCCCGGCCGCTCGATTTTCGTCCCATCACCCGCGGCAGGGCGTGGGACTACCGTCCGATCGGCGGCGGTCACATCCGAGGCGACCCCTACGTTGCCCTCACCGATCTCGCGGCGCGGCTCGCCCCGGCCGGCGATTACGCGTACGACATCGCGCCCTACTACGTGGAGCGCCGCTACGATTATCCCCGATTCGTCTGCTACCAATGTCACGCCCAGGCGGGCTACGACGAGTGGAACCCCTATGCAGCCGTCTGTTCCCGGTACCAGGTGATCGTGCGCGACAGCCCGGGTGACTATCCGTACCGCTATGGCGGACGCGATGTCGTGACCGATCGTCCGTCGCATCCGGGGCCGCGGTTCGTCTTCCGCGAGGCCGGGCCGCCGCCCGACGGGGCACGGGGCATCGAGCCGCGTGGCGGCGCGCCCCGGAGCACCGGTGAGCCCGAGCTTCGCCGCCGCCGCCGTCCGTGATCGCGCTGATCCCGCTATAATCCGCCCGACATGCGTCACCTCTTTTTTGGCCTTGCCTTCGTGGCGGGTCCGCTCGCGGCCCAGACTGTCTCACCCCCAAAGGAGGCCGCGGCGTCGATCACGTCCGCCGACGTGGCCCACCACATCGGGGTCATCGCGGACGACTCGATGCTGGGCCGGGACACGCCGAGCCGCGGGCTCGAGCTGACGGCGGCGTATGTGGCGGACCAGTTCCGCCGGTACGGCCTCCGCCCGGGCGGCGATTCCGGCAGCTATCTCCAGCGCTACAGGATCGTACAGCGGAAGCTCGACGTCGCGGGCTCGCGCGTGACGCTTCGGGCCGGCCGCACGGCGGCCGTGGCGCGGTTCGACCGGACCGCGCGCTTTCTGCAGGGGACGGTGTCCGGGGTGCCGCTCGCCGGTGTCGCGGTGCTCCTGGGCGGGCGGCTCACGGCCGATGCGGTGGGCCGGCTGCCCCTCCGCGGCCGGATCGTGGTGTATGCGGCCGACGCCGATGCCCTGCCCTCGCGGGAGGCGCTCCAGGTGGGCCGCGCGATCCGGCTCGCCGCGCCCAGGGCCGTCGTGCTGGTGTCGAACCTCCCGCCGGAGCGGTTTGCCTCCCGGATTCCACGCTCGACCCCGGCCCGCACCGCGCCGGATTTCCGGTTGGAGAGCGCGCCGTTCGTGGAGGTCAGCCAGGCGGCGGTGGCGCCCGTGCTGCGGGCCGCAGCGATCGACCTGGAGGCCGTTCGCGCCGACACCGCGCCGGTGTTCCGCGAGCTGCCCGGCCTCCGCGTGACGGTCGAGCTGCGGGACTCGGTGTTCCATGCGAGCAGCGCGCCCAACACCATCGGCATCCTGGACGGCAGCGACCCCGAGCTCCGGCGGCAGTACCTGGTGTACTCGGCGCACATGGATCACATCGGCATCTCGCCCGGCCGGCCCGACAGCGTGAACAACGGTGCCGATGACGACGCGTCGGGCACGACCGGGGTGATCGAGCTGGCCCGGGCGTTCAGCCGGCCCGGGGCTCGGCCCAAGCGGTCGATCATCTTCCTGACCGTGAGCGGCGAGGAAAAGGGGCTCTGGGGAAGCCGCTACTTCACCGAGCACCCGCCGGTGCCGATCGGCCGGATCGTGGCCGATCTCAACATGGACATGATCGGCCGGAACTGGCGCGACACCATCGTGGCGATCGGCCGCAAACAGTCGAACCTGGGGGAGACGCTCGAGCGGGTGAATCGGGCCCATCCGGAGCTGCGGATGACGGCGGTGGACGACCGCTGGCCCGAGGAGCGTTTCTACTTCCGCTCCGACCACTACAACTTTGCCCGGAAGGGCGTGCCGATCCTCTTCTTCTTCAACGGCGTGCACCCGGACTACCACCAGCCCACCGACTCGCCCGACAAGATCGACAGCGAGAAGGAGGCCCGCATCCTCCGGCTGCTCTACTATCTCGGCCGCGAGGTGGGCGACGCGCCGGTGCGCCCGCAGTGGAAGCCGGAGAGCTATCGGGAGATCGTGGACGATTCAGGGAGCGGTGAATGAGCGACAGCATCGCGGACTTCGACGCCTTCCGCTCGCGGATGAACGAGTTGATCCTCGGCGCGGGGAACCTCACGCTCAACCGTTTCTTCGCGCTGGACAGCCGGGCCTACGACGCCGGCGCGCTGGGCGCGAAGACGAAGGAAATGCTGGGGCTGGTGTCGTCGCTGGTCCTCCGCTGCGACGACTGCGTCACGTATCACGTGATCCGCTGCCGCGAGGAGGGCGTGTCGCGTCAGGAGTTCCTGGAGATCTTCTCGGTCGGGCTGGTGGTCGGCGGGAGCATCGTCATCCCGCACCTCCGCCGGGCGATGGCGCGGCTCGAGGAGCTGGAGACGGGCGGCGAGCCCGAGCTCGAGGTCTCAACTCCGCCGGGTCAGCAGCACTCCACCGATGATTAGCGCCGCGCCGATTCCCTGCGTCGGCCGGGCGTGCTCGCCGAGGATGACCCAGGCGGCCGCCACCGCCACGAGCGGCGTCACGCACATGTAGATGGCCGTGCGTGTCCCGCCCACCACCTGGACGCTCCGGTTCCACAACACGTACGCCACCACCAGCGACAGCAGTGTCGCGTAGGCCAGGGCCCACCAGGCCGAGGCCGGGATCGCGGCCCACTGCATGACGAGCAGTCCGGGCAGGCCCACCAGCACCAGCCCGGGCGTCCCGGCGATCGCGGTTACCGACGTCACGCGGAGCGGACTCACGCCTTCCGGCAGCGTGCGGAGCCCGATGGTGTAGCCCGCCCAGCAGAGCATCGCCAGCACGGTGAGCAGGTCGCCCGTGATGGTGCGCGCCGAGAAGTCGACGCCGCTCGTCGCGATGACCAGCACCACGCCGACCGTCCCCAGCGCGATGCCGGTCCACGTGCGCGGCGTGACGCGCTCGAGCCGCAGCAGCCAGGCGAACACCGCGACGGCGGTCGGCACCGTCGCCAGGATGAGCGAGCTGTTGGTGGCCGTCGTGTGCGCCAGGCCGAGGATGAAGGCGATCTGGTATAGCGTGTTCCCCACGATGCCGAGCACCACGAGCCGCCGGAGCCCGCCCGGGGGATAGCTCGCCGGCCCTTCGGTGACCCGGACCACGAGCCAGAGCAGCACGCTCGCCCCGGCAAACCGGAGCGCCGTGAACGGGAGCGCCGGCATCTGCTCGATGGCCACCTTGGTGACGCTGAAATTGATGCCCCAGATGAGGCATACCAGGAGCATGCCGAGATCCTGGGCGGTCAGACGGGCCGGCGGTCGGTCGGTCGGGCGCTCGGTCGGAGATTTCGTCACGGCCAGAATGTAATCCTACCCGACCGCCTGCCCGTCCGACCGCGCGACCGCCCGCCCGCCCGCCTTATATTCCCGCCATGTCCCAGGCCCGCATCCGCAATTTCTGCATCGTCGCGCACATCGATCACGGCAAATCGACCCTGGCGGACCGGCTCATCGAGGTCACCGGCGCGGTCGAGAAGCGGCAGATGCGCGAGCAGTTGCTGGATACGATGGACCTCGAGCGCGAGCGCGGGATCACCATCAAGCTCAACGCGGTCCGGATGAGCTATACCGCCCGGACCGGCGAGTCCTACGAGCTCAACCTGATCGACACCCCGGGTCACGTGGACTTCACCTACGAGGTCTCCCGTTCGCTCGCGGCGTGCGAGGGCGCGGTGCTCGTGGTGGACGCCTCGCAGGGCGTGCAGGCGCAGACGCTGAGCAATCTCTTTCTGGCCATGGACGCCGGGCTCGAGATCATTCCGGTCCTCAACAAGATCGACCTCCCCGGCGCGGAGCCCGAGCGCCGCGCTCAGGAGATCATGGACCTGATCGGCGCCAGGCGCGAGGAGATCCTGGCCGTCTCGGCCAAGGAAGGAACCGGCGTCCCGGAGCTGCTCGAGGCAATCGTGGCGCGCGTCCCGCCCCCGCGCGGGCAGGAGGATGCCCCGCTCCGCGCCCTCATCTTCGATTCCTACTACGACCGCTACCGCGGTGCCATCCCCAGCATCCGCGTGGTGGACGGCACCGTGCGCGAAGGGATGGAGATCACCTTCGGCTCCCACCCGGACGACGTGTACCACGTCGAGGAGGTGGGCTACCTCCAGTTGGGGCAGCACCCCGCGGCCGAGCTCGAGGCGGGCGAGGTGGGCTACGTCGTGGCCAGTCTCCGCGGCGTCCGCGATGCGCGCGTGGGCGACACGATCCTCGACGCCCACGACCGCGCGGGCGAGCTGCTCCCGGGCTACCGCGACATCACCTCGATGGTGTTCGCCGGGATCTACCCGACGGACTCCGACCAATACGAGGGGTTGCGCGACGCTCTCGAGCGGCTGGTGCTCAACGACGCGAGCCTCCACTACGAGCCCGAGTCGTCCACCGCGCTGGGCTTCGGGTTCCGCTGCGGCTTCCTGGGGCTGCTGCACATGGACATCGTGCAGGAGCGGCTCGAGCGCGAGTTCAACCTGAGCCTCATCACCACCGTTCCCACGGTGGAGTACCACGTCTACCGCACCGACGGCGAGATGCTCCTGCTGGAGAACCCGAGCAAGCTGCCCGATCCCGCGGAGATCGCCCGCATCGACGAGCCGTACGTCAAGGCGCGCATCATGGCGCCGGCCGACTACATCGGCGGGATCATGAAGCTGGGCCAGGAGCGGCGGGGCGTCTACAACGGCATGCATTACGTGGACACCACCCGCGTCGAGTTCGAGTTCGAGTTTCCCCTGGGCGAGATCGTGCTCGACTTCTACGACAAGCTCAAGTCGCTCTCCCGCGGGTACGCCTCGCTGGACTATGAGATGTCCGGGTACCGCGAATCCGACCTCGTCCGGCTCGACATGCTCCTGAACGGCGACCCGATCGACGCCTTCAGCGTCATCATCCACCGCGACAAGGCGCAGGAGTACGGCCGGAAGGTGGCGGAGAAGCTGAAGGAGCTGATCCCGCGCCAGCTCTACCAGGTGGCCATCCAGGCGGCCATCGGGAACAAGGTCATCGCCCGCGAGACCATCTCCGCCTTCCGCAAGGACGTGCTCGCCAAGTGCTACGGTGGCGACATCACCCGCAAGCGCAAGCTCCTCGAGAAGCAGAAGGAGGGGAAGAAGCGCATGAAGCAGATCGGCGCCGTGGAGATACCGCAGGAGGCGTTTCTGGCGGTGTTGCAGGTGGATTAGTGGTAGTCGCGAGTCGCGGGTCGCGGGTCGCGGGTCTCGAGAAGGCGAGGTTCGTCGATGCCGGGCAATGATCTCGCGACTCGCGACTCGCGACCCACGACTACACTCATCATCCAAACCGCCTTCCTCGGCGACGTCGTCCTCACCACCCCGCTGCTCGCGGCGCTGGCCGAGCGGCACGGGCCGGTGGACGTCGTCACGACGCCCGCGGCGGCGGCGCTGGTGGAGACGCACCCGGCCGTCGGGACCGTGCTCCGCTACGACAAGCGCGGCGCGGATCGCGGGCTCGGGGGACTCTGGCGGCTGGGGGCGCGGCTTCGGGCGCGGCGGTACGCGCGCGTCTACCTTCCGCACCGCTCCTGGCGCTCGGCGGCGCTGGCACTGCTGGCGCGGGCGGGCGAGCGCGTCGGGTTCGCGGACGCTCCGGCCGCGCCGACCTATACCCGGCGCGTGCCGCGCCCGCGGACGGGCCATGAAGTCGAGCGGCTGCTGTCCCTGGCCGGCCCCGAGCCCGAGAGCGCGGCACCGGCGCCGCCGGTGCACGTCGCCCTCACCGCAGACGACCGCGCGGCGGCCGACGCGTGGCTCCGTGGCCGAGGCGTGGGTGACGGTTTCGTTGCGCTGGCACCGGGCTCCATCTGGGGAACCAAGCGCTGGCCCGGATACGCCGAGCTCGCGGCCGCGCTCGAGGTGCCGGTCGTGGTGGTCGGCGGGCGCGAGGACGCGGCGCTGGCTGAAACGGTGGCGGCCGCGGCGCCGGGCCGCGTGCACAACGCGGCCGGCGCGCTCGGCCTCCGCGGGTCGGCGGCGCTGCTCGCTCGAGCGGCGGTGCTCGTCACCAACGACTCGGCACCGCTCCATCTGGCGACGGCGGTCGGCACGCCGGTGGTGGCCGTGTTCGGGCCCACCGTGCCCGCGTTCGGCTTCGGGCCCCGTGGTGCCCGGGACGTGGTAGTCGAGCACCGGTCGCTGTCCTGCCGGCCGTGCTCGGCGCACGGCCCGCAGGTCTGCCCCCTGGGCCATCACCGCTGCATGCGGGAGCTTCCGGTCGAGGCCGTGGCCGCGGCCGTGGCGGCCGTGTCAGGCGTGGAGACGCATCGTGCGATACGTACTGGGCATTGACATCGGTGGAACCAATCTCGTCGTCGGCAGCGTGGCCGAGGACGGCTCGGCCGTGGTCGCGACGGCGAGCGAGCCGACCCAGTCCGAGGCCGGCGCCGGCGACGTGCTCGACCGGCTGGTCGGCCTGGCGGAACGTGCCATCACCGCCACCCGGCGCGAGGTGCCGGGCGCGGACATCATCGGCGTCGGCGTGGGGGCGCCGGGTCCGCTCGACACCCGGCGCGGCATCGTGCTGCTCACGCCGAACCTCGGATGGGTGGACCTGCCGCTCCGCCGCATCATCCGCGATCGGCTGGGCCTGGCCGCCGCGCTCGACAACGACGCCAACTGTGCCGTGCTCGGCGAGTGGTGGGTCGGGGCCGCGCGGGGGAGCCGGAACGCGATCGGGATCACGATCGGCACCGGGATCGGCGGCGGGCTCATTCTCGACGGGAAGCTGTACCATGGAGCGTCGGACGTGGCGGGCGAGATCGGCCACACCACCATCGATACCGAGGGCCGCCGCTGCAAGTGCGGCAACTACGGCTGTCTCGAGGCGTACGCCTCCGGCCCCAACATCGCGCTCCGCGCGGTCGAGGAGATCCAGGCCGGGGCCGTGAGCCGGCTGCCCTCGCTGGTGAGCGGCGACCTGCGGAAGGTCACCGCCCAGACCGTGTACCAGGCGGCCAAGGACGGCGACGAGCTCGCGCTCGAGGTGGTGAACGACACCGCCCGCTTCCTCGGCGTCGGCATCGGCAACCTGCTCAACGTCTTCAACCCGGAGGTCGTCGTGGTCTGCGGCGGCGTGACCCTCGCGGGCGACCACCTCTTCGTGCCGCTCCGCCGCGAGGCGGCCCGCCGCGCGTTCAAGCCCGCCGTGGCCGCCTGCCGCATCGTCCCCGGCGAGCTCGGCGGGACGGCCGGCGTCTACGGCGCGGCCAAGGTGTTCCTGGACCAGACGGCGGCGGGGGGTGGTGATTGACGGTACGCTCGGTGGGAGCGGGGGACGTCATGGCGGGCGGCACTCTCGTGGCCGACGGCACTGTCGTGGCCGGCGGCGCTGTCATGGCCGGCGGCGCTGTCATCCCGAGCGCAGCGAGG
>JAICLE010000159.1 GCA_025927545.1 Gemmatimonadales bacterium
CGGGGCGTTAGCTCAGCTGGGAGAGCACCTGCTTTGCAAGCAGGGGGTCACCGGTTCGATCCCGGTACGCTCCACTTCATTCGTTCACGCGCCGGCGCCCCGCCGGCTGATGTACTCCCACGCCTCCGCGTCCGTCAGCGCCGGCTCCTCGGCCGTGGCGTGCCCGGACGCCGAGCGGATCGCATTCGCCGCGGCCACCCAGAACCGGCGTGACACCAGCACCATGCCGTTGGCCGCGGCCCATTCCCGCACGCGCTGCTCGGTGAGGTCCTGATCGGTCATTGCACCCTCCTGTAGGTTCCCGCCTCCCTGTTTCGGATGCTAGCGCACCTCCGCGAACCGCGGCACCCCGGGCGCGACGTTCCTTCGATGACGTGACGAGCGCCGCATCAGCCGATCGTGAACCGGATTAGTTTCCCTCAAGGCAGACGGCCGCTCTTTCGGCCGGCTCGATTCACCGCGGCGGGCAGGCGATCATGTACGCAGGGCATCACGCGTTTCACTTCCACCATCTGGTCTGGCTCTTCACCCAGTTGCCCTACAGCGTCCGGGTGGTGCTCCTGGTATTTCTCGCCGCCTGGGTCGCGCTCGTGCTCCACGAGTTGGCCCACGCGATCACGGCACGGGCGCTCGGTGTCCGGGTCTGGGGGATCACGCTTGGCCGGGGGCCGGTCCTCTGGGAGCGAACCATTGGCGGGTGCCGGATGAAGCTGGCGCTGCTTCCTCTCCATGGGGAGGTGCGGCTCTACGATGGTGACGCGACCAGCCTCGGGTATCGGAACCTGCAGGCGGCGGGGTTGGGATTCGTGTGGCTCGCGGGCAGCTCGTGGCGGGCTCCGCTGATCACGGCCGCGGGCAGCGTCGCCAACCTCCTCGCGGCCAAAGCCGTCGTGTACTACTGGATGCTGATGCCGCGGCTCATCCCTCCGCTGTTCGCGCTGTCGTTCTGCATCTTCGTCGTCAACCTGCTCATGTTCCTCAACCTGGCGCCGATCCGCGGCCTGGACGGATGGCGCATGGCCGTGCAGACGGCCGCGTGGCGGCGCGGGCCGAGGCTGCGGGCGACCTGAGCGTGGCCAAGACCAGCATCGGCGCCGCCGGGCTGCTCATGCGGATCGTCGGCGCGCTCGTGCTCGTCTACGCCACGTTCAATCCCACGGGCCATTCGTATTTCCACTGGGTGATCGCCCCGCTCATCGGCCTCGGCCCGGCGAGCGGGGGCTCGACGGCGCTCAAGTTCCTGGCGGGTGTCGTGCTCGTGACCGGGTGGGTGGTAGTGCTGCAGGCGACCCGCCGCTCGATCGGGCTGACCGGCGCCTTTCTGGCGCTGGCGCTGTGCGGCGGGTTGATCTGGCTGCTCATCGAGCAGCACGTCGTCGCTCCCAGCGGGTCTGCGGCGATCGCCCATATTGCCCTCATCGCCATCGGCCTGGTGCTCGGCGTCGGGATGAGCTGGTCGTTCCTCACGCGCAGACTTACCGGCCAGATCGATACCGATCAGGTCGGCTGAGACCGCCCGGTCTCAGGCCGTTCGGCGGCGGGCCACCGTGTCCTGGCCATTCTCCGTCGCGAGCAGGTTGGTCATCGCGGTCCACATCCGGTCGAGCTCCCCGCGCTCCACGACGTCCCACGGTCCCCGCAGCTTTGCCGCGTGCCGCATCTCCACGGTCAGGAATGCGGGATGGGGGAGGATCGGGGTGTCCGGCGCCTGGTCTCCGAGCGCGCGGAGCGCCGACAGGGCAGAGACGTCCGGGAGCCGGGTGTCGAGCAGGATGAGATCGAACGGCTGGCTCGCGAGGAGATCGAGCCCGGCCTTCAGGTCGCCCGCCTCGGTCACATGCACGCGACCGCGCGCCTTGAGCGCCACCAGCTCCTGGACCAGATCGCGGTCCATCTTCTCGTCTTCGATCAGCAGCACTTGCGCCGTGGCAGGCATGGTCACCCTCCCGCAGAAGGGAGTGAGGTGCCCGGGGCGGGAGCGGGTCCGGATGCGACGCCGGCGAGCGTGAGTGCGCCAAGCGTCAGGGCGAACAGGCGGGGCGAATGCATGGGTGATTCTCCAGAGGGTGAAACCGCGGCGCCTCAGGTGGAAGTCGCGTGCCACCCGGCGCGGGTCACTGCACGATCTCATGACAGGCGCGGAAGGAGCGGGTCGGCTGAGGCTTGGGCCAAGTCGCCGTGCACTCTCTGGTCACCCGGACCAGCTCTTGCACCCGAGCATGCGTTCGCCGGACCGTCAAAGGTGTGGTCCCAACCCCACAACGACCACACGCCGGCAGCCTCGCCCGTGGGCGTGATTGCCGGCGTGTGGGACGGTAGTCCCGGAGACTTGCCCCGGGAAAGTCTAGGTTGTGAGCACGCTCCCGTAGCGGGTGAAGTCGTCGAGGATACGCCCGGTGCCGCGGACCACGGAGGTCAGCGGATCGTCGTCCACCCGGACGGGCAGGCCGGTCTCATCGATCAGCAGTTGGTCCAGGCCGCGGATCATGGCGCCGCCGCCGGTGAGCACGATGCCCCGTTCCAGGATATCGCTCGCCAGCTCGGGCGGCGTCATCTCCAGCGCGCGGCGGACCGCGTTGACGATCCGGGAGACCGGCTCCTGGATGGCGTCGCGCACGCCCGAGGAATCCACCCGGACCGTCTTGGGCAGGCCGGAGACGAGATCGCGGCCCTTCACGTCCATCTCCTGCTCGGGCTCGAGCGGCACGGCGGAGCCAAGCCGGATCTTGATCCGCTCGGCCGTGGGTTCGCCGATGAGCAGGCTGTAATTCTTGCGCATGAACTGCACGATGGCCTGATCGAGCTCGTCCCCGCCGGTGCGGATCGAGGCATCGCACACGATGCCGGAGAGCGCGATGACGGCGATGTTGGTGGTACCCCCGCCGATGTCGATCACCATGCTGCCGGCCGGCGTCTCGATCGGCAGCCCCACGCCGATCGCGCCCGCCATCGGCTCGGCCACCATCAGCAGGCGCTTGACCCCGGCGGAGCGCGCCGAGTCGCGCACGGCGCGCCGCTCGACTTCGGTGATGCCGGAGGGGACGCACACGATGACCGTCGGCTTGACCTTGAGCAGCGTCCGATCGATGACCATCCGGAGGAAGTGGCGGAGCATCTTCTCGGCGACATCGAAATTGGCGATCACGCCGCCCTTCATCGGCCGGACCGCCAGGATCCCGTCCGGCGTCCGGCCAAGCATCCGCTTGGCGTCCAGCCCGATCCCCATGATGTTCCCGGTGGCCTGATCCACCGCGGCCACCGACGGCTCGTTCAGCACCACGCCCTCGCCCTTGACCAGGACGAGCGTGTTGGCGGTTCCCAGGTCCACGGCCAGTTCGGTCGCCGGACGCCATGCCCGTCGGCGGGGCAGCTGGCGCCGCCTGTCGGCCGGGCCGGCGTGAGACTCGGTCTTCTCGTCAGACGCGGGCGAGCTCGTTTCGATCGCTACGGTCACGGGGGTCGAATCCCTTCCGGTGCTTGCAGATGACGTGCGCCGGTTGCGTTTCACCGGATCGTTTCGGGGATGTTGCCGGGGTGCCGCGATGGCTGTGCAAAATGTGATCCATGCGAAGGTAGTCTGATTGCAGACAATCGTGCAGAGCGGAATCTTCCTGCTGGCGCTGGGTGCCGCGCTGGCGCCGGGACGAACCGCGCGAAGTGCCGGCGCGCTCTCCGCTGTCGCCGCGGGCCTGGCGCTGGCGTCGCTTCGGGCCGCCCCGTCGCCGCTGCCGCTGGCGCTGCAGGCGGGGTTCGTCTCCACCGATGCGGCGCTCCTGGCGCTCGCCCTCGTGCTCGGCGCGGCGGGCGCGCTCGCCGCCGTGCGCGACTGGCCCAGGACGGAGCCGGTCGCCGCCGCCAGCGCCACCGCCCTGGCGGCCGGTGTGCTGGCCGTGGCCTGGGGAGGGCGGGTGCTGGCGGCGGGCGCCCGGCCCGGTCCCTTTGCGGCGGCGGTGCTGATCATCGCCGCGGCCGGCGCGCTCCTCTGGTTCGCCGGGCGCCGCATTCACCTCCCGGGTCCCGGCGACCGGATCCGGCAGATTCCCCGCGGGCCCGCCACAGGACTGCTAATCGGCTCTCTGGTGGCTGCAGCCGGACGTCATCTGGTGGCTGTATTTCTCGGCGTGATGGTAACGGGTTGGGCGGGGTGGCGCCTTGCGCGCGCCGCGGACGGCTCGCGTGTGCCGATTGCGCCGGTGCTTACCCTGGTGCTGCTGCCTGCCTGCTGGCTGATGGCGACCATCGCCGGGCCGGAAGGTCTCCGTATCGCCACC
>JAICLE010000088.1 GCA_025927545.1 Gemmatimonadales bacterium
TCACCGCCGGCGCCAACCCGATGGAGCTGAAGCGCGGCATCGAGAAGGCCGTCGAGGCCATCGTGGACGAGCTGCGCCGCATCTCGGTCCCGTCGGCCGGCAAGAAGGAGATCGCCCAGGTCGGCACCATCTCCGCGAACAACGACAAGGAAATCGGCAACCTGATCGCCGAGGCGATGGAGAAGGTCGGCAAGGACGGGGTCATCACGGTCGAGGAGGCCAAGGGCCTCGAGACCACGCTGGAGACCGTGGACGGCATGCAGTTCGACCGCGGCTACCTGTCCCCGTACTTCGTCACCGATCCGGAGAAGATGGAGACCGCGCTGGAAGACGCGTACCTCCTGATTCACGACAAGAAGATCTCGGCGATGAAGGAGCTCCTCCCGGTGCTGGAGAAGGTGGCCCAGAGCGGCCGGCCGCTTCTGATCATCGCGGAGGACGTCGAGGGCGAGGCGCTCGCCACCCTGGTGGTGAACAAGCTCCGCGGCACGCTCAAGGTCGCGGCCGTCAAGGCGCCGGGCTTCGGTGACCGCCGGAAGGAGATGCTCCGCGATATCGCCGTGCTCACCGGCGGGCAGGTCATCTCGGAAGAGGTCGGGTTCAAGCTCGAGAACGCCACGCTCAACGACCTCGGCCGCGCCAAGCGGGTGGTGATCGACAAGGACAACACCACGATCGTCGACGGCAAGGGCAAGGAAGGCGACATCACCGGCCGCATCAACGAGATCAAGGCCGCCATCGACAAGAGCACCAGCGACTACGACCGCGAGAAGCTCCAGGAGCGACTGGCCAAGCTCTCCGGCGGCGTGGCGGTGATCAACGTCGGCGCCGCGACCGAGACCGAGATGAAGGAGAAGAAGGCCCGGGTCGAGGACGCGCTGCACGCCACCCGTGCGGCCGTGGAAGAGGGCATCGTGCCCGGCGGCGGCGTCGCGCTGCTCCGTGCGCAGTCCGCGCTCGACAAGGTCCGTGGCACCGAGGACGAGAAGATCGGCGTCGAGATCGTTCGGCGCGCGCTCGAGGAGCCCATCCGGATGATTGCCCAGAACGCGGGCGCCGAGGGCTCGATCATCGTGGCCAAGGTCCGGGAGTCGAAGGAGAAGAACTTCGGCTACAACGCCTCGACCGACAACTACGAGGACCTGGTCAAGTCGGGCGTCATCGACCCCACCAAGGTCACCCGTACGGCGCTGCAGAACGCGGCGTCGATCGCGGGCCTGCTCCTCACCACCGAGGCCGTGGTGGTGGAGAAGAAGGAAGAGAAGCCGGCCCCGGCGATGCCGCCGGGCGGCGGCATGGGCGGGATGTACTAGTCGTTCAGCAGGGACACGGAACACGACGCCCCGGGCTCACACCCGGGGCGTCGTGCGTTTACGCGGCCATTGCGGCCCCCGTCACCGGCGTGCAACTTGGTAGCACTCGAGCTGCATTCCGTGCCGCCGTCCCTCCGAAAGGTCGGCCGATGAGCTCCACGAGCGGACTCGCCAGGGTTCGGCGGACATGACCGGGCCTCAGGGCGCCTCCGCGCCGGCTTCGGCTCGCCGTCGACGTGCTTGCCCGTATGCATCCATTCTTCCGGCTCGCCTGCTTCCCCCGTCAGTTTGCCCCTGCGCTCATCGACAGGAGATCGCCATGACCCGTGCGCTCATCCGCCCCGCCGCGCTTGCGCTCGCGACCGCGCTCCTCCCGGTCGCTACCGCGGGCGCCCAGAAGCTGACGCTGTCGCCGACGATCGGCGTCTACATCCCCACGAGCGAGCTGGTGAAGGCCGCCAACGGCCAACAGTTCAAGCAGCAAGTTGCGCTGGCGGTGGGCGGACGCCTCGGCCTCAACTTCAGCCCGCGCTTCGGCATCCTGACCTCCGTGACCTACGTGCCGAGCGATCTCAAGCTCGATCTGGCCACCGGAGAGCAGGTCAAGGACAACGCCAATCTGCTGTTCGGCAGCGCGCGGGCGACGTTCTACGTCCTGCCGGTCACGGCCCCTCTCTGGCTCAACCTCAACGGCGGCGTGAGCTACGTCAGGCGCGGCGGCGACGCGTACGCGGGCCTGAGCGACAAGGACGACATCGGCGGTGTGGTCGGCACGACGGTGGGCCTCCACCTCGGCAGCCTCCTCAGTTTGTATGTGGCGGCCGACGACTACATCTACGGGACGCGGATCGACGAGACTTCCCTCGAGGCGGAGAAGAAGACCCAGAACGATGTCCATCTGTCGGTCGGATTCGGCATCCCCGTCGGACGCTGAGTCGGTTGGCCGCCGGCCGCGCCACGATTACACTCAAGCCGCGTTCGGCCGCAGGGCACTTGTCATTGGGGGGCAAACGTGAGGATAGGTTGGATGCTGGCGGCGGGGCTGCTGGCGGCACCGGGAGTCGTCGCCGCGCAGCAGCAGGCCATTCTGGGGACCTGGAAGTTCGACCTGAAGCAGGACCCGAAGAAGTCCGGTCCACGGATCGTGATCGTGCGACCCGACAGCAGCGCGAGCTACGGCACGCAAACCGTCCGCTGGCGCATCGTGGGCGACAGCCTGGCGCTCGCGCTCGGCGGCGAGTGGGTCAACTACCGGCTCAAGCTCAAGGGGAAGCACCTCACCCTCTCGGGCGGTGACCTGCACGAGCCGGTCACCTTCCAACTGGTGGGCCCGCCGAGCTCGCGGCCCGACTCGGTGCCGGTGCCGCCGGATCCGGAGGCGGGATAGGGGAGCGGGCGGGCAGGCGGAGCTGTCATCCCGAGGGAGCGCAAGCGACAGAGGGATCTGGCCCGCTGTCCTGGAAGCGCGCGAGCTAGCCCCCTCGCTTTGCTCGGGGTGACAGTTGCGACCGTCAGCCCTCATGGCCGTCCCCCTACAACGCCAACCCGAGCTGCCCCTCCCGCACCCCCACCACCTCGATCACCGGCAGCGGCACGTCCTGCCGCGCCACGT
This sequence comes from Gemmatimonadales bacterium, assembly GCA_025927545.1. GTDB lineage: Bacteria > Gemmatimonadota > Gemmatimonadetes > Gemmatimonadales > GWC2-71-9 > CAVVWJ01. The sequence goes on from JAICLE010000088.1 coordinate 2,926, forward strand.
GGAGCGTGCCGACGAAGCCCGCGCGCCGGAGTGCCGGTGCCACCGTGGCGCGGGCGTCGTCCGCGGAGTTGCAGCGCTGACTCAGGTGCGCCAGCACCACGACCGCGAGCCCCGGGTGGTGCAGCTCCGCCAGGAGGTCGGCGGCCGCGCGGTTGGACAGGTGGCCGCCCGAGCCGGCGATGCGGTGCTGAACCACCGGCGGGTAGCCGCTGGTCCGGAGCTGCACTTCGTCGTGATTGGCCTCGAGCACCAGCGCGGTGAGGTTGCGGAGCAGGTAGCGCACCGCGGCAGTGGGCCGGCCAAGGTCGCATGCCAAGCCGACGCCGGTGCCATCCGAGGTGCGGATGACGATGGCCACCGGATCGGCGGCGTCATGACTGGTGGGGCAGGCCTCCACCCGGAACGGGCCGAGTTCGACGGCGACGCGGAGGCCGATCGGCACGTGCGCCGCCGTGCCCATCGCGTCCGCGAGCCGCGCCCACGTACCGGTCGCCGTCAGCACCGGCACGCCCAGGCGCCGGGCCAGCCTCGGCGCTCCGCAGGCATGGTCGGCGTGCTCGTGCGTCAGGGCGATGCCCGCCACCCGCGCGAGCTCGAGTCCGGCCGCATCCGCCCGGCGCTCGATCTCGCGGGCGCTGAATCCGGCATCGAGCAGGAGCGCCATCCCCTCCGCCTCCACCGCGCAGCAGTTGCCCCGCGAGCCCGAGCCCAGGACGTAGAGCCGCATCATCCTCCGATCCCCCGGGCAAAGGTGCGCTCCAGCGACGCGCGCCGCTCGGCGGTGAGCGGGACGCCGCGCCGGCTCATCACCCGATCGGCGATCTGGAGAAAGCCGTCGGGCGTGAGCCGCTCCCCGCCGGCGTTCCCCCAGGCGAACGGCGGCACGTAGCGGGGCAGCGCCGCCGGCCCGAACAGGTGCGCGCCGGCGGACACTACGGTGCCGGTGGCGAGCATCGTCCCGATTGCGGTCTTGGCATGGTCGCCGAAGAGGGTGCCGAGGTTCTGCCGCCCGGTCTCGATCCGCTGGCCGTCGATCTCGAGGCGCACGGGGCCGTAGGTGTTCTTGAGGTTGGACGTCGTCGTGAGCGCGCCGAGGTTGACCCAGTGTCCCACGACGCTGTGGCCGACGAAGCCGTCGTGGCTCTTGTTGGCGTAGCCCAGGAAGATACTCGTCGAGATCTCGCCGTGGACCCGGCACTCGGGACCGAACACGGACCCGCGGAGGAAGCCGCCCAGCACCTTCGTGCGCGTGCCGACGTAGACCGGCCCCTCGAGTCGCGACCCGTGGCGCACCTCGACACCCGGCTCGAGCACCACGGCGCCCTGCCGCACGTCGAACACCACGCCCGGCTCGACGGCCGCGCCCATCACCACCACGTCGGAGGGGTCGCCGAGCACGAGGCTGCCCTCGGGAACGCCGGTGCTGGGCGCGGAACGGAAATCGGCGCAGTCCTCACCCAGGAAGCGCTCGAGCGCCGTGATCAGATCGAAGCTGCCGCGGAGCGGCAGCCCGTCGATTTCGCGCGACTCGCCGCGCTCGTGGGGGCCGGGCCATCGCTCGCCGGCGGCGACCATCCAGCCGACCGTGACGCCGGCGTGCGTGAGGCGAAGCGAGGGCGCGACGTCGCTCAGGTCCAGGCGATCGCCGGTGGGCGCGAACCAGGAGGCGGCTACGAGGGCCGGCCCTTCCACCGGGCCCGGCAGCCGCACCGGTGGTTCGTCGCCCTCGTGAAACCCCTCCGCGTGCGCGCCGAGAATGGCGGCCGCCTCTGTCTCGCACGCCGCCTCCCACCGCTCGCGGATGCGCCACGCGCCCGCGCGGAGTTCGGCGATCGGCCGGACACCACCGAACGGGGCCCACGCCGCGCCCGGCCGCTCCGGCTCGAGCAGGTAGAGCGCGGGCATCACTCGATATCGCGGACGGCGGGCGGAAGCGCGTCGAGCAATTGCTTCATGGCGGCCGCCCGCTCGGTCGGCATGATGAGAATGCGGCCGTTGGCCTGCACCACCACGAGGTCCTGCACCCCCGACACCACGATGGGATCGCGCTCCGACCAGACGATGCAGTCGTGCGAGTCCAGGACCACTGCCGGCCCGACCACCACGTTCCCGTTCGGGTCCTTGGGCCGCACCCGCGCCAGCGCCTGCCACGTGCCCACGTCGTCCCAGGCGAAGGCCCCGCTCACGACGGCTACCGCGCCGCTTCGCTCGAGCAGGCCGACGTCGATCGAGATCGGGGTGACCCCGAGAAAGAAGTCCGCCACGTCGCCCGCTTCGAGCGCCGGCAGCGCGGCCGACACCTCGGGGGTGTGGCGCGACGCCTCGGCCAGCAGCCGCTCGGCTGTCCAGGCGAAGAGCCCGCTGTTCCAGAGCGCCCCCGCCGCCATGAGGTCGAGCGCGGTGGCGGCATCCGGCTTCTCGGAAAAGCGGGCGACCGTGCGCACCCCCTGGTCGAGCGGCGCGCCCGGGACGATGTAGCCGTAGCCGGTTTCCGGCCGCGACGGCACCACGCCCACCGTGACCAGCCGGTCGTGCGTGCGCGCGGCCGCGAGCGCGTGGTCGGCCGTGCGCCGGAACGCCGCCGCGTCGCCCACCACCCAGTCGGCGTGCAGCGAGAGTACCTCCGCGTCGGGGTCCCGGCGGCGGGCTTCCCATGTGGCCCAGATGAGCGCCGGTCCGGTCGAGGCCGGTCGCGGCTCGATCAGGAAATTTTCGGCGGGGAGGTTGAGCAGGCTCCTGAGCCGGGTGGCGAGCGACGCCCCCGCGACGACAATCACGCGCTCGCGCGGCACCAAACCCGCCAGCCGCTCGATCGATTCCTCCGCCGTGGAGCCCGCGCCGGAGAGGGGAAGGAGCTGCTTGGGCGTCTCGGGAGTGCTGAGCGGCCAGAATCGGGTGCCCGACCCCCCGGCCAGCAGCACGGCCCAGCGCATCAGAGCAGCGACGCCAGCGTGGACCGGTGCCGGCGAAGATCGAAGAGCAGGGGGCCGACGTCGGCGTCGGGCCGGGCGAAAATGGCGAGCCAGTCGTCCGCACCGGCCCGGGCCAGCACCAGCATGCCGCCCTCGAAATCGAGCACGGCCGTGAGCAGCTCGCCCCGGGCAGCGTCCCGACCCAGCCGGTGCGCATGGTGCGCCAGTGTGGCCGCGAGTGCCGCGACCGTCTCCGCGTCGAATGTGCCGCGTGCCGCGTGATCGATCGGCAGGCCGTCGGCGCTGAGCAGCACCACCGCCTCGACGCCGTCGCGGGCGGCGAGGCCGCGGACCACCTGTTCCAGCTCGGTCATGGGGTAGGACTCCGGGGCAGCGGAAGACGTGCGCAACGTAGGGTCCGTCCTGATCGAAGTCAAGAAATGAACGGCAGTTGACCCCTCTCAGCGCGAGGCTTAAGCTTCCCGCTTCATGTCGACACTCCGCCGTCTGTCCGCGCTTCCGCTGCTGGTGCTCGCCGCCGCGTGCAGCGACCCCAATGCCCTCGGCGACGCGACTGTCACCAATATCGTCGATACCGTGACCATCGGCGCGCTCGAGGGCACCCCGATCTCGACGCCGAGCGGCTACAGCATCAATCTCAATGCGGTCCGCACCGACCAGACGGTGGACTTCGAGTTCGCGTACAATATCCGGCAGCTCCCCGACGATACGTACCAGCGGGTACTGGTGCCGCGCGCCGCGCTGGGCATCTCCACCACCAGCGCCAACCCCGGCCTGCAGCATCGCGACGAGAGCTTCGAGGAGCTCACCCGGGCGCCCAGCAACGGCTATGTGAGCGATTCCGCGGTGCCGATCGAGCTCGGTGAGCGCTACCTCGTGCGCTCCCGCGTGGTGTGCACCAGCCTGGGCGTGCCGCTCTACGGCAAGCTCCAGATCCTGAGCTTCCAGGACAGCACCGTCACCTTCCAGGTGCTGGCCGATCGAAATTGCGGGTTCAAGGACCTCGATCCGGGCCTGCCGGACAAGTAGCGTCCTCGTGATCGACATCAAGCGCCTGCGCCAGGATCCGGAGGGGAGCCGCGCGTCGCTGCTGCGGCGGTGCGACCCAGCAGTGGGGCCGCTGCTGGACGACATCCTGGCACTCGATCGCGAGCGGCGCGAACGAGTCGTGCGCGTCGAGACGCTCAAGGCCGAGCGCAACGCGGCGAGCCAGGAGGTCGCGCGGCTGAAGCGCGGCGGCGAGGCGGCCGACGAGCTGATGGCGCGGCTCAAGGCGTCGGGCGAGGACGTGAAGCGGCTCGACGCCGAGCTCCGCGAGATCGAAGCCCGCCTCGACCAGCGCGTGCTGGCGCTGCCGAATTTCCCCGCCCAGGATACGCCCGACGGCGATGCCGCAGCCAACCGTGTCGTCCGCACCTGCGGCGAGCCGCCGACGTTCGATTTCGCCCCCCGCCCGCACTGGGAGCTCGGCGCCGCGCTCGGCATCCTCGATCTCCCCGCGGGCGCGAAGCTCGCCGGTTCGGGGTTTCCGCTCTTCCGCGGCCCGGGCGCGCGGCTGGTGCGCGCCCTGAGCGGCTTCATGCTCGACCTGCACACCCGCGAGCATGGCTACGAGGAGATCGCGCCGCCGTACCTGGCCAACCGCGCGTCGCTCGTGGGCACCGGCCAGCTCCCCAAGTTCGAGGACGACCTCTACGCGGTTCCCTCGGACGATCTCTTCCTGATCCCCACGGCGGAAGTTCCGCTCACCAACATTCACCGGGACGAGATCCTCGACGCCGCCGACCTGCCTCGCGGCTACTGTGCGTGGACGCCCTGCTTCCGCCGGGAGGCGGGCGCGCACGGCAAGGACACGCGGGGGCTCATCCGGGTGCACCAGTTCGACAAGGTGGAGCTGGTGCGCTTCAGCCGCCCGGAAGACGCCGAGGCGGAGCACGCGCGCATGACCGGCCACGCGGAGACGGTGCTCCGGCGGCTCGGGCTTCCCTACCGCGTGCTCGAGCTCGCCGCCGGCGATCTCGGCTTCGCCAGCGCGCGCACATACGACCTCGAGGTGTGGGCGGCCGGCATCGGTGGCTGGCTCGAGGCGTCCAGCTCGAGCAACTTCACCGATTTTCAGGCCCGGCGCGCCAACATCCGGTACCGGCCCGCGGCGGGGGCCAGGCCAGAATTCGTCCACACGCTCAACGCCTCGGGCGTCGCGTTCCCCCGCACCATCATCGCCCTCCTGGAGAACTACCAAGCGGCCGACGGGTCGGTGCGGGTGCCGGAGGCACTGGTGCCGTACCTCGGCGTGGACCGTCTGGTCCCGCGTGCGTAGGGAGCGGCTCCAGCGCTTCGCGCCGACCCTGGCGGTGGTGCTCGTGGGGCTGCTCGCCGGTTTGAGCCTCGGCTCCGGGCTGCTGGTACTTCGCCACTTCAAGGCCGACGCCACCGCCACGAGCCGGCTCTACTCCGGGGTGTTCGGCGGGTTGAACGATCCGCGTCCCGGCGCCGAAGCCGAGGCGCTGCTGCGGCTGGGCGCCCAGGTGCGGGCGCTGGGACTGCCGCTGGTGGTCACCGATCGGAGCGGGCGGGTCACGGCCGCGGCCAACCTGCCGTTCGCGGCGCCGCTCGACGATCCGCGCGTGAAGAAGTACGCCGCGCGGCTCGACCGGTGGAACCCGCCCATCGTGGACGAGATGATCGGCACGGTGCACTACGGCCCGCTGCCGGCGCAGCGGAACCTGACGGCGCTCGCCATCCTGCAGGGGCTCACCATCGCCGTGATGGTCGCCGTCGCCATCTTCGCCTATCGGAGCGCCATGGCGGCGCAGCGCGACCGGCTCTGGGTCGCCATGGCGCGCGAGGCGGCCCACCAGATGGGCACGCCGCTCATGAGCCTGCAGGGCTGGATCGAGCGGGTCCGCTCGCGGCCGGGATCACCGCCCGGCCTGGCCGAGCACCTCGCGGCCGATGCCGACCGGCTCGACCGGGTGGCCCAGCGGTTCGAGCGCATCGGCAATCCGGCCAAGCGCGAGCCCGTGGCCCTCGGCGCCCTCGGCGGCCGGGTGGCCGGCTACTTCGAGCACCGGCTTCCCCGGCGCGCCAATCCGATCGAGCTCCGGCTCGAAGCCCCGGGCATGGGCCCGATGGTCGTGGGCGACGCGGTGCTGCTCGAGTGGACGCTCGAGGCGCTGGTCAAGAACGCGATCGACGCCCTGCAGGGCCGCGCCGGGACGATTATTCTGCGAGTCGGCGCCGAGCAGGGAATGGGTGAAATCCGGGTGATCGATGACGGACCCGGCGTCCCCCGCGAAATCCGTCGCAGCCTGTTCGAGCCGGGGATTACCACCAAGCCGGGCGGCTGGGGCATCGGCCTGGCGCTCGCGCGCCGCGTGGTGGAGGACGCCCATCGCGGAACCCTGATGCTCGAGCCCTCGGAAAAGGGAGCTTCCTTCGTGATTCGCCTGCCGCTGGCGGAAACCGCGTGATCGAGACGCCCACCTCCAGCCTGGAGCACGCCCTCAACCCGGCCCAGCGCGAGGCCGTGGAGCACGTCCACGGGCCGCTGCTCGTGCTCGCCGGCGCGGGCTCGGGGAAGACGCGCGTGCTCACCGCCCGCATCGCCGCGCTCATCGACCGCCACGGCGTGCCGCCCGAGCGGATCTTCGCCGTGACCTTCACCAACAAGGCCGCGGGCGAGATGAAGCAGCGCATCGGGCGGCTGCTCGAGCGCGACCCGTCCGGCCTCTGGATCGGCACCTTCCACTCGCTCTCGGCGCGGCTGCTCCGGCGCGAGGCCGAGCTGCTCGGCTTCGGGCGCCAGTTCACCATCTACGACGAGGACGACCGGCTGAGCCTCATCAAGCGGCTCATGGACCAGCGCGGCCACTCGACCAAGCTGTTTCCCCCGCGCGCCGTGCAGTCGCTCATCTCGGGCGCCAAGAACCGCATGGCTCCGCCGGCGGAGCTCGCGGTGGGCGTGTCGCAGTTCGATCGCCTGGCCCAGGTGGCGGCCGACGTCTACGCGGCCATGGGCCCGGCGCTCAAGGCCGCGAACGCGATGGATTTCGACGACCTGCTGCTGCATCCGCTCGCGCTGTTCCGGGAGCATCCGGACCGGCTCCGCGCCTATCAGGCCCGGTTCAATTTCATCCTGGTCGACGAGTTTCAGGACACCAACCGGGCGCAGTACGAGCTGATCCGGCTGCTCGGCGCGCATGGAAACGTCTGCGCCGTGGGCGACGACGATCAGTCCATCTACGGCTGGCGCGGCGCGGACGTGCGCAACATGCAGGACTTCCTCAAGGACTTTTCCGGCGCCAGGCTGGTGCGGCTGGAGGAGAACTATCGCTCCACCCAGGTGGTGCTCGACGCCGCCAACGGCGTCATCGCCGAGAACACCGGGCGCATCGGCAAGACGCTCACGACCCGACGGAGCGGAGGCGAGGCCGTCACGCTCGTCGCCGCGGCCGACGAGCGGGACGAGGCGGAGTGGGTCGTACGCGAGCTCGAGCGCCGGAGCGCGGCCGGTGACTGGAGCTACGCCGAGATGGCCGTGCTTTATCGCACCAACGCCCAGTCGCGGGCGCTCGAGGAGGGATTCCGCCGGGCCGGCGTCCCCTATCGCCTGATCGGCGCGATCAGCTTCTACGAGCGCCGCGAGGTGAAGGACCTGCTGGCCTATCTCCGCCTCATCGCCAATCCCGCTGATGACGAGGCGTTTCTGCGCGCGGTCGCCGTCCCGCGCCGCGGGCTCGGCGATACCAGCCTCGCAACGCTCGGCCGGACGGCCGCGCAGTGGAGCAAGCCGCTGCTCGATACCGCGCGCGCGTCCGATGGCATCGCCGAGCTCCGGCCCAACCTCCGCGAGGCCTTTCGCGCGTTCGCGGGGCTGATCGACGGACTGGCCCAGCGCGCGCGGCACCTGCCGACGGCGGACGTGCTCGAGCAGTTGATCCGCGCCATCGACTACGAGGCGCTGCTGCATGCCGAAGGCCCCGAGGGCGCCGACCGGTGGGAGAACGTCCGCGAGCTGCTGGCCAGCGCCGCGAACTGGTCCGAAGTGGTGACGGACGAGTCGGAGGGAACGCCGCTCGAGCGCTTCCTCGCGGAGGCGGCGTTGCTCTCGTCGGGCGACACCGTAGTCGGACGCGAGGACGGCGTCACCCTCATGACCCTGCACACCGCCAAGGGGCTCGAGTGGCCCGTGGTGGTGCTGACGGGGCTCGAGAACGGACTCTTCCCGCTCGCCCGCGCGGAGGAGCAGCCGGACGGCCTCGAGGAGGAGCGCCGGCTCTGCTACGTCGGCCTGACCCGCGCCAAGGACAAGCTCTATCTCACCTGGGCCCGGGCGCGGCGCCGCGGGGGCGAGCTCCGCCCGGGGATCCCGTCCCGATTCCTCCGCGCGCTCCCGCCCGCCATCCTGGACGAGCGGCGGACGACCGCGCTGTGGGCGCCGGGGTGGACGGGCGGGCAGGCGGTCGGACGGGCAGGCGGGCAGCAGCCGGGCAGGCGGTCGGGTGCATCACTGACCGTCCGACCGTCCGACCGCCCGACCGAAGAGCTCTCCCAGGACGCCCCGCGCTACGTCAAGGGCGAGCGCGTCCGCCACCGTCGGTTCGGCGGCGGGACCATCCAGGGGCTGACCGGCACCGGCCGCGATCTCAAGGTATCGGTGGCCTTCGATGATGTGGAGGTGGGCGTCAAGCAACTGCTCGTGGCGTACGCGGGACTCGAGCGGGAATGGGAAAGCGCATGAGCATCGGCCGGGACGAGATCCTCCACGTGGCCCGGCTGGCGGAGCTCGCGGTCGACGAGGCCGACCTCGACCGCCTGGTCGCCCAGCTCAATGGCATCGTGGATTACGTGGCCCGGTTGGACCAGGTCCCGGTCGATGGGGCCGCGGACCTGTTCCTTCCCGGCCCCCGCGAAGTGGCCCTCCGCGAGGATGTGCCCGGCTCGGTGCCGCTGGCGCGCCCGCCGGCGGCGTTCGCGCCCGAGTTCGCCGACGGCTTTTTCCTCGTGCCGCGACTCGGCGCCATGGAAGAGTCGTGAGCGCCGTGGCCCTCGCCCGGGCCACCGGCGAGCGCCTGGCCGCGGCCGATGCGGCCGGACTGAACGCGACGCTCCACTGGTCCCAGGGACAACTCGACGCTGAAGCCGCCCGGGTGGATGCGATGCCCGCGCCCGGCCCGCTGGCCGGTGTGGCGATCGCGGTCAAGGACAACATCGTCACCACCGACATGCCGACGACCTGCGCGTCGCGGATCCTCGAGGGGTACGCCTCGCCCTACGACGCGACCGTCATCCGCCGGCTGCGCACCGCCGGCGCGCTCGTGGCCGCCAAGGCCAACATGGACGAGTTCGCGATGGGCTCGTCCACGGAGCACTCGGCGTTCGGCCGGGTACGGCATCCGCTGGATCCGAGCCGCGTGCCCGGCGGTTCGTCCGGCGGCTCGGCCGCGCTGGTCGCGGCCGGGGTCGTACCCGCGGCGCTCGGCTCCGAGACCGGGGGGTCCGTGCGGCAGCCGGCGAGCTTCTGCGGTGTGGTAGGCGTGAAGCCGAGCTACGGCCGGGTGAGCCGCTACGGGCTGGCGGCCTTCGGCTCCTCGCTCGACTGCATCTCGGCCTTCGGCCGCACCGTGGCCGACGCCGCCGGCGTCCTCAGCACGATGAGCGGCCACGATCCGCTCGACAGCACCACTCTCGATCAGCCGCCGATGAATGTGCCCGAGCCGCTGGCCGATCTCCGCGGCCTCCGGGTGGGTCTGCCACGCGAATACTTCCCGGCCGACCTCGACCCGGGCGTCGCCGCGGCGATGGAGCGGACCAGAGCGGCCCTCCGGGAGCTCGGCGCCGAGCTGGTCGAGGTCTCGCTCCCCCATTCGGCCTACGCCGTCCCGACGTATTACATCGTCGCGCCCGCCGAGGCCGCGGCCAACCTCGCGCGCTACGACGGCGTCCGCTATGGCCCGCGGCACGTCGGGCCCGCCGGCGACATTCGCGCGCTCTATCAGGCCACGCGTGGCCAGGGGTTCGGGCCCGAGGTGCAGCGCCGCATTCTGGTGGGGACGTACGTTCTGAGCGCCGGCTACTACGACGCCTATTACCGGAAGGCTCAGCGGGTACGTGCGCTCATCGCCGACGACTTCCGCCGCGTGTTCGAGGGCGGCTTCGACCTCCTGCTGACCCCGACCACGCCGACGCCTGCGTTTCGTGCGGGAGAAAAGACGGCGGACCCCGTCTCCATGTATCTGGCGGATGTGTTCGTGTGCGCCATCAGCCTCGCTGGACTGCCCGCCTTGAGCCTCCCGGCCGGCCGGAGCGAAGGGCTGCCGGTCGGGGCCCAGCTCATCGCGCCGTTCTTCGCCGACGAGCGGCTGCTCGCCGCCGCGGTGACGCTCGAACGCGTCATAGCGGCCGACGCGGAGGTGCGCGGCTGGGGTGGGGGTCCGGGATCGGGCTCGCGGTCCACGGCCA
>JAICLE010000049.1 GCA_025927545.1 Gemmatimonadales bacterium
CCCCCATCTTGCGCCAGGCCGCTCGACCCCCCCCCCCCCCACCCCAACAACCCCGCCTACTCCGAGCGCGCCGCCGCGGCGGCCCTCGACACGATGGCCTGGCACTACTTCAGGTCCGGTTCGGGCGACGAGCGCACGCTGCGGGAAAACCGCGCGGCGTTCGAGCGCCACCGGCTGCTGCCGCGAGTGCTGGTGGACGTGGAACGCCGCTCGCTCGCCACCACCGTGCTGGGCCGCCCGGTCGGGTGGCCGGTGCTGGTGGCGCCGATGGCGCTCCACGGGCTCGCCTGTTCCGACTGCGAGGCCGCCACCGCGCGCGCCGCCGCCGCGATGGACACGGTGCTCTGCGTGAGCACCCTGTCCAACCTGTCGCTCGAGCAGGTGCGCGCGGCGGCGCCGGCCGCGCCGCAGTGGTTCCAGCTCTACGTGCAGCGGGACCGCGGGGTCACCGCCGAGCTGGCGGCTCGCGCCGCCGCGGCGGGATACGAGGCGCTGGTCGTCACGGTGGACGCACCCCTCCTCGGCCGGCGCGAGGGCGCGGTGCGACACGGTCTCCGGCTCCCTCCGCATCTCGGCCTGGGCAACTTCTCCCCCGATGTCGGCGCGGCCATGCTGGCGCACCGGAATGCCGGCGACTCGAGTCTCGCCGCTCACTTTGCGGTCACGTCCGATCCCTCGGTGACGTGGCGCGACCTCGGATGGCTCCGCGGGCTCAGCCCTCTGCCCCTCGTGCTCAAGGGCGTGCTCCGGCCGGACGATGCGCGGCGCGCGGCGGACGAAGGGGCCGCCGCGGTCGTGGTCTCCAATCACGGCGGCCGCCAGCTCGCCGGCGCGGTGGCGTCGCTGGACGCGCTCCCCGCCGTCGTCGCGGCGGCCGGCAACCGGCTCGAGGTGCTGATGGACGGCGGAGTCCGCCGGGGCACCGACGTACTGATCGCGCTGGCGCTGGGCGCGCGGGCGGTGCTGCTCGGGCGTCCAGTACTCTGGGGACTGGCGGTGGGCGGCGAGACGGGCGCCGCGCGGGTGCTCGAGCTGCTTCGGGATGAGGTGGATCTGGCGTTGGCGCTGGCGGGATGTACGTCGCCGGCGGAGGTGCGGACGGACCTGCTCGCCTGACGGCCGCGGGCAGAGATTCGTCATGCCAGCTTCATCCAGCCCGGCTCAGCGCACGCCATCCACGGTGAAGATCTCGGAGAGATACGCCGCGGCGACATAGGCGTAGACGCGTGGATCGTCCGCCACCGCGAAGAAGGTGAGCCGCCAGCGACCGCCCGGGGGCTCCGTGCCGAGCGTCACGAGCGGTTGCCGCCGGCCGGTCGCGAGGTCCACCCGGTCCATGGTTGCGGAGGTCGTACGTCCGACGATGAGCGCCCGCCCGTCAGGGCTCCAGCGAACGATCTGATCGGCGAACGAGAGCCCGGGAATCTCCTTCCCGGTGCCACTCCCTCCGGAAACGGGATACAGGCGGTGGCCCAGCGACGGACCAAACGCCACCACCTCTGCCCCATCCGGCGAGACGTATCCGGCGCTGGTGCCGGGCGGCGTGACCGCCCGCGCGGTACCGCCCGCCAGCGGCTGGACGTAGCAGCGGGAGGCCTCACCCACCCGGTTGCCGCAAAACAGGATCGACCGGCCATCGGGAAACCAGTCGGCCGAGCCGATCGACTCGAACGGACCGATGGGGATCGGGCGCTCGGCTCCCGTCCGCGTGGGGTACAGGACCAGCCTCGGCGGCGTCGAGGGGACGGAGGCCAGGAGCCACTTCCCGTCGGGCGAGAACGCGGCGGCCTCTCCCTCGCCCAGGCGGGCCGCCTGGCCGCCGGCTGTGGTGGCCCGCAGCATGACGTCGTAGTTGACGCCGGCATCCGCGCCGCCGTTGGTGAATGCCAGCAACGAGCCGTCGCGCGAGAGCTTCGGACCCAGCGAGACGTCGAGCCAGGAGACGTCGAGCTCGCGCGACGCGTGCGGCCCGCGTAACCGCAACCGGAACGGCGTGTCATCGCGGGTCAGGAGCACCTGCCCGCTGCGGGAGACATCGTGCACCGTGAGGAGGCCCGCACCGGTCACCGCAACCCGCAAGCGCCCGCCGAGGGTCAGGCCACGAACGACATACCCAGCGCTGCTGTCGTACGCCGAGAACAGCACCTCGTCACCGCCGGGCCGCCACGCCATCCCTTCGATGGCCGGGTATCCCGGGGTGACCGCCGTCGGCTTCCCGGCGCGATCCACGATCTTCACCGTGCCCCGGTCGTCCCAGCGGAACGGGTGCTCGGCGAAGGCGACGTGCCGGCCGTCAGGCGAGACGCGAGGATCGCTCAGATAGCCGGAGGCCTCGTACAGGACCTTGCCGACGGGGAACTCGAGACGGTCCCGGCCGCCCACGTCGTGGATGATGGCCAGCTCGGTGCCATCGGGCGACCAGTCGCCCTCGCGCACGCTGTCGAGCACTTCGCGGGGTGCGCCACCACCGAGCGGGACGCGTGCCAGCGTCCCCTGGAACAGTCGGTGGCGCAGGAATTCGGCGCGGACGAGGACGGCCAGCTCTCCCCTGGACGACACGGAGAGCAGGTGCGTCCCGGTGAGGCCGAGGGGGGTCGGCGCTGGATAGTCGGGACGGATGACGAACACATCGGGAGCGCTGGTTTCGGCCGCCGAGCTGTAGACGATGGTCCGGCCGTCCGGCGCGAAGCGGGCGTGGTAGATCGCCTCGTCGCGAAAGCTTCGCTGGAGGAAGGTGACGCCGGCCGGAGTGTCGCGTCCCCAGAGCCAGCGGCCGGCGAGGAGGCCCAGGGCCAGCAGCGCCAGCGCTCCGGCTGCAAGTGCGACGCGCGGCGTACGGCTCGCGCGTGCTTCGGGGCGGCCCGGAACGGACCGCACCCCGGCGCTGCCGGCGCCGCCTCCCTTGAGCGCCGCCGAGAACTCGGCGGCGGTGGCGAACCGGTCTGCCGGGAGCTTCTCGAGCGCGGTGAGGACGGCGTCCTCGACCTCCTGCGGCACGCGTTCGCGCTGCCGTCGAATGGAGGCCGGCTTCTCGGTCATCACCTTGGCGATGATCGCTTGCGCCGTGCTGGCGGTGAACGGCGGGTCGCCGGTAAGCATCTCGTAGGTCACGCAGCCGAGTGCGTAGACGTCGGAGCGGGCGGTGATCTCGCGCTCGCCCATCGCCTGCTCGGGCGACATGTAATGCGGCGTGCCGAGCGACATGCCGGTCTCCGTCATCCGGCTGCCGCCGGCGCTGGAGACGGCGAGGGCGATGCCGAAATCGGCGACCAGGGCGGAGCCGTCGTGCAGCAGGATGTTCTCCGGCTTGATGTCGCGGTGGATCACGCCGTGACGGTGGGCGTAATCGAGCGCGCTCGCGATCTCGGTGGCGAGCCGGACCGCGTCCCCGATGGGGAGCTGCTTCTCGCGGCGGAGCCGGTCCCGGAGGCTCTCGCCCTCGACGAAGGGCATCACGTACCAGGCGGTGCCGCTCACCTCGCCGCTGTCGATCAGGCCGAGGATGTGGGGGTGCTGCAGCGTGGCGATGGTCTTGATCTCGCGCAGGAAGCGCTCGGCGCCGATGACGGCGGCGAGCTCGGGCCGCAGGACCTTGATGGCGACCTTGCGGTCGTGGCGGAGGTCCTGAGCCAGATAGACGGTCGCCATGCCGCCCTGGCCGAGCTCCCGCTCGATGCGGTAGCGGTCGGCGAGTACGCCGTCCAGGCGGGACACCGGCTCGGTCATTCGCTCGGCTTGGATGGGGACGGTGGAAGATGGGGCGAAAGGAGGCGGGGGGCCAGCGGGAGTAGCCGCGGACCCCCGCGCCGGCCGGAATGCAGAAGTGAGAGGCCGGCGGTGGGACCGGGAGACGGTGCTTTTTCACCCTCCGTGCCGAGGGCGGACACGTTTGCGCCCCATCCAATCTTTCCCTATGTTCGCCCGCGTGGGCCATCCTGTAAGACTCCCCGAGGTCGGAAGCCAGGTCCGCGTCGTCGTGCCGGCAGACCCCTGGGCGAAGCGCAGGAGACAACGGCGAGCAGCGCGAGGAGCGTGACATGGCGGCCACTCGATCGGTGGAGCTCACCGGGTTTCGCTTCCCGAACCGCTTCCTCCTCTCCTCCGCCCCGCCCACCGATTCCGCCAGCAATCATGGGGACTCGGCGACGATCCCGGGCGGCACGTGACGAACTCCGACCTGTTCGATCGGCTGTACGCCTACGCCTGGTTCGTCACCTTCGCCATCAGCTTCGTGGCGTACCTGGCGCTGATGCGCGGCCGCCCGCGGGACGCTCATGGCCGCGGCTGATCGCACGGAGACGACCGAGTGGGAGGGGTTCACCTTCCAGCACCGGAACCGGGATGAATTCGCGCTCATCTCCCGGGAGATCTTCGAGGGAGGCGAATATGCGTTCGCCGCCCCCACGAGCGCACCAACCATCCTGGATTGCGGAAGCCATATCGGCCTTTCCGTCGCCTGGTTCAAGCGACAGTTCCCGAGGGCCCGGATCACGGCGTTCGAGCCGGATCCCCGAAGCTTTGAGCTGCTGCAGACCAATGTCACCGCCAACGGGCTCGAAGGCGTCGGGCTGCTCAACGTCGCGGTCTCGTCCACCCGCGGCACGGCCCGCTTCTTCGGGGAGTTCGGCGCGGCGACCCCCATGGCCTCCGCCCACTCGCTTCGCCAGGAGTGGGGCACCCAGCGATCAGGAGACTGGATCCTGGTGAACACGGTCCCCCTGGCCGACCACATCACGGGACCGATCGACTATCTCAAGCTCGATATCGAAGGGATGGAAGCGGAAGTGATGAAGTCGATCGAGCCGCAGCTGCACCTCGTCCAGGCGCTGGGCGTGGAGTTCCATGGCACCGGCGCCGGAGCCACGGCCGATGAAGCGGCGCTGGTCGAGCTGCTGCGCGAGAACGGATTCCAGGTCTCGATCAGCCGGAAGACCGGATCAATCTTCCCGCCGGAGATTCGGGGCTGGGTCGAACGAGTTCATCCCTCGGTCGCGATGATCAAAGCCAGCCGGGACGCACGATGAGCGGCCGCGTGGCGGCGATCGCTCGAAGGCCGGCCCCTCAGCCAGGCAGCGTGATGGGCGCGGGGCACGCGACCGCACCCCAGTGCCCGGCGTCCCACCCCCACAACCCGATCGAAGTTCCCGCGGCAGACACAGGAGGAAACGCGATGTCGAACGAGCATCGAACCAGGAGCGACAGCGGCGGCGTGGTGATCACCGGCACTTCGAGCGGCATCGGCCGAGCCTCGGCGCTGTTGCTCGCGAGGAGCGGGTTTCGGGTATTCGCGGGCGTTCGGAAGCCGGCGGACGGCGCCGCGCTCCAGGCCGAGGCCGGTGAGGCGGTGGTCCCGATCATACTCGACGTGACCGATGCCGCCTCGATCGCCGCGGCGGCGGCCGAGGTGACCCGGCGGCTCGAGCGCGGGCCGCTGACCGGCGTGGTCAACGTCGCCGGGGTCGGGATGGCGGGGCCAATCGAGTACGTCACACCGGCCGAGCTGCGCGGGCTGTTCGAGGTGGACGTGTTCGGGCAGGTCGCGGTGATCCAGGCGTTCCTGCCCCTCATCCGCCAGGCGCGGGGCCGAATCGTGAACATCAGCTCGGTGGGCGCGCACATCGCCATGCCCTTCGGTGGCGCGCTGGGCGCGGCCAAGAGCGCGCTGGGCATCCTGAGCGATGCGCTCCGGCTCGAGCTCCGGCCGTTCGGCGTCCGGGTGTGCACCATCGAGCCGGGGGCGATCAACACGCCGGCCGTGGAGAAGACGCTGGGCGATGTCGAGGGACGGATCGCGCAGCTCCCCCCGGAAGGGGCAAAGCGCTACGGGGCCATGTGGCGGGCGTTCACCCGGCGGGCCTACGCGATGGAGCGGGACGGCAGTCCGCCGGAGGTCGTCGCGCGGGTGGTACTTCAGGCCCTCACGACGCCCAATCCGCGGCCGCGCTACGTGGTGGGCAAGCATGCGCGGCTCTTGACGACGCTCTCGCGGGTGCTGCCGGATCGGGAGCTCGACGCCGTCCGGAACCGGCTGTTCAGCCTGCCGGCAGCGGTCGGGGAGTGAGGGCCTGCCGGCTCAGGACAGGTACTGCAGGCCCGCAGGTGTACGCCTGCTGTGTCGCCTTGGCGCCGTCTTCCCGTACGAGGTGCTCCTTTGCCCGAACTTCAACCTCGTTCTCAATGACACCGGCGTACTGCTTCAGCCTGCCGATGTCTTCAGCCGAGGGGTCGCTTCCCGGAAAGTGCTCTGGAGCAAGCCCGCGCGTTACATGACTTTCTTCATGACTGCCCCCTCTGCCCCGCTGCTCTGCTCCGCCGCGCTGCTGCTTTCGGCGGGCTGTCGCAGTAGTCCGGACCGCACGCAGCAACAGCGCCCCGATGCCAGCTCACCAGCCCGGGACGTCAGTCCCCTCGCACTCCTCTCTCCCCGAGCCGGCGACACGCTGGTGGAGGGCGACACCTATGTGATCCGCTGGTCCGCCCCCGCCGGCATGCGCATCAATCTCGGCGCGGCCATGGGCGGGAAGGACAAGGGCATGCTGCTGGTGGGTGCGCCCGCCCAGCCCGAGTCCCTGGTCTGGAAGGTACCGGTCGGCTTCGTCACCGGGTTCGGCGTGGCGTCGTCCGACCAGGTTCGCCTCCGCCTGGAGGACGCTGACTCGGCCGGGCACTATGTCGAGACGAGACCGTTCACGGTCGGCGGCATAGGCAGACGGTGAATCCGTGCAGTGGTGTCGTGGAGTCGTAGCGCCGCTTGACGAGCATTCCCACCCGGCGACCCCGCTGCGTTCGCCCCGTCAGGACATGACCCGATACCTCACCGCCATGCCGGCGGCGTTGTGGAACGACACGTGGCAGTGGAACAGCCAGGTGCCCGGGTTGTCGGGCACCATGTTGGCCACGACCATGCCCATGAACGAGAGCGTGAGCACATCGGTTCGCATGCCTCCCACGAGGACGTCGTTGCCGTGCCAGTGCGGGGCGTGCACGTCGAAATCGTTGGTCGAGGACATGACGTACCACCGGACCCGCTCGCCTTGCCGCAGCGTCAGATCGGCGAGCGGCAGGCTCCCGTGGATGTACCCGTTGACGGTGAACTTGACGAACCAGGGGTAGCCCGCGTCGGTCTCCGACGGGTTGGGGATGGGTCTCGAGTGCGCCGAATCGCCGGGGACGCGCTCGGCCGCGCGGTTCGAGTCCGCCAGCCAGCTGTAGTTCTCCTTCACCTGGGCAAAGGCGGCGACGATCTCGCGGTCCACATCCCGGGGACTCCCGTCGGCCCGGGCCATGCCGCGCGCGGTGACGATGATGGGGCCGAGCAAGCCGGTGTTGATGTCCCGGGCTTCATCCACGTGTGAGTGGTACATCCAGAGGACCGAGCTGCCGTCCATGGGCCCCGGGCCGGCACGCTCGGGCACCGGCCAGACATACACGAAGGTCCCGCCCGGCGGCACGCCGTTGCCGGTTCGCCCGTCGCCGGCCCCGTCGTGGTACGGCGCTCCCTCCGAGGCCTTCTCGTAGAACACGCCATGCGGGTGCATGCTGAAGGGCCGGTGCCCGTTGTTGCGGAACACCACCCGGATCGTGTCGCCGACGACCGCGTGGATTACGGGGCCGAGGAAGCCGAGGTGCGCCCATTCCGGCGGCCGGGGCTGGAGCGTCCGGAAGGTGCTGTCGGTGTACGCCCGGTAGAGCACCTTGCGGTAGACGGTGCTGACCGGCCACGGCTTGGCGCCGGCGAAGAAGGCGGAATCGCCGTACGGCCGGCCGGCGATCTCGTCCCGCCCGCCCGGATCGTAGTCCCAGGGCACTTCGTCGGCCGCGATGTAGTAGACCCGGGTGCGGGCCGCGATCACGTCGTTGGTCACTGCGCGGGCGGCCGGACACGCGAGCGCCGGCAGCAGGAGCGCGGGGGCCAGGCGCCGGAGGTGCGCCCTCAGCAGTTCGGTACTCGTCCGTCGCACGTGCATGGGGTGCTTCCTGGGTTGGTGGTTTTCGGCATCAGAGCCGCGAGCAGATCGCGCTCAGGAGGGCCCTGGCCCGGTCGTAGTCGGCCGACGTGAGGGTCATGCCGACGAACACGTCGTGTTTCACGGCGACGAGCTGGGTGCCGTGCAGCAGCGCCGCGTTGTCCCACGGGCCCTTGAGCGTGGTGTCGGTCCTGAAGCCGACGGTGCCGATGGCCCCGGTCGCGCTGCCGGGGCCGCCGCCCTCCGCGCTGCCCGCGAGCGACTTCATGAATCCGCCGACCATGGACTGCATCTTCGGCGGCAGCTTCATCGAGTTGAGCGCCGAGTCGCCGCCCGGCACCCCCACCATCCCGCCCACCATGGACATGCCGTGCGACAGCATGCGGTAGTTCTTCCCCCCGCCCTGCCACACGAATGCCACCGCATAGGTGCGCTCGCCCTGGGGGCTGTGAACCCGCCAGGTGCATTCGGTCTCCGGCGTGTCGGAGGCGGGCGCGCCGTCGAGCGGACCGATGGCGGCCTCGATCGCGGGCCGAGGCACGAGGTCGCAGGCGTGCGGCGGATGAGGAGCCGGCCTGGGCGCGAGAGCCACGGCTTTGGCGCCATCGTATTCCAGCGGATGCGCGAGGCGCGGCACGGCGATTCTCGCGATGGCGAGCGCGTCGCTCTCCTTGCCGCTGGCACCGCTCATGTCCACCTGGACCTGTGCGGAGCCCTTGCCGGCGAAGAGCGACCCGCCCGGAATCCAGGTCGCCTTGTCCCAGGGGCCACCGCTCTCCGGCTTCATCACCATATGGGCCGTGCTGTCGAGCCCCGGCGCGGCCTTGCCGAGCACCCCGCCGAGCGCGTCGGGAATGCCCTGAACCACCTTGCCCACGAGCTCCCCGCCTTCCCATTCCGGGCGAAGGGTGAGCCGGCTGCCGTCCTTGCCGTGGTAGGTGCACTCGTCGCCTCTGGCATCCGCGGCCCCGTCGCTCGAGCGGTAGGGCGGGCTGGCGAGCCCACCCACGTAGGGCCGGGCTTCGGCGCCGGTCAGGAGCGAGCACGGATCGTGACCTAGCGACGAGGCGGCGCGACCGCCGCAGGCTCCGAGCGGCAACGCGACCGCGGCTGCGCCCGCGACGGCCAGGCTGAGTCGGTGCATCGGGTCCTCCTCGTCCGCATGGGTGGAGCGCTGATTCGGGCGGGAAGCTGCGACGGGGTGCGTCGTCCAGCCGTCACCCGGGCGTCGTTTGCCGGTCGACGGAGCGGACTCTAGATTCGGACACGCTCATGATCGACCTGAGTCTGCTCGGCCCACATGGCGTCCGCGGCCTGGACGGCCGGGAGCTCGGCTCGTTACCCGCGCAGCCGAAACGGTTTGCGCTCCTGGCCTACCTGGCCATCGGCGCCGGCACCGGATACCACCGGCGCGACAGCCTGGCTGCGATGTTCTGGCCCGAGATGGACCAGTTCGCCGCGCGGCGGGCGCTCCGAAACACCCTCTACCATCTGCGTGAAGCACTGGGCGACGGGGTCATCGTGACCCGGGGCGACGATGCCGTGGCCCTGGACCCGGCCAGGCTCACCTGCGACGTGACGCGACTGGCGGATGCGGTGGCGGCGGGCCGCTACCAGGACGCGGTGGAGGCGTTCCGGGGAGAGCTGCTGGCGGGCCTGCACGTGGCCAACGCCGGCGAGGCGTTCGAGGAGTGGCTCTCGACGGAGCGGCGCAGGGTGAGCGAGCTGGTAATGCGGGCGCTCGCGGGATTGGTGGAGCGGGAGGAGCAGGCCGGCAACCTGCCGGGCGCCGCGGGCTGGGCCCAGCGCGCCTGCGCCCTCGCCCCTGGCGACGAGAGCTGGCTCCGCCGGGCGATGACGCTGCTCGATCGGGGCGGCGACACCGGCGGCGCCCTTCGATTATATGACGCGGCCACGCGCCGGCTCGCGGCGGAGTTCGACGCGACGCCAAGCGGGGAGACCGCGGCGCTGGCCTCGCGGATCAGAGACGGAGGTCGGAAGCCGGCCCTTCGAACGAGCGCTCCCGCCGAATCGCCGGTGGTTCCCGCGCCGGCGTCCTCCCTGCCGGCGTCCTCGCCGCCGGTGCCGCGGCGGCGGCGCGGCGGGCTCCTCGCGGCCGCGACGGCAGGTATGATCGCCGTTGCCGGCCTCTTCGCCGCCCGCGGCATGCACGCCGGCCATCGGCCGGCCGTCAGCCCTCGCGCCCGGGTGCTGGTCGAGGTGTTCGAGAACCGGACCGGGGATTCGGCGCTCGCGTCGGTGGGGCGCATGGCGCAGGATTGGCTCTCGCAGGGCCTCATCCAGACCGAGCTGGTGGACGTGGTGGACCCGCGGGCGGTGTACGTGCAGAGTCATCTTCCGGCCAGTGGCGCGGCCGACCCGGCTACGCTCGCGCGCCATACCGGCGCGACGGTCCTGGTGGCGGGCAGCTACTTCCGCTCCGGCGATACCCTGTTCTTCAACGCAGACATCAGCAACCCGAAGACCGGCCGGCTGGCGGCCGTCGTGGGTCCGATCCGGTCGAGCGCGGGCAATCCGGTGATCGGCCTGGACGATCTGCGGTCGCGGGTGATGAGCGCGGTCGCATCCGTGGTCGAGGTGCGCGCCACCATGGACATCCGCGGCCCGGAGGTCCCGCCGTTCGAGGCGTACAGGAACTACGTGGACGGATGGGACGCCTTCTGGCACGGCGACGGCCCGCGGGCGGAACGCCTCTTCCTCGCGGCGGCGCACGGCGATACGGCGTTCAATCCCGCCGCCCTCGCCGCCGCCATGACCGCCTCGAACTACAGCCGCTGCCCGCTCAGCGATTCCATCGGGGAAGCGCTGGAAGCGCGGCAGCCCCCACTCGACCGGAAAGACCGGCTCACGGTCCGGATCATCGCCGCGAGGTGCCACGGCCGAAACGACGAGATGCTCCGGCTCACGCTCGAGCGCGCCGATCTCGACCCGGACACGCCCGGTGACCTGACCAGTGCCGCCGCCGCAGCGAGCTGGGCCAATCGCCCGAGGATGCAACTGGAGCTGCTGCAGCGGATCGACCCCACGGTAGACCTGGCCTGGAGCACCGACACGACGCACGTCGCGTATTGGGCCGGACTCAGCGGAGCCCTGCATTCACTCGGGCGCTATCGCGACGAGCTGGCGACGTCCGGCCGGATGCCGCCGGGTGCGCCGCTCACCCGCGCGTGGATCAAAGCCACCGCGCTGGCGGCCCTGTCCCGGCCCAGCGCGGCGCTGGCCGTGCTCGACACCGCGCTCACCCTCCCGGTCGAAACCGCGAACGACCTCGGCATCGGACCGTACACCAACGGTCGGCCCGAATACTCGGCGACGCCGGGGTGGATCGCCTGGTGGGTGGGATGCGAGCTGGCGGTGCACGGCGACACGATCGCGTCCCGCCAGGCGGCCCAGCGCGCGGTGGCCTGGTACCGGAGCCGGCCTCCGGACGAGCGCGCCACGATCGAGGAGCGGCTGGTGGCCGCCTGGTCTCTGGACCTGGCGGGGGCGCGGACCGATGCCGAGCAGATGGCGCGCGGTCTGTTGCTGGAGGATTCGAGCAACGTGGATGTGGTGGGCGAGCTGGCGACGCTCGCCGCCGAACGAGCTGATACGGCCCGCGCCGACAGCCTCGATCGGTGGCTCGCCGCGCAGCCGGTGGCCCGGGTGGGCTGGTCCGCGCTGGTCTATCGGGCCAGACTGGCCGTACTGCGGGGCCGGCCCGACAGCGCCGTGGCGCGCACCCGCGAGGCGCTCGACGCGGGAGCGTGGCCCGGCTGGATCCATCTCGACCCGGCGTTCGTGCCGCTGCGGAAACGGCGCGACTTCGTGGTCATGACGGACCCGAAGGACTGAACCCACGGCGCGTTCAATCCCTGGGCCGAAGGAAGGAACACCACATGTCCGCCAACCGCTCAGTCAACTTCACCGGGATCGAGTTCGAGAATCCCTTTCTCCTCTCTTCGGCCCCGCCGACGGAGTCGGAGAGCAACATCCTCCGCGCCTTCGAGGCAGGCTGGGGCGGGGTGGTGACCAAGACCATCGGACTCCACCCGGTCGCCAACGTCGTCGGCGCGAAAGCCAAGTTCCTGCGCACCTCCCCCGACGACGCCCACGTCTCCATGAAGAAGCGCTCGGGGGCGGCGCTGCACTCGTCCTGGAACTGGGAGCTCATCTCCGACAAGGTCCTCGACTGGTGGCTTCCCCGCATCGGCCGGATCAAGCAGGCGTTCCCTGACCGGGCCCTCATCGCGTCCATCATGGCGGGCTCGGGAAGCGACAAGGAGCTCAGGAACTGGCAGCGGCTGGCGCGCGAGTGCCAGGATGCCGGCGCGGACGGGCTCGAGCTCAACTTCTCCTGTCCCCACATGGACCGGCGCGACATGGGGTCCAACATCGGGAAGGACGAGGGCCTCTGCTCCGTCGTGACAGAAGCGGTCAAGGAAGTGGCCAAGGTGCCGGTCTGGTGCAAGCTCACCCCGACGACGGCGGAGATCGAGATCGAAGCCGGAGCCTGCTTCCGGGGCGGCGCGGACGCGATCGCCTCCTCGAACACCTTCCCCTCCCTGCCCCCGATCGACCTCGACAGCCTCGAGTTCGAGATCAACGTGGACGGACTGGTCTCCACCGGCGGCCTCGGCGGGCCGGCGATCCTGCCGCTCTCGCTGGCGAAGATGGCCCAGATGACCCGGGCCTTTCCCGACCGGAGCTTCTCAGGGATCGGCGGGATCTCCAATTTCGGCCAGGCGCTGTCGTACATCCTGCTCGGCTGCGGCACCGTCCAGGTGTGCACCGCCGCGATGCTCGACCAAGCCGTCGGGCCCAACGTGATCAGGCGCCTGCTGACAGGACTCGATGCGTTCCTCGAGCGGCACGCCGCCGACGGCTGGACTCGGGTGGAGGACTTCCGCGGCATCCGGCGCGACCGGGTCGTGGCGCAGTCGGAGATCCGCCGGCCCGACGCTTCGGAGTATCACTCGGGATTCGAGACGGCGGAGGGGTATGCGGGGGCGGATGGGTAACCGCGGCGCGGAGGACCTCACCCGAAGCCCGCTCTGGAATCCGGATCTCGCCCCGACGCCGCCCGAGCGCCGCACGTGGTCGACCTACAACATCGCCGCGCTCTGGATCGGCATGAGCGTGGTGATCACCACGTACACGCTGGCCTCGGGCCTCATGTCGCAGGGTATGAGCTGGTGGCAGGCGATGGTCACCATCCTCCTGGGCAACACCGTCGTGCTGGTTCCGATGGTGTTGAACGCGCACGCCGGCACCAAGTACGGCATCTCGTTCCCGGTGCTCTGCCGCGCGAGCTTCGGGGTGCGCGGCGCCAACCTGCCGGCGATCCTGCGCGCCATTGTCGCCTGCGGGTGGTTCGGGATCCAGACCTGGATCGGCGGGCTCGCGCTCGACGCGCTGTGCCTGGCCGGGTGGGCCGGCTGGAGCATGGTGCCGGGCCACACCGCCATTGCCTTCACCGTGTTCTGGCTGATTCAGGTGGCCGTGATCCTCAAGGGCACCGAGGGGATCAAGCAGCTGGAGAGCTGGTCGGCGCCGCTGCTCCTCGCCGGGGGCGGCGTGCTGCTGCTCTGGGCCGTCCGCGCCGGCGGCGGGCTGGGTCACCTGCTCGCCGAGTCGGAACGGCTCCGGGGCCGGGGCGCCTCGTTCCGGGCCCTGTTCCCGTCGGCGCTCACCGCCAGCGTCGGCTACTGGGCGACGCTGAGCCTCAACATCCCCGACTTCACCCGCTACGCCCGGAGCCAGCGCTCCCAGATGCTGGGGCAGGCGCTGGGGCTGCCGACCACGATGACGGCGTTCGCGTTCATCGGGGTCGCGGTGACCAGCGCCACGATCGTGGTATTCGGCGAGCCGATCTGGGATCCGGTGGTGCTCATCGCCCGGATCGGCAGTCCGCTCGCGATCGTGTTTGGCGCGCTGGTGGTGCTCGCGGCGCAGCTCACGACCAACATGGCCGCCAATGTCGTGTCGCCGTCGAACGACTTCTCCAACCTGAGCCCCAGGCGCATCAGCTACGTCACCGGCGGGATCATTACGGCGGTGATCGGGATCCTGATGTTCCCCTGGAAGCTCTACGCCGACGGGGCAGCCTACATCTTCACCTGGCTGCTGGGCTACTCGAGCCTCATGGGGGCGCTGGGCGGGATCCTGATCGCCGACTACTGGGTGGTCCGGCGCCAGCGGCTGCTCGTGGCCGACCTGTTTCGCGAGCAGGGGGCCTACACCTATCGCCGGGGCGTGAACCCGCGGGCGATCGCGGCATTCGTGATCGCCGTCGTTCCGGTGATTCCGGGATTCGCACGGGCGGTGGTGACGCCGGGTGGGACGGTGGCGAACCCCAACTTCCTCGACCGGCTGTATTCCTATGCGTGGTTCGTCACCTTCGGGTTGAGCTTCGTGGTCTATCTGGGACTCATGCGCGGCGAACCCGATACACGGACTGCTTGACCACGGAAGACACCGAAGCGGGGCGCGGGGTCACCTAGGCGGGCAAGCGCATCTGTTTCCGCAGACTCCGGTCGAACGCCGACGCGGGAACGAAGCGTCGGAGCAGACTGACCTGGCGGGCCGCCCGGCCGGGGGCGTAGCGGCGGTGCGGGTTCGTCTCGGTGGACGCCTTCACTACCGCGCTCGCGACCAGCTCCGGCGAGTCGGCCACCTTCATCGCGTCCCGCATGACTCCCTCCGCGTTGGTTCGTGCCGACTGATAGGCCTCCAGTTGCTGGTCTGCCCGATAGACGTTCCCCTCGAAGGACGTCCGCGTGTAGGCGGGCTCGATGAGCACGACCCTCACACCCGAGCCTCTGATCTCGTGGTCCAGGGACTCGGAATAGCCTTCCAGGGCGTGCTTGCTCGCGGCGTACAGCGCCATGAACGGCGCCGGGATCAGGCCCATGACCGAGCTGATGTTGACGATGCGTCCCGACCCCTGCCGGCGCATGGTCGGAAGCACCGCCTGGGTCAGGCGGATCACGCCGAACAGGTTGACGTCGAAGAGGGACTTGGCCTGCTCCAGCGACGACTCCTCCGCCCCCGCGATCAATCCCACCCCCGCGTTGTTGACCAGGAGGTCGATGCGGCCGGACCTGGACAGCACTTCGCCGATCGCGGCCTTGACTGACTCGCCGCTGGTCACATCGCACGCCAGGTACTCGACACCGGGCGACGTCGTCGCCGGGGGCCGGCGAGAGGTGCCGAATACCCGGTAGCCGGCCGCGTGCAGCGCCCGCGCGGTCGCCTCTCCGATCCCTCCCGATGCGCCCGTCACGATCGCCACGGGCCGAGCTTGCTGCGTCTGATTGGCTGACATACCCTGCTCCCTTTCCATTGAGGTCGGTTCCACATTTCTATATGATGAGCATCATATCATTGAGCGTACGCAGCCCGGCGCCGGTACACCGGTACCTGGGGTATCAGTCTGTCGGGGTGAGGTGGTCGAGCGCCGCCTCGCGCACCGCGTCGGCGAGCTTGGGGTCGTCCACGGCGCGGGCCAGGACCAAGGCGCCGAGCGCCGTGGCGACGGTGACGAGCGCCCGCTCGTGCGCCCCGGGCCGCCCCCAATCGGGCGATTGGCGTCCGACCAGATCGATCATCTCCTTGATCCGGCGGGTGGCGGCCCGCCGCACCTTGGGCGACTGGCGCGGCATCTCCGAGCCCAGCGCGGCGATGGCGCACCCCGTCTCGACGCCCTTCACATGCTCCCTCGAGAGGTAGGCGCGGAGCACGGCCTCGAGCGCCTTCCTGGGCGGCGCCGCGGCGGCCACCCGAAACAGGACGGCCATTCCGTCCGAGCCCGCCCGGTCGGCCGCCTCCGCGAGCATCCCCTCGCGGGAGTCGAAGTGGGCGTAGAAGCCGCCATGCGTGAGGCCGGCCTCCTTCATGATCTCCGCCACACCGGTGCCGTCGTAGCCGCTGCGTCGGATGGCGCGGGCGGCGGTGTCCACGATGCGCTCGTGGGTGGCTTCCTTGCGGCTGGACGCGGGGCGTTTCGTGGTGGCGGCGCTCATATGACGAGCATCATATACAGGTAGTGACTAGCGCGCAAGGCCGGCCCGGCGTGTCGGTTCCCGGTCACGGTGACGCCGGCAGGCGTCCAGCCGTGGTGACCACAGTCACAGCCCGCCATCCCCACACGGTCCACCTTCGCGTGATGGGAAGCCGAGGGTTCCGACGCACGACGAAACTGTTCACGGCGACCGCCTGTCTGGTCCTGGCCGCACCGCTGCGGGCGCAGACGCCGGCCCCAGAGCGCCTGGCGGCCGTGGATCACGTGGGGGATGCCGAGGCGGTGGTGTACGATCCCGCCACCGACTCCTACTTCGTGAGCGACGTCGGCGGCGATCCCGGCGTCAAGGACGGCAACGGCGCCATCGTGCGGATCAGCGGCGACGGCAAGCTGCAGGACCGCCGTTTCATCCAGGGCGGCAAGAAGGGTGTGACGCTCAATGCGCCCATGGGCTCGCGGGTGCGGGGCGACACCCTCTGGGTGCTCGACGTGGACGTGCTGCGCGGCTTCGATACCCACTCGGGCAAGCCTCTCGCCACGGTGGATCTCGCGCCCGCCGGCGCGCTCTTCCTCAATGACTTCGACTTCGGGCCCGACGGCGGCAGCTACGCGAGCGACATGCGGCTCCGGACCGGGCCCGACGGCAAGATGGCTCCGGTCGGGCCGGGCCGTATCTACCACGTCGGCGCCGACCGCCGCGTGAGCGTCGCGCTCGAGAGCCCCGCGCTCGTGTTTCCCGACGGGATCGGCTGGGACGGGCGCGGGCGGCGCGTGATCATCGCACCGTTCCAGGGCAACGCGGTGCAGGCGTGGCGCCCCGGCGCCGCGGGGCCCGACAGCGTGGCCGGCGGAAAGGGGCGCTTCGACGGCGTGGAAGTCGAGCGCGACGGGCGCATCCTCATCACGAGCTGGAACGATTCCACCGTCTCGACGCTCGAGGGCGGGCGGCTGGTGCACCGCATCGGTCCGCTCTCGATGACGCCGGCCGACGCGAGCGTGGACGCGCGCCGGGGCCGCGTGGGTATCGTCTCGATGGAAGCGGGGAGGTTCGAGCTGTGGAGCTGGTCTCCATGAAGGCGCTAGCCGCTGTCACCATCGCCGTCGCCCTCGCGGTCCAGGGCTGCCGGAACGGAGAGCACCGCCAGGACGCGGGCGGCGGGACGCAGACGGCCGCCGCACCCGCCCGCGACTGCGCGCCCGACAACGGCGGGCTCACCCTGCCGGACGGCTTCTGCGCCACCGTGTTCGCCGACAGCCTCGGCCACGCGCGGCACATGGCCGTCGCGCCCAACGGGGTGGTGTACGTCAACACGTGGAGCGGGAAGTACTACGGCAACGACAAGCCGCACGCGGGCGGGTTCCTGGTCGCCCTGCGCGATACCACCAAGGACGGCCGGGCCGACCAGATCGTGCGGTTCGGCGACAGCGTGCAGAGCGGCGGCGCGGGCGGGACCGGGATCGCGGTCTTCCACGGGCACGTGTACGCCGAGGAGAAGGACAAGATCCTCAAATACCCGCTGGGCGAGGGGCTCGCGCCGAGCGGCGGGGCGGAGGTCGTAGTACAGGGCCTGCCGCTCACGGGCGACCATCCGATGCACCCGTTCGCGATCGATTCGGCGGGCGGCCTCTACGTGGACCTCGGCTCGGCGACCAACGCGTGCCAGCTCAAGAACCGCATCGCGGGCTCGCCGGGGCACCGGCCCTGCACCGAGCTCGAGACCCGCGGCGGGATCTGGCGCTACGACGCGAACCGCACGGGGCAGCGGTTCTCGCCCGCCGAGCGGTACGCCACCGGCATCCGGAACGCCGACGGCATCGCGGTGGACCCGAACGGGAAGACGGTCTATGCCACGCAGCACGGCCGCGATCAACTGTTCGAGAACTGGCCCAAGCTCTACTCGCAGGCGGAGGGCGCGTCGCAGCCGGCGGAGGAGCTGCTGGTGATCGAGCGCGGCGGCGAGTACGGCTGGCCCGAGTGCTACTTCGACACCGCGGCGCAGAAGCTGGTGCTCGCGCCGGAGTACGGCGGCGACGGCGGCACGGCGATCGGCCCGTGTGCCGGGAAGAAGGGCCCGCTGGCGTGGTTTCCGGCGCACTGGGCGCCGCTCGCGCTGACGGTCACGTCGGGGCGGCAGTTTCCGTCGCGCTATGCGGGCGGGATCTTCATCGCCTTCCACGGCTCGTGGAATCGCGCGCCGGCGCCGCAGCAGGGGTACAACGTCGTGTTCCAGCCGATGGACGGCGGCAAGCCGGCGGGGAAGTACGAGATCTTCGCCGACGGGTTCGCGGGCGGCGTGAAGGACCCGGGACAGGCGGAGCATCGTCCGGCAGGGGTGGCATTCGGGCCCGACGGCTCGCTCTACATCTCGGACGACGTGCGCGGGCGGATCTGGCGAGTGAGCTACCGCGGCGATGCGGCGATGGCGAGCCGGACGCGGGCAGAATCCACCTCCGCGCCCGCCGTGAGTCAGGGCGCGCCGGCGGCCAAGCCAGCGATGCCGCCGGAGGGGCTCAACCCGAACGCGGACGAGTCGCCGGTGGTCGCCCAGGGCGACAGCGTCTTCCACGGGCTGGCGGGCGGCGCCACCTGCGTCGGGTGCCATGGCGCCGACGCGAAGGGCACGCCGCTCGGCCCCGATCTGACCGACGATCAATGGCTCTGGAGCGACGGGAGCCTGGCCGGGATCGAGGCGACGATCGCGAAGGGCGTACCGGCGCCGAAGGAGCATACGGGCGTGATGCCGCCGATGGGCGGGGCAACGCTGACGAAGGAGCAGCTGCACGCGGTGGCAGCGTACGTCTACGCACTGGGCGGGGCTCGCAGGCGCGGGTAGCCGGGCCTTCAGGCTGGGGAACGCTTCAGTTCCTCGGCCAGCGCGACGATGATGCCCGCGGGGCCTCGCATGTAGCAGAGTCTGTAGATGTCCTCGTACTGGGCCACCTCGCCGATGAGCTCGGCGCCGTGGGCGCGCAGTCGAGTTATCGTGTCGTCGAGGCTTTCGACGGCAAACATGACGCTCCGGAGGCCCAGCGCGTTCGGCGGTGCGATTGCCGGTTGGATCTCGACCAGTTCCGGATGGCGAAACTTCGTCAGCTCGAGCCGCCCGCGCCCATCCGGGGTCCGCATCATGACGATGTCCACCTGGACACCTTCGAGCCCGTTGATGCGGTCCACCCACGAGCCCTCGACCAGCATATTGCCATCGATCGCCATGCCGAGCGCAGTGAAAAAAGCGATCGCGGCTGGAAGGTCGTCGACGACGACGCTGATGTGGTCCAGTCTCTTGATCGTCATGTCCCTGAGGGTCTGTGGCAGGTGCGTCAGGCAACCGCGGGATGCGCGGCGACGGCGGCGGCAACGATCACCCGGGCCACGGTCTCGGGCTGCGAGATGAAGACGCAATTGCTGCCCGCTGACTCGGAGGTGCCGGCGACGCTGACCCCGTGCCCCGAACGATTGTAGCACCGAACAGCGAGATCGCCAGACCCATGCTGGTGAACGATCTTCCCACCCCGTCGCTGCTTCTCGACCTCGACCGGCTCGAGCGCAACTGCGACCGGATGATCCGCCGGGCCGCCGAGCTCGGCGTCCGGCTCCGGCCCCACATGAAGACGGCGAAATCCGCTGACGTCGGGGGGCTGGCGACGCGCGAGCGCGCGGTCGGCGTGACCGTGTCCACGCTCGCCGAGGCGGAGCATTTCGCCCGGGACGGATGCCCGCGTGGAGGGCGAGTGGGCCAAGGTCACGGGGTGGTCGCCGGCGGGATAGGAGCAGCGCCGGCTATTGTAGAGTAGGATAGAAGGGATCCCGCGATCCGCCGAACCGGAACGGGACGGTCCCACATCGAGGCGCCCGTGAGCTGGCTCTTTCCCGACGAACGTCGATTCTTCGAAGACTTCAGCGCCATCGCCGCGCAACTGACGGCACTGGCGACCCTCCTGGAGCAGGCGCTGGACGACCCGGCGCGCCTGCCCGCGGCCGTGGTCACCATCGGCCGCCTGCAGGGGGAGGCAGACGAGGCGGCCCGCGAGCTCGACCTCCACATGGACCAATTGTTCATACCGCCGATGGACCGGGAGGACATTCACCTCCTGTCCACCCGGCTCGCCCTGGTGGCGGATTTCATCGGCGGCGTGGCGCGCCGGGCGGTGAGTCTCAAGGCCACCGCGCGCCGCGAGCCGGCCGTGCGCCTGGCCCGCATCGTGGTTCGGGCCGCCGGCGAGATCGAGATGGCGGTCCGTAACATTCGCAGCAGCGACGAGGTCCTCGCGCGGTGCCTGGAGATCAAGCGCGCCGAGCAGGAAGGGGACGCCGCTTGGCAGGACGCGGTGACGGAGCTGTTCGCCGGCACGCCCGATCCCATCGAGGTGATCCGGTGGAAGGCGTTGTACGACCAGCTCGAGGACACGCTCGACGCCTGCGACGACGTGGCGAACGAGCTGGAGACCCTCACCGTCAAGCACGCGTGAGCAGTCTTCGTTTGTGAAAACTCTCGGCATCGTCGGCGGAATCGGTCCGGAATCCACGATCGAATACTATCGGTTCATCCTCGATGGCTACCGCGCCCGGATGACCGACGGGAGCGCGCCGCACCTCCTGATCGACAGCCTCGACGTCAACCGCGGCATCGCGATGCTGGACGCGAACGATCTGTCCGGCCTCACGAACTACCTTTCCGCCTCGGTCGAACGCCTGGCGCGAGCGGGCGCCGAGATCGCACTCATCGCCGCGAACACGCCCCACCTTGTGTTCGATGAAGTCCAGCGCCGATCGCCGATTCCGCTGCTCAGCATCGTGCAGGCCGCCTGCGAGCATGTGCGAAGTCTGGGGTATGCACGGGTGGGGTTGCTCGGCACCGGCTTTACCATGCGAGCGCGCTTTTTCCCGGAGGTATTCGCCCGGGCCGGAGTCGAGCTGGTTGCACCGAGCGAGGCTGAGCAAGCGGTCATCCACAGGATCTACATCGGCGAGTTGCTCGAGAACCGATTCCTGCCCGAGAGCTGCCAGGCCATTCTCGCGATCATCGCCCGCCTGCGGGAGGAGGAGCGGGTCGAAGCGATTCTCCTCGCGGGCACGGAGCTGCCGCTCCTTCTGCGGGACGCCGGACCGGAAGCCCTCCCGCTTCTCGACACGACCATGATCCATGTCGCTGCCGCGGTTGATGCGCTCGTGAAGTAACCGCTACCCCTTCCTGGTCCACGGCGGCACGATCGTGTTCATCCGGGCATACGCCACCAGCTGGCCCAGATGTTCGTGCAGGTCGTCGAGGGTGTAGGTGGTCGCCACGCGGGGCAGCGTCCGCTGTCGTAGTACCTGATGGGGGAGTTGATCTTCGCCAGTGACAGGCCGTCCAACGTGGCGCTCGGACTCTGCATTGCCCGGTCCATGACGGCGATCCCGTACGGAACGGGGCCCGGAAGGTTCCACGGTCTTTGTGTGACCCTGCTCACGCTCTCCAGTCGTCCAATGTGCTATACATGCGTGCTTGAAACATTCTTGAGTCTGAACAGTGAAGGAGCACCACATGGCACGAGTTACTGCTGTATTCGACGACCAGGCGCTGGCTGAAGGAGCTGTTAC
>JAICLE010000117.1 GCA_025927545.1 Gemmatimonadales bacterium
AGAAGGCGTTGGGCGCGGAGGAGGTCTCGCGCTTCGAGGGTCCCGGCGGCCGGATCATGCACGCCGAGATCAAGATCGGCGACTCGTACATCATGATGGGCGACGAGATGCCGGAATACGGTGCCCGCGGCCCCGGCCTCCTGGGCGGGACGTCCACCTCATTCTTCATCTACGGTCCGGATGTCGATGCCCGGTGGAAGCGGGCCGTGGACGCCGGCGGCAAGGTGACCATGCCGCTCGCCGACCAGTTCTGGGGCGACCGCAGCGGATGCGTCGAGGATCCATTCGGGCATCAGTGGTGGATTTCGCAGCGGATCAAGGACATGACCCGGGAAGAGCTGCGGAAGGCCGGTGACGCGTTCATGGCGCAGGCAGGGTCGGCGTAATCCGCATGTGGCCCGCAAGATCGCGGGCGAGCGATCTCGCTCCGAAGCGTGCTGTTGAGCTGCCGCTGAATCGGTCCGGGGTGGGCGACACGGATGACGCACGTTGCCGGCTACGGGGGCATCGTAGCCCATGCCGGCCTCTTGCGCCCTCCCCGCCGCCGAGACGACTGTATGGGTATGGCCGCCCCGATCTACTACACTGCCGAGATGGTCCGCGCGCTGCCGGACGACGGCAACCGCTACGAAGTGGTCTACGGCGAGCTGCTGGTGACGCCGTCACCGCGGCCCTGGCATCAGGTGGTGGTTCAGCGGCTGAGCCTGGCGCTCGGCAAGTATCTCGAGCGGGAACCGGTCGGCTCTCTTCTGGAGTCACCGGCCGACATCTCCTGGGGCCAGGACGTTCTGGTCCAGCCCGACGTCTTCGTGGTGCCGCTCGACGAGATCCGCACCTTGACCTGGAGCCGCATCCAGACCCTGCTGCTCGTCGCCGAAGTGCTGAGTCCGTCCACCAGCCGGGCCGATCGGTTCGTCAAGCGGCTGCGCTACCGTGAGGCCGGCGTCCCGCTCTATTGGGTGGTGGACGGCGAGGCGCACGCCGTCGAGGTCTGGACCCCGGCCGACGACTTCCCGCGTGTCGAGCCCGAAGCGCTCGTGTGGCATCCCGCGGGCGCGCGCGAGCCGTTCACCCTCGCACTCGAGGAGCTGTTCCGGCCGCTTTGAGGCCGCCGTGCCCGCGCGATCTCAGCCCGCGCGAACCGCCCGAAGCGCGCCGGTCTCCGCCAGGTGGGACAGCAGGAACGCGGCGACCGACAGCGGCGCGTTCAGGTCGAGCCGCCCCACCCCCCGCGCCACCGCGAGCGGCGCGTCCGTCGCCACGGCGATCACGCTCGGGTCCTCCGGCCAGCACCTGGGCGGCTCGTCCAGCGCCGGCCGGTAGACCTCGATCTTCGGGTAGCACTCGCGCGCGAAGCCCTCGACCAGCACCACGTCCACCCGCTCCGGGTCGAACCGGTCCAGCAGCTCCCGGAACGGCGGCTCGTCGAGGTCGCCCTCCAGCTCGCCCAGGTGAGCCCACCGGCTGCGCGAGGCGATGAGCACCTCCGACGCCCCCGCCTCGCGCACCCGGTAGCTGTCCTTGCCCGGGCGGTCCATGTCGAACCCGCAGTGTGCGTGCTTCAGCACGGCCACCCGGAGCCCCTCGGCGCGGAGCGCCGGGAGCACCCGGGAGATGAGTGTGGTCTTGCCGCTCCCGCTGGCCCCGACGAACCCGACGGCCGGGAGCACGTCAGATCCTCGCGATCTCGACCCGGTTGTCCGACTGGGTGCCGGCCCCGCCGAGGTTGCAGTGCCGCGAGGAGGTCGTCGAATTGACCGCCGACCCGCTCCGCGTCAGGCTCGGCCAGTAGCCCAGGCTGGCCATCGCCATCCCTGCCATCACGTCCTCGCTCAGATCCGCCACGCCCTCGAAGGCGCCCCGCTCGTTGAACACCCGCACGTAGTCGCCCGTGGCGATGCCGCGGGCCGCGGCATCCTTCGGGTGGATGACCACCCGCTGCTCGCCCATGCGGCGCTGCTGCAGTGGCTCGTTGGCGTACTGCGAGTTCAGGAACGCGTGCGGCTTGGGCGAGATCAGCCCGATCGGATACCGGGCGCCGAGGTCGCCGTTGCCGCCCACCTCGGTCGGCGGGATGTAGTTGGGCACCGGGTCCACCGGCTCCCCCGACTGCATCTCGGTGTAGCCGTTCCGCCAGACCGGGACGACGAAGTTGCCGTTCGCGGCCGCGCTCGCCTTGAACTCGCACTTGCCCGACGGCGTCTTGAAGTTGCCCTCAGCGTGCGGCGCCCGCTCGTGGGGCAGGCCGACGTTGAGCCGCATCCACCCCCGCTCCTTGAGCTTCTCCAGGGTGATCCCCTCGAGCGCCGGAGCGTTCCAGTCGTACGCCCGGCTCAAATACTCGTCGTCGCTCAGGGACCAGTAGTCGTCCTCGAAGCCCATCGTCTTCGCCAGCCGGCGGAACATGTCGATGTTGGACACGCACTCGCCGGGCGTGGGGATCGCCGGCTGGTTGAGCATGACGTAGAGGTGGCCCCAGGTGACCTGCAGGTCGTACTGCTCCGCCTGGAGCGCGGAGGGGAGGATGATGTCGGCGTAGCGCGCGGTGTCGGTGAGGAACAGCTCGCTCACCACGGTGAACAGGTCCTCGCGCTCCAGGCCCCGCCGTACGGTGTTCGCGTTCTGCTGCTGGGACACCGGGTTGGAGTTGTGGATGAACACCGACATGAGCGGCGGGTCGAGGTCCATCTCGCCGGCGAGCGCCCGGCCGAGGTCGAGCTCGTTCACCACCCGGGTGCCTGGCCGGATCCAGTCGGGCCGCTGGATGAAGTCGAAGTTGAAGGGGAACTCCCAGATCGGCATCTCCACCGCGCCGCCGCCGACGTGGCGCCACGCGCCGACCAGCGCCGGCAGCGAGCTGACCAGCCGCACCGCGTCGCCGCCGCCGGGTGAGCGCTCGATCGCCACTCCCTCGCGGATGGCCGACGGCTGCGTGGTGGCGTACTCCCGGGCAAGCCGGCGGATGTCGTCGGCCGGGATTCCGGTGATCTCGGCGACCCGCTCCGGCGGGAACTCCAGGGCGCGCGCCTTCAGCTCCTCGTAGCCCAGGGTGTACCGCTCCACGTAGTCATGATCCACGAGGTCCTCGGTGATGATCACGTGCATCATGCCGAGCGCCAGCGCGCCGTCGGTGCCGGGGCGGATCGGGATGTGCCAGTCGGCCGCCTTGGCCGTCCGGGTGCGCACCGGGTCGATCACCACGACCTTGGCGCCCTTGGCCTTCGCGTCCAGGATGAAGGGCCAGCCGTGCAGGTTCGTGCTGATCATGTTCATGCCCCACACGATGATGTACTTCGCGTAGGCCAGGCTCTCCACGTCGAGCCCGCCGGTCGGGCCCACGGTCATGATCCAGGCGGTGGAGGAGCCCGACTCGCAGTAGCACTTCTCGCCGATGGTGGCGCCGAGCCGGTTGAAGAAGGCGTCGCCGCTGGTGAGGCCGTTGAGCGTGCCCTGGTTGCCCAGGTAGCAGTGGTTCATGATCGCCTGCGGGCCGTAGCGGGCGATGATGTCGGTCCAGCGCTGCCGGATCTCGGCGAGCGCCTCGTCGTAGGTGATCTGCTCGAATTGGCCGCTCCCCTTGGGGCCGACGCGCTTCAGGGGATGGAGCAGCCGCTCCGGGTTGTAGTGGTGCTCCGCGTAATCCTTGAGCTTGACGCACAACCCACCGCGCGTCATTGGGTGCTCGGGATCGCCGGTTACCTCGACCAATCTCCCGTCTTCCACGTGGTAGAGGAATGCGCAGGTATCGGGGCAGTCCTGGGGACAGGCGCCTCGTACGATTCTGGTGGTGACTGCAGGTGCGGCCATGGGGGACCTCCGATTGTCGCGTGAAGCCCGGCAGGTACGCAGCCGGCGGGGGGCATGCCAGCTCGACGATGGCGGTGGCTGCGTGGGGCCGTGCTTCCGGTGTGAGAAACTACGGTAGGACAGCAGTCGGGAGGCGTCAAGAGCGGCCGCGCTGTCACAGCCCCCTCGTATCGTCGCCCGTCCCCTCTGAAAGCTCGTCATCACCCGTCCGACCGGAGCCCCAATGCGCATCCGCTACACTCTCGCCCTGCTCGCCTTCCTGACGGCCTGCGGCGGCACCACCCTCGTGGTGGATTCCGACACCTCGTGGGCCGGCCGCGTCGATGGCTACGGCTCGATCGCCGGCCGGCTCCGGGCCGAGTACGACCTCGACGATGGGGCAGGGAGGTGCTGGACCGTCTCGAAGACCACGGAAGCGGGAACGTTGCGGGCGTACTCGACGACGAGCGAGTGGTTCGGCCTGGGGGACGAGGTGAGCGGCGAGTCCACCACCACCCAGCCGATGGGCAGCGTCACGGGGTGCGCCCGATGAGCGCGCGCATGGGCTGGACGGCCGCGGCCGCGGCCGCGCTCGCGTCACTCGCCTGCAAGGACACCGTGGCTCCGCTCGACCTCGCAGGCCCGCCGGCCACGGTCGCCGCCGCCGCGGGCGACCACCAGCGCGGCGTCGCGGGAGCGCCGCTCGATGGCGCGCTGACGCTGGCCGTCGCGGATGCCGCCGGCCGGCCGAGCCCGGGCGTGGTGGTCGAGTGGAGCTCGAGCGGGGGCACGCTGAGTCAGCAGGTGGACACGACCGACGCCGCGGGCCGCTCGAGCGTCTCGTGGACCCTCCCGCCGGCGCCGGCGATCTACACCGCCACCGGCGCCGTCGCCGGCATGCCGCCGGTCAGCTTCACGGCCACCGCTCAGCCGGTGGCTGGTGACATCGTGTTCCGTTTCATCGACGCGGGCGGCTATCATGCCTGCGGCATCACCACCACCGAGCAGCTCCTCTGCTGGGGTTACAACGCCGATGGGCAGCTCGGCCTCGGCTCCACGGGCACCGTCTCGAGCCCCACGCTCATTCCGGGCGACTACCGGTATCGCCGGATCGCGGGCGGGTTCTATCACTCGTGCGCGTTCACGCTCGCGGCCGACGTCTACTGCTGGGGCAACAATTCCGAGGGGCGGCTCGGAAGCGGCACGGGCTCGTCCGCCTCGCCGATTCCGGTCATGACGGCAGTGAGCATCGACACGCTCAGGGGCGACACCGTCGTCGTCGGCTCCGTGGCGCTCCTGGTACAGGCGCTGTCCGCCGGAGAAGCACACACCTGCGGCATCGATCTCGTCCAGAAGGTCTGGTGCTGGGGCCGGAACTCGGAGGGCCAGCTCGGGCGGGGCGATTTCACCTCCTCCTTCGCGGCCACCGCCGTGGGTACGGACCTGTTCAAGGAGGTGAGCGTCGGCGGCCTGCACACCTGCGGGATCACCACGAGCGGGGCGGGGCGCTGCTGGGGCTACAACGTGGCCGGCCAGCTCGGCAACGGCTCGACCGCGGATGCGGCGCAGCCGGTCGCGGTGCCCGGTTCGTTCCGCACCGACCCGCTGGTGATCTTTCACTCGCCCGACCCCGACTTCCCACTGCCACCCGGCCCGTTCGTCGCAGCCGGTTATGATCACTCCTGCGCCATCACCGCCGGCGGCCCGACGCTTTGCTGGGGCCTCAACGAGTACGGCCAGGTGGGCGACGGGAGCACGGCCAACCGCACATCGCCGGCGAGCGTCGCGGGCGGGCATGCCTTCGAGGCAGTGACAGCCGGACTTCGGCACACCTGCGCCCTGGACACGAGCGGCGCTGCCTGGTGCTGGGGCGACAACACCTACGGCGAGCTGGGTGACGCGAGCAACGCGTCGAGCGCCACGCCGGTGGCCGTAGGCGGTGGGCTCGTGTTCGCCTACCTCAAGGCGGGTGAGCTCTCCACCTGCGGCGTCACCTCGACGGGCACCGCCTGGTGCTGGGGCGACAACGAGTATGGCCAGTTGGGCGACGGCAGTACGACGAGCTCGAACGTGCCGGTGAAGGTCGCGTTTCAGCCCTGAGAGCGGCCTTGGCTTTCGGCAACGTCACGCCGTCGCCCGCTGACGCACATAGTGCAGGCCAACGACTCCGGTCGGGTACGGCGTCGCGGACCTGAGCGTGAACGTCGTATG
Source organism: Gemmatimonadales bacterium (assembly GCA_025927545.1). Lineage (GTDB taxonomy): Bacteria > Gemmatimonadota > Gemmatimonadetes > Gemmatimonadales > GWC2-71-9 > CAVVWJ01. The sequence continues at coordinate 5,998 of JAICLE010000117.1, forward strand.
CACCCGGTCCGGCAGCGCCCGCTTCCCGCTGCCCAGCGTCAGCGGATACACCAGCAGGTGCAGCTCGTCCACCAAGTCGTTCGCCAACAAGGCGTGGACGAGCTGGCTGCTGCCATCCGTCATGATGGTCTTGCCAGGCTCCGCCTTCAGTGCGCGCACGGCCTCGACCACTTTCTCCCGGATGAACGTGGTATCACGCCAGATCGGCCGTTCGAGGGTCTTCGAGATCACGTACTTCCTGGGCGCGTTCATCAGGTCCCCGAACGGATTGCCCGGAGGCATGGGCTCGAACGCCTCGGCGTGCGTGACATATGTCCGTCGCCCCAGCAGCAGGGCATCGACATTCTTCATCAGCTCGAAGAAGTTCCTGCCGATGTCGTCGTGCCAGTAGGGCAGGGTCCATCCGCCGTGCTCGAATCCTCCGTCCCGATCCTCGTCATTGCCGCCGGGCGCCTGCATCACGCCATCCAGCGTCACGAACTCGGAGACCAGAAGCTTTCTCATCGGGCTTCCTGGGACGTGGAGAGAACGGTGGCTGAAACGATGCGAGTCGGCGGCCCGGTGTCGGCGACCAGCATACCGGAAGCTATCATCGGTCCGGCCTGCGCGAGGCGGGTGACAGACTCGACCGGCGGGGCGGCCATCGTAGCGGATCCCCGCCTCTTGCGGCTTCCCTATCGCCGAGACGAACGTATGGGCATGGCCGCCCCCATTTACTACACCGCCGACATGGTCCGCGCCATGCCGGACGACGGCAACCGCTACGAAGCCTGGCATCAGGTGCTCGTCAAACGGCTGACCTTCGAGCTCGAACACTATCTCCGTCGCAACCCCGTGGGCGAGGTCCTCACCGCCCCGGCCGACATCTCCTGGGGCCGCGACGTGCTGGTCCAGCCGGATGTGTTCGTGGTGGACCCGGACGAGGCCCGCACGCTCGACTGGAGCCGCATGCGCACGCTACTGCTCGTGGCCGAGGTGCTGAGCCCGTCCACTTCCAAGGGCGACCGATTCCTCAAGCGCCTCCGCTACCGGGAGGCCGGCGTCCCGCTCTACTGGATAGTGGACGGCGATGCGCACTCCGTCGAGGCCTGGACCCCGGCCGACGACTTCCCGCGTGTCGAGGACGAGCGGCTCGCGTGGCACCCCGCGGGCGCACGCGAGCCGTTCACGCTCGAGCTCGTGGAGTTGTTCCGGCCGCTCTAAGCGTCCCCGCCGCGGTCACTCGCCGTGATGATGTCCCGCCGCGGCCCCCTGAGCTCCGGCGTCCGCGCAGCTCACCTTCGGATTCCAGGGCGCGAAGATTCCGGTCGGGTTGTGCCGGCCGACGTAGATATGCAGGCCCCAGACGCCGAACTCCGGTACCGGGGCGAACTCCTGGCCCAGCAGGGTCGGCGGGGCCGCGTCTGCCGGGTGATCGGCAAACGGCACGATGTACTCCACGCCCACGAACCGGAGCTTCCCGTTTTGCTCCGGCTCGTACAGCAGCAGCTCCGGCTGGAGCAGGTCTACCACGCCCCCATCCTGGATGTACGCCAGGTTGCCGAAGTGGAGTCCCATCGCGCCGGTCCCTGGCGTGCTTGGCAGGTCGCCCGCCTTGAGGCATGGGGTGATCGGGGTGGACCAGCCGGCCCGGGAGGCCGCCTCGAAGTCATGGAACGGCGCCACCAGCCGGCGCAGCGCCGCGATCTGGCTGGCAGTGGAGGCGCTGATGGCCGGCGCGGCCGCTGCGGCGGCCGTGGCCGCGTCAGGGGCGAGGGCCGCCGGATGATCCTCACAGGCCAGCAGGATGGCCGCGAGGGTAAAGGCAATGGGAAGGCGTGCGCGCATGGTCGGCTCCTCCGGGACAGGCGGTCGGCTACGGGGGGCGGATCGGTACATAGTGTAGATCGGAATTCGAGGGTCCGATAGGACAGGCGCTTTGACGCCCGGGCGGCCCGCCGGTAGGTTCTCCCTCTGTGGCCTCCCCTATCAGTCAGCTCATCCGCCACGCCGACGCCGGCGACGGTGCGGCGGCGGACGCGCTGTTCGCGACGCTCTATCGCGAGCTGCACGCCATCGCCGAGCGCCAGTTGCATCGGGGCGGCGCCGAGCTCAGCCTCGGCACGACCACCCTGCTCCATGAGGCGTACCTCAACATCAGCGCGCGGGAAGGAGTGCAGTTCGCCAGCCGGGGCCAGTTCCTGGCCTATGCGGCGCGCGCCATGCGCGGGCTGATGATCGATTTCGCCCGCAGCCGCCGGGCCAAGAAGCGGGGCGGCGAGCTGCACATCACCGCTGCCTGGGCCGATCTCGAGGCCGCGGAAGCCGCGGTGCCGGCGGCGGACCTGGAGCAGCTCGGCGCGGCGCTGGACCTGCTCTCGCGGGCCGATGCCGAGCTGGCGCAGCTCGTGGATCTCCACTTCTTCTGCGGGTTCTCCCTGACCGAGCTGGCGGTGCTGCGCGGCGTGTCCCGGCGCACCGTGCAGCGTGACTGGCTCAGGGCGCGGCTGCTGCTGCACCGCCTGCTGCAGGACTGATCCCCCACGTGACGCGATTCCCGGTGGACGTGCTGGCCGCGCTCGATGCCCTGTTGAAGCAGGCACTGGAGCTCGACCCGGCGGAGCGGGACGCGTGGCTCGCCCGGCTGCGGCGGGACCAGCCGGTTCAGGCGGCCGAGCTGGAGGCGCTGCTGGCGGAGCAGCCTGGACTCGACTCGGCGGGATTCCTCTGCAAGGACGCCGGCGAGAGTCCCGGGAGGGGGGAGCCCGGACTCAGCGGTCAGCGGCTCGGCGCCTACACCCTGGAGCAACCGCTGGGGAAGGGCGGGATGGGCACGGTGTGGCTGGCCCGGCGGAGCGACGGCCGGTACGAGGGCCGGGTCGCGGTCAAGCTGCTGAACCTGGCGCTG
>JAICLE010000039.1 GCA_025927545.1 Gemmatimonadales bacterium
GCCCGCCCGTGCGCCCGCCGTTCTAAAACGCCGGACCCAGGCTGAATGTCCACAGCCCCTTGATCGCCCGGCGCTCCTGGGGGATCGAGTAGTCGAGCCGTGCGACCGCGAACCCGAAGAGATTGGTGCGGACCGAGATTCCCAGGGTCCGCAGCGGCGTGCGGACCCGGAGCGGGCTGTCGCCGGCCTGGCGGTTCCACTTGAGCGTGGTCTGGTCATCCCAGGCCACGCCGATGTCGTAAAACAGCGCGCCTTCGATCGGGGGAATCACGGCCGGGAGGCCGAAGGAGGGGTTCAGGATCGGAAACCGCAGCTCGACGGTGCCCACGCCGATCTGGGTGCCGACCAGCCGGTCCAGCTCGGCGCACCCGGTCTGGGTCCCGGCGTCGTTCGAGTTGCGGCACTCGTTCCGGCGGTAGGAGCCCGAGGTGTTGCCGCGGATCAGGTCCGTGCTCCCCGCGAAGATGAGGAACTGATCCGCGTCGCGGCCGATGCGGCCGAAGTAGAGCGCGCGGGTGGCGAGCACGATCGGACCCACGATCTTGTCGTAGCGCCGGTAGTCGGCGGTGACCTGCGAGAACCGCCAGTTGCCGATCGTCTGGGCGAACTCGATCCGGTACCGCCGCCCGTAGAACGGCCCGACGTAGCCCATCAGCGAGTTGTCGAACACCAGCGCCGCGGACGGCTGCAGATAGCTCACGCCGGGAAGGTTCTGCGTCTCCAGGAACGCGTCCTGTGTCGCGAACCCGGTGCTGGGGTCGTACGGTTCCTTGATCTGGAGGATGGCATCGTCCACGTTGGCAAACCGCAGAGACGCCTCGATTCGGCGGAACCGGCTCATCGGGTAGTAGGCCTGCCCGAACACGGAGCGCACGACCAGCCGGCGGTAGTTGGTGATGAACGTGTTCTCCCCCGGACCCGTGCCGAACTCCACCTGGCTGGGCTCGAGGAAATAGTACGGATCCTGCGACACCCCCGCCGCCCAGTTGACCCGCTTGCTCAAGTCGGCGTATGCGGCCAGCACCTGCGCCTCGCTGATCCGCCCGTTCACGTACCCCGCGAAGACGAGCTGGTGGTTGCCCAGGATATCGCTGAGCGAGATCGCCGAGCCGCCGAAGAAGCCGCGCCCGAAATTGTCCCGCGCGTAGCCGATCGAGGGGCGCGCCACATAATCAGGCGAGAAGTGCACGCGATAATCCTTGAGCGTGAACTCGCTCGTATCGGGCAGGCTGTAGTTGGCCGAGTCGAGCAGGGCGCTCACCGAGATCGGGGGCGCGAGCTTGGTGGTGTCGCCGGTGCGCGCCACCTCGCTCGAGGAGCGGAATCCCTGCTCGGTGCGGTAGATCGAGCCGCCTTCGCCCACCTGCGACCGGACCTCCTCCCGCACCTGCAACGAGCGGGTGGTGTCGAGCGGGGGCGTGGCCACCCGCGCGAGGATGCCGACGCTGTCCACCGCGGGCTGCTGGAACGGCGCGCGCTTGAGGCTCCGCGGGTTGGTGATGGTGTACACGTCGTACTTCTGGTCCTCGTAATACACGAACGCCAGCCGGTCGGCCTCCCGCGCCCAGGAGAGCACCGGCGAGAGCGGCGTGATCCCCTGCGCCCCGGTGTAGAAATCGGTGAGCTGGTAGAGCTGCCCCTCGCTCAGGTCGTAGAGGAAGATGTCGCTCACGCCCGTCCGGTCGGAGACGAACGCGATCGACTTCCCGTCCGGCGACCACTGCGGGCTCACGTTCTTGCCCTGCTCCATGTGGTCCAGCACCCGGACGCTGCCGGTCGCCAGGTCGTACAGCGCGATCCGGAAGTTGCCGAACGCCAGGGTCGTGAAGTTTGTGCCCGGCCCGCGGTCGGTGGCGAAGGCGATGGTCTTGCCGTCGGGCGACCACACGGGATGGAGATCGCCGTACTTGTCCGAGGTGAGCCGGCGGAGGTCGGTGCCGTCACGGTTGATGGTGAAGAGGTCGCTGATCCCCCCGTCGTAGCCGGTGAAGACGAGCCGCGTGCCGTCCGGGCTCCAGGCCGGCGTGGTGACCCCGCTCAGCTTGAGCTGGATCCGCTCAACCTGCTTGTTGCGGGCCACGTCCACGACGACGATGTCGTCGCGCGGGCCCCGCTTGGCCGCGAACGCGAGGAATTTCCCGTCGGGCGACCAGTTGGCCTGCGAGTTGATGAACCGGTAGGTCTCGTAGTTGCTGCTGACGCCCGACTTGAGGATGCGGCGCTTGACCTTGCCCGTTTCGCCGTCGGCCAGGTAAAGGTCGACGAAGTAGAAGTCCTTCTCGCTGAAGTACGCCACCTGCTTGCCGTCGGGCGAGAGCGCGGGGGCCAGGTGCAGGGTGCCCTCGGAGCGCTTCTTGGTCAGCAGCTCGTCGGCCACGGCCCGTGCCTTGGCCCGGGCGCCGATCTCCGGCAGGTAGCGCTTCTGCACGGCGTCGCGCCACTGCTCCGAGAGCTGCTCGAGGCTCAGTCCGATCGTCCGCCGGAACGCCGGTTCGATCCCGCCGGCGAGCGTGGCCTTGAGGATGGCGCCGACCGCCTCGTCGCCCCAGCGTTCGCCGATGTAGGACCAGAGCGCGTGGCCGAAGCGGTACGGAAAGAACTCGTACGGGTCGGCCGTCATCTGCTCGATGGTCGGGAGCTTCCCTTCCAGCGAGGCGTCGCGGAGCCACATCGCCGTCTCGGCGTTGATCGGGCCCAGCGAGAGGTACTCGGCCATCCCTTCCGCGAACCAGAGCGGCGGCGCGATCGCGATAAGCGTGTTGAGCCCGGCTCCGGCGCGCCCGCGCGACCAGATGTCGTACTGGAACTGGTGCGCCATCTCGTGCATCAGGACGTGCTGGAAGTCGCCATAGGCGCCGGTGAAGGGCATCACCGCCCGGTTTCGCGCGAAGTCGGTCACGCCTCCCGTGCCTTCGCCGCTCACTTCGGTGGCGTTGGTCTGGAGGAAGTCGGAATGAGAGGCGTAGAGGATGATGGGCTTGCGCTCGCGGAACTCGTGGTTCAGCACCTTCGAGAGCCGGGCATACGAGCGCTCCGCCATCCGGGCGGCGTCGAGCGCCGCGGTGCGCTCGCGATCGTAGTAATAGACGTCGAAGTGCTCGGTCTGGATGATCTTGAAGCCGAAGTCGGCGTACTGGACCTTGTTCCGCCCGAAATACTGGGCCGAGAGCAGGCCGGGTACGCTCACGAGCAGCGCGAGCAGCGCCGGAATGGTGCGTCGAAGCATGGCGGCCTCAGCCTAGGTGGAGCTGATCAACAGCTCCGGTGCGTCGTCCCAGAGTCGCTCGAGCTGGTAGAACGAGCGAGTCTCCGGGTGAAACAGGTGGACCACGAAATCCACGAAATCCAGCAGCACCCACCGCCCGCCGGTCAGACCTTCGACGTGATGGGTGTGGTGTCCCTGGCGGTCGAGCTTCTCCATGATCGAATCGGCGATGCCGCGAACGTGGGCGTCCGACGTGCCGGACGCGATGACGAAGAAATCGGTGGCGTCCGTGAGTCCCCGCAAGTCGAGGACCACGAGCTCGGCGCCCTTCAGGTCTGTGATCGCATCCAGCGCCAGGCGCAGCCCCTCGGGTATCCGGGGCGTCACCGGCCGTCTCCTTCCTGCATATGCATCGATCCTTCGCCCCCCGCCCGGGCCGCGTCGAGCCGGGCGGGGGTGCCGTCCTCGACCTGATAGAAGATGGCCCAGGCGCCGGCGCCCACGTGCGTGCCCAGCACGCCGGTAGCCAGGGTCACGAAACAGTCGCGGGGGCGGTACGCCGCGATCAGCGCCATCCGCACCCGCTCGGCCATCTCCGGCGCCTCCGCGTGTGCCACGCCGAACCGGACGGTGGCGGGCCGCGGGGTGAGGCGCCGGTCCAGCAGCGCGAGCACCCGCGGCACGAGCTGGTCCCGTCCGCGCACGCGATCCACCGGCACCACCCGGCCCGCGTCGTCCAACGAGAGGATCGGCCGGACGTCGAGCATCCCCGCGAGCCACGCCTTGCCGCGCGACACCCGGCCCGACCGGAGCAGGTTGTCGTAGCGATCCACCGTGAGCAGCATCCCCGACCGGTGGCGGATCCGCTCCAGCTCCCGCGCGATGTCCGCGGCCGGAAGGCCCGACTCGGCCAGCTCCGCCCCCCGGAGCGCCAGCATGCCTACCCCGAGCGACGCCGACCGGCTATCCACCAGATGGATTCCGGAGATCCCCGCGGCCCGCACCGCGGCCTGCGCCGAGCCGAACGTCCCCGAGAGCGCGCTGGAGAGGAGCACCGCTACCACCTCGTCCGCCTCTGCCCGGGCGTTGCGCAGCACCCGGACGAACTCGGCCGGCGTCGGCTGGGAGGTCGTCGGGAGGTCCCTGGCGGTCCGGAGCCGGCGATAGAAGTCCTCGGGCTTGAGCTCCACCCGGTCGCGGAAGCTCTCGTCGCCGAAGACGACCTGGAGCGGAACGATCGCGATGTGATGGCGGTCGAGCACGCTGTCGGCGAGGTCGGCGGAGCTGTCGGTCACTAGGACTACCGGCCGGTGGTCGGCGTGGGCCAGCCGCCGGTGCTGCGCCCGCATGTCGTCGGCCTTGGTGGTCTCCACGCGTCCCCAGCGTGCCGCATAGCTAAAGACGGCCTCGGGGGTGTCGGTGTGCACATGGATCTTGAGGATGTCGCCCGCCACCGCGACCACCAACGAGCCGCCAAACGGGTGCATCGCGGTCCGGACCTCGTTGCCTCCGGGGAGCTGCTCGCCCCGGACGAGCACTTCGGTGCAGTACTGGAAGTCGCGCTCGGCCGCCACTTCGACGGCCGCGGCGGGAACCAGCGCCTCCGGGTCGATCGTGAGATCGGTGTCGCCCAGCGGCAAGATCGGGTCGCCCTCGATGTAGCGGACGACGCCTTCGAGCATCCGGACGAACCCCTTGCCCCCGGCGTCCACCACGCCCGCCTCCTTGAGGACGGCCATCAGCTCGGGGGTGTGCGCCAGGGCGATCTCGCCCTCCTCGAGCAGGCGCCGCATGAACTCGCCGACGTCCTCGGTCTCCCGCGCCGTCCGCTCCGCCGCCGCCGCGGCCTCCCGGGCGACCGTGAGGATCGTGCCCTCGCGCGGATCGTCGAGCGACTCATAGAGGCGGTCGGCGCCCAGGCGGACGGCCGCGGCCACGTCGCGCGTGCTCGCCGTCGGACGTTCGCCGAGCGATTCGGCGAAGCCGAGCAGGAAGTGCGCGAGCATCATTCCGGAGTTGCCGCGGGCGCCGAGCACGGCGGCGCGGGCCATGGTGCGGGCGGTGGCCGGAAGCGGCGCGTCGCCGAGCGCCCGGAGGGCGTCGGCGACGGCGCGGAGGGTGAGGCTGAAGTTGGTGCCGGTGTCGCCGTCGGGGACCGGGAAGACGTTGATCCGGTTGATCTCGTCGCGCCCGGCCGCCACCCAGTCGGCCGCGGCGAAGAGCGATCGCGCCAGCCGCGGCCCGTCGACGTAGGCGATCCCGACGGTCATCGGGTGCGGGCTACTCCGCGGTAACCGACACGTGCACCTCGGCGCGGACCTCCGGATGGAGCCGCACCCCGACCGTGTGGTGGCCCAGGGTCTTGATGGGATGCTCGAGCTCGATCCGGCGCCGGTCCACCTTGTGTCCCTCTGCCGCGAGTGCCTCCGCGATGTCCTGGGCGGTGATCGAGCCGAACAGCTTGCCCTCCTCGCCCGCCTTGCCCGTGAGCGTCAGCGCGACGCCGCCCAGCTCGGAGGCGAATCGTTCGGCCTCCGTCCGCTCCGCCTGGTTCCGCGCCGTCCGGGCCCGGGTCTCGCCCGCGATCCGCTTCTTGTTGCCCTCGGTGGCTTCGAACGCGAGCCCATGTGGCAACAGGTAGTTGCGCGCGTACCCGGGCTTTACCCGGACCAGTTCGCCGGCCTTGCCGAGGGATGTCACGTCCTCGCGCAGGATCACCTCGATCATTGCACTTTTCCTCCGGTGGTCGGCGTCGACAACCGACGCCGGAAATCTAGCCAGGTGTCGGCCAGCCCGAGCAGGGTGAGGCCGCCGACGACGAACGGCAACAGAAACATCGCGATGACGGTGAGCACCCCGCCGAGCGGGCCCGCCACTCGACCCGACTGGGCCAGGAACACGGCGAGGCCGCGCACCGCGTAGAGCGTCCCCAGCACCAGCAGCAGGTTGGCGCCGAGCAGGCGCCAGGGCTCCGGTACGGGGACGAGGGCCAAGCCGAGCGCCGCCACCAGCGCCCAGACGAGCTGGTCGTTGAAGGCGAACGCGCGGAACGGCGCCGGCGGCGCGCCGAGCGGCCGCGCCGCGAGCCGGTGATACCATGCCCAGGCCAGGCGCAGTCCGGCGATACCGGCGATGGCGAGGAGCCCCGGAAAGAGCTGCGCCGCCGAGTGCATGGCGTCGGTGGCCCGCTGGACCAGCTCCGGCGAGGCGCCGGCGCTTCGCCACTGCTCGCCGAGCGCGGTCTGGTAGACGCCCAGGTCGTGGTCCACTCCGTTCACGAGCTGCGACCAGCCGATGCCGAGCTGCTGCAGCCAGATGACGAGGCCGGCGCCCGCCGCCAGCGTGGCGGTGAGCGCCCGACCCGGCCCGTTGGACGGCCGCCAGAGCGTGAGCGCCAGGAAGGTCCCGCTCAACAGCACCGCCGAGGCACGGGCGACCTGTGCCCCCAGTCCTCCTATCTGCTGCAGCCACAGGACCGACCAGATGACGCCGCCGAGCATCCACACCCACTCACGGACGGTACCCGGCCGGGAGACGAGGAGCAGCCCCGCAAGAGGACCGAAGACGAAAACCGGCGGGGCCAGGAGCAGGTAGCCGGCCAGCGCCAGCACCGCTCCCCAGCCCGCCGGGCGCGGGGTGGTCAGCCGGCGAAGCCCTTGATGTAGGGCAGGAGCGCGAGTTCGCGGGCCCGCTTGATGGCGGTGCTGAGCTGCCGCTGGTGCCGGGCGCAGGTGCCCGAGAGCCGGCTCGGCAGGATCTTCCCGCGCTCGGTCAGGAAGCGCGACAGCGTGCGCTCGTCCTTGTAGTCCACCACCCGCACGCCGCTCTCGCAGATGGCGCAGGTCTTCTGGGGGCGCCTCATTCGTCGTCCTCCTCTTCGCTCTTCCCGGCAGTTACCGGCACGGGCTGGGCGCCCTCGTTGACGACCACGAGGAAGCGAAGCACCCCGTCATCGAGCTTGATGGCGCGCTCGAACTCGGGCAGTGCCGTGCCCTCGGCGTCGAACTTGGCGACGACGTAGTACCCGGTCTCGTGCTTCTTGATCGGGTAGGCGAGCGTCCGCTTGCCCCAGTGGCTCACCTGGGGAGCTTCGACGTCCGGCTGCTGGATGAGGGAGTGGAAGCGCTCGAGGCGCTCGTTGATGGCCGGCTCTTCGAGCGCACTGTCGAAGATATAGACCACCTCGTACTGACGGGTCATGACACCTTCCTTCGGGCTCAAGTCGCCCCGGGCCGGTGTGGGCGCCGGGGAGGATGGTTGTGAGGGGCGGAAGATAAGGGGCAGCGGGGGGCCGGGGAAGGGCGGCCGGTGCTACCGAGCCTGACTCGCCGGCCGGACGGCCCGACAGGGGTTTCCCGCGGCGAGGACGTTCGGCGGGATATCTCGGGTGACCACGCTGCCCGCCCCGATGGTCGAGTTGGCCCCGATCGTGACGCCGGGACAGACGATGGCACCGCCCGCGATCCACACGTTGTCACCGATCGTGACGGGTTTCGCCAGCTCGGGTCCCCTGATGCGTTGCTCGGCCTCGAGCGGATGAGTCGCGGCGTAGATGTGGACACCCGGGCCGCACGCGACATTCACTCCGAAGCGGACCGGAGCACAATCGAGGATCACGCAGTCGAAGTTCAGAAACAGCCGATCGTCAGCGTAGATGTTGCTGCCGTAGTCGCAATAGAACGGGGGCTCGATCTCGATCCGAGGCCCCGTGGCGCCGAGCAGCTCGCGGAGCAAGGCCTCCCGTTCCGGGATCGCGTCCTCGGTCGTCTGGTTGAAGAGGCGCGTGAGCCGCCTCGCCCGCTTGCGCTCGGCCGTCAGCTCGGGGTCCGCGGCCAGGTAGAGCTCCCCGGCCAGCATCTTCTGCTTTTCGCTGCGATGTCCGATGGGCCTTTCCTCTTCGGTCCCCGCTTTCATAGTAGATCCCCGTATCGGCGCTCGGCCGCAGAACGCCTGAAGGCGTGCCGGATCACCTGGGCCTGGTTAGCGATCCGTAACGTTGAGCTGGTGCTCGCGGCTTACTGACTGCGTTCCCTGCGCATCTTTGACCGTGACGGTCAGCGTGTAAGCCCCGGCCGGTAAGCGCCCGAGATCGATAGTCCGGAGTTCGGCCGCAGCACTGGCGCGCGCATCCTTCCGGAACTTCGCGCCGACATGGTCGCCCCCTCCGGCCTTCCGCACGTCGATTCGCGTTTCATAATCTTGGAAGGCTACGAGGCCGCCGAGCTGGTAGTACACCTCCACTCGCGACGCCACGGGGTACGCGTTGAGCGGATTCAGCGGAATGGTGTCGGGCGGGGAAATCCAGTGCTGCGCACTCTTCGACCCTCCGAGTACCACGTCGCTCATGGCCAGGCTCTCCGCTTCGAGATCCGGCACCACGACGCTGTCGCGCCGGACCACGGCGCCCGCCTTCCACTGCTCGTCGCTGACGATGACCTGGACTTGATAGCGGCTTGCCGGGATCGGGAGGTCCATCAGTCCCGTGAGGTACTCATCTTTATCCAGGACCCGATGAGTGGCGAACACGCGGGTCGTGTCAATCCGGTATACCGCGCCGGACTTGGCGCTCCGGGCGATAACGCGGAACGCCATTGGATAAGCGATCACTGAGTCGGCGCCGACCATCCGCCAAGGGAGGTTCGCCCCTTTCGTGGCGAAGACCACGAGTATCCGACCTTCTCCGGTCAGGCCTCGTCGTACACCGAACATCTGAACCACTGGCGTGAGCCGGCGCTCGAATCGGAGGCGGTAGCTGTCGGTTGTCGTTCCAGTTTCGATGGCTTCATGCCCGAGCCTCCGATCTTCCTCCAGATGCTCCGCCTCCAGCCGATTCTGATCCAGCTCGGCCGCCATCCTGCTGTACCGCGGGTCGAGCCCTGCGCGTGACGCGATCAGTTGCTGATTGAGCGGCAGGTGCTCGATCAGCGTCGTCGGCGCGGCGACTCCCGTGAAGTGAAAGATTCTGGCGCCAGCCGGCGTGTCATAGAGCCAGGATTCGTTGGGGTCCGCATCGGCACCGGCGTACGTCGCCCGCTTGTCGGGAGGGCCGTGCCGCGCGTAGATGACGCCGCGGTCGTCTACGAGGGATTGAGTGCTATAGTAGGCACGGAGCAGGCTCTGGTCGTTCAGGCGGGCATAGACTTCGCCCAGGCGGCCGGCAGTTGCGGTCCCATTGTCGTCCGGCAGCGCCTCCGCCTGTCCTGCCGTACCCTCACGGGACTTCTGTCCTGACGCTGCTTTGGCCAGGAGAGCGCGCATCCGCTCCACGGATGTCGGCGCGCGTGGGATCACAGGGGTGACGCTCCCTGCGGGAGAGACCCGGCTTGCCGTGCTCAACGGCAGCCTGAAATGCCTCCTTAGATATGCGAGCCGCCGATAATGCTCGGCTAGCCGCTCGCCTGGTCGCCGGCCGTCTCGCACGTCGCGACGACGCCAGAAATCCCGCAGCCATCCAGCCCTGTTCGGTCCCGCCGCACGATCAAACGCGGCGAGCTCTGCCGGGGTAGCGATCCAGGTCAGATCCGACCGATACTGGGCATCGGCCGCCGGCGAGCGCGCCACTCCGGCACCGGCATAGTAGAGTGATTCGGCCTCTGCGACCCGGCCGAGTTGGAAGAGCGTGCGCGCGAGCTCCAGATCACCGACAGCGGAGTCACCTCCAAGTCGAAGATACCGTCCGAACGATGCTGCCGCGGAATCGGTGTGCCCGAGCTCGCGTTCGATCAGACCCAGAGCCAGGTGCGCGGCCGGCTCTCGCGGCGCGGCCGCCACGGCCAACCGGAGCGGAGGGAGTGCTTCCTTGAATTGGGATTGAAACGTCTCGCGCAACACCGTCGTCGTGAGCCGCTCGGCGGCGGCCACGTAGCCCGGGTCCGCCTCGAGCGCCCGGATGAAGGCGTCCGCGGCCCCGTGCAGGTAACTCGTGCCGATCCGCTGGAATGGCGCATCCTTCACCGCGTATCCGCCATCGTAGAGCGCCGACTTCGTCAGGGCGAGGCCGTACCAGGCCTCCGGCCAGTCAGAATGTTCTCGTGCGACTGCGGCGAATTCTCGGACAGCTTGATCCAGCGAGCTCCGTTGGCCGTAGAACTCCCCCAGCCGGCGCTCTATCGCCCCGAGCCTCAGCAGAGCGACCGGGTTTGCAGCCTCGGCACCAGCTCGATCACGGGCGCGACGTAGCCATGCAGAGTCGACCGAGGCGCCGATCGAATCGCGGAAATGGGCGATGGCGATCCGCTGTTCAGGAGATTGTGCTAGCGCCGTCGAGTGGATGATCGCCGCCCCGAGCAGCGCGGTGGTGAGAGTTGGTCCCCTCACCACCGGGATGCGCGCCGGTCGATCCAGTTTCCGCGGACGGCGATCAGCGGCACCCGTATGAGCGGACCCAAAGAGTCTCCAAGCGAACAAAGCTGCCCGCCTAATCACACGACGTCGGGTGGATCTCACAGAAGGGGGGTCACTCGCACGATGGACGTTGTGTCCCTTGGCCGTTGTCAGAACATTCGACACAGCACGCTCCATATATCGCCGGGTCATACCCACAATCGCCTATCGTGCAACTCCAAACCGCACACGCGCATCCCGAATTCACACTGAATGCTGGCTCGGGTGCACTCGGTAAGGCAGGATCGGCGGACGCATCGTTGCACGCGGCGATGCCGACGAGGAGGGCCGTAAACAACGCAAACATATGGTTGGGTTGGCCGCGAATGAGAGATGTCATGGCGATCCCCAGTTGGAGTAATGAGATTACTGCACTGCGTTACGAACCCGTTCCCCCCGCCGTGCTCAGTGCTGCGTCTATGACGCTCTTGAAGCGCTCATAGGGGTAAGCTCCTCGGATTAGGACGCCACGGACACTCTCACCTTGGGTTCGTCCCACGAGGAAAGATGGCGTGCCTGTCAGCCCCAGTCGCTGGGCTTCGGCGATATCTGCACGGACCGCAGCAGCGGTCGCTTGCGCAGTTCGGCACTGATCGAAGTGCGCCATGTTGAGCCCGACCTCTGCGGCGACACGGGACAAGGTGGAATCGGAAAGCCCCGTCTGCGCCTGAAAAACTCTATCGTGGTAGGCCCAGAACTTATCCGGATTCTGTTGACCGGCGCACCGCGCGGCCTTTGCTGCCTCGAATGCCAGCGGATGAATCCCCAACGGAAGATCTCGGAGCACGTATCGCACTGACCCCCGAGCAATGTAGGCGCTGTCGATCGCTGGCAGTGTTGTCTGCGCGTGTCGGCGGCAGAAGGGGCACTGGTAATCGGTAAATTCTACGATGGTGACCGGCGCATTGTCGCGACCCTGGGCAGCACTCCCAATTGCGCTGACCGTCAACGTCTCGGGCGTTCCTGATGTCGCACCGGCGGCGAGTGCGGTCTGCATCCTCCTGACGACGAGATCCAAGCTGTCCAGCCGTGACTCAAGCCGAGCGACACGGCTGCTAGCACCCTGCTGACAGGCGGCAAGGAACCCTATCGAAGTCAATGCCACGAGAAAGGCCTTGATACGGACGCGGTTCATCAGCATGATTCCTCAGCTCCTGAGGGTTTTGCGTTTGATTCGGCAAGAGTTCTGCCCTCGGGTACGCACGTTTCAATCTTCAGTCTCAATGTTTGCTGACGCCAGACACGCTGATCCCAAAAGTGGGACGCTGTTGTGTGTCGCTGTGGTCAGAAGAGAGTTCGGAGCATTGATTGGCCGTCGCAAACCACTTGGCCGGCGCGACTTCCCGGAGCCTCGGATTCGGGCATTCAGGAACGGGGTCTCCGTTCTACTGCCAGCGATGGACGTCTCGGAGGCCACGGACACGAAGCGGTTGCCGCTCGGCGCCGCCTTGATAGCCGATCTCAGAGTCGGCATTGGCGTATTAGATCAGTTGGCTGGGCTGGCCCGCGAGTTTCCCTGGTGTCCCGCATGCCTGATTGCTACCACCTTATCCCTGGATTCCCGGTTGCTTCGGGCGCTCAAAGGCCTCCCGGATTTTGTGGGAGTGGTGCGCTCGGGCGAGGAGGGCGGCGGCCTCATACCGGAGGATGTCTTCCGTGCAATCAACGAGCGGCCGCCTCCCACGGCCGCCGTACTTGCCCGATACGTTGCCCACCGGCTTGGGAGGTTAGCCTTGCCCACTGACCTGGAGCGTTGCTTCGCTCAAGCGATGGGCGACTCGAATGCGGCTGCGGTTCCGCGAACGACGCTTTGGCGCCATCTCGCCGGATTGGGCCCACTTACACAGCGAGATTGGATGGGGGTCGCGCAGCTGATACTATTGCTCCGCGACGCGCGGGTCAGCTCGATTGACTCTGCGGACCGATTCTCGCACGATCACGGCTTGGATCCGCGAACCTTGCGCGCCAGACTGCGCCGACTCGCTGGTGTCGAGCTGGCCGTGGCCATCGAGCGGCCCGGATGGGAATGGTTCCTGGAATCCGTGCTGCGTCGGCACGCGTACATGGCGATTGTGCCGCAGTGGACGTAGTGCTTGGACGCCGGCGCCGTTCCGACCCTCTGCTCCAGCATCACGCGAATGAGTTCGGGCCAGCCGCTATCCGCTGAACCGAAACAGCATCACGTCTCCATCCCGCACCACGTATTCCTTGCCCTCCGCTCGTGCGAGCCCCTGCTCCCGTGCGGCCTTCCAGCCGCCTAGCCGGACGAACTCCTCGTAGGCCACGGTCTCGGCCCGGATGAACCCCTTCTCGAAGTCCGAGTGGATCACCCCGGCCGCGGCCGGGGCCTTGTCGCCCCGATGGATGGTCCAGGCGCGCACTTCCTTCTCGCCGGCGGTGAAGTAGCTCTGCAGGCCGAGCAGGTGATAGGCCGCGTGGGCGAGCCGGTCGAGCCCGGACTCGGTGAGCCCGAGTGACTCCAGAAACTCGGCCCGGTCCTCGGGCGCCAGCTCGGCCAGCTCCGCCTCGACTTTGGCGGAGAACGGCACGATCTCGGCGGTCTCGGCGTCTCGCGCGAGCGCCGTGCGGAGCGCGTCCACGTGCGGATTGCCGGCGGTAATCTCGTCCTCGGCCACGTTGGCCGCGTAGAGCACCGGCTTGGCGGTCAGGAGGTTGAAGCCGCGGTAGGCCGCCGCCTCCTCATCACTCGGCGTCACGGCACGCGCCGGCCGGCCCGCCGCGAGCGCGTCGCATACCTGCTCGAGCACCCGCTGCTCCAGCCGCGCCTGCGGGTCGCCCGATTTGGCGGCGCGCGCCGCCTTGTCCAGCCGCTTCTCCACGCTGGTCAGGTCGGCAAGGCCGAGCTCGATGTTGATGATCTCGCGGTCGCGGACCGGGTCCACCGCTCCCATCACGTGCTGAACGTCCGGATCCTCGAAGCAGCGTACCACGTGCACGATCGCGTCCACCTCGCGGATGTTGGCCAGGAACTGGTTCCCGAGCCCCTCGCCCTCGCTCGCGCCCTTCACCAGCCCCGCGATGTCCACGAACTCCACCACCGCCGGCACGGTGCGCTCGGGGCTCACGATCCCGGCCAGCACGTCCAGCCGCGGATCGGGCACCTGCACGATGCCGGTGTTGGGCTCGATGGTGGCGAACGGGTAGTTGGCCACCAGCGCCCCGGCGGAGGTCAGGGCGTTGAAGAGCGTCGATTTGCCGACGTTGGGGAGGCCGACGATGCCTAGGCGGAGCATGTGGTGGTCGCGGGTCGCGAGTCGCGGGTCGTGAGAGGAAGTGCGTCAGTTGGCGCAACTATGATACGGCCGACAGGCATCTGATCGGTAGTCTGGAGCAATGGGAGACTTTCGGAAGCTGTTGGCTTGGCAACGGGCGCGCCTGCTTGCCGGTGCGGTCTACCGAGTCACGGAGACCTTCCCCGTCAGGGAGCATTTCGGGCTGGCCGATCAGATGCGACGGGCGGCGATTTCCGTCGTCTCGAATATCGCTGAAGGCGCCAACCGCGGCTCCGATCGGGAACTGCGCCGCTATCTCTGCATCGCCCGGGGCTTCCTGGGCGAGTTGGAAGCCCAGGTCATTATCGCGGCCGACCTTGGATTGATCACAGATGCACATGCCGCCGCCCTGGAGCAATCAGCGCTCGAAACGGGACGCCTCATCACGGGGCTGGTTCGCCACTATACTCAGCCGGGCCGTCGGGCTCCCGCGACTCGCGACCCGCGACCAGCGACTATCTGGCCGCAAACCACGGCGCCAGCACCAACGCCACCACCGACATCAGCTTGATCAGGATGTTCATGGCGGGGCCGGCGGTGTCCTTGAACGGATCGCCCACGGTGTCGCCGACGACGGAGGCCTTGTGGGCGTCGGAGTGCTTGCCGCCGTGGGCGCCGCCCTCGATGTGCTTCTTGGCATTGTCCCACGCGCCGCCGGCGTTGGCCATGAAGAGGGCGAGGAGCACGCCGGACAGCGTGGCGCCGGCCAGCAGACCGCCGAGCGCGCGGACGCCGAGTACGGTGCCGACCAGCAGCGGCGCGGCCACGGCGGTCACGCCGGGCAGGATCATCTCCCGAAGCGCCGCGCGGGTGGAGATGTCCACGCAGCGGGCGCTGTCGGGCCTGGCCGTGCCTTCCAGCAGGCCGGGGATCTCGCGGAACTGGCGCCGCACCTCCTCGACCATGCCCGCTGCCGCGCGGCCCACGGCGGTCATCGTCATGGCGCCGATCACGAAGGGCAGGGTGCCGCCAAGAAAGAGGCCGATCACCACCATCGGGTTCACCAGGTCGAGCGACAGGATCTCGCCGGGCGGGGCCACGGCCGTGGCATACGCGGAGAAGAGGGCCAGCGCCGTGAGTGCGGCGGACCCGATCGCGAACCCCTTCCCGATGGCCGCGGTAGTGTTGCCGAGCGCATCGAGGCCGTCGGTGATCCGGCGGACCTCGGCGCCCAGGCCGCTCATCTCCGAGATCCCGCCGGCGTTGTCGGCGATCGGCCCGTACGCGTCCACCGACATCGTGACGCCCACGGTGGCCAGCATGCCGACGGCGGCGATGGCGATGCCGTACAGGTCGGCTGCCCAATAGGAGATGAAGATGGCGCCGCAGATGAGCAGCAGGGGCACCAGCGTCGAGCGCATCCCGACCGCGAGGCCCGCGATGATGTTGGTGGCCGGCCCCGTGAGCGAGGCCTGGGCGATGTCGCGTACCGGCCGGGCCGAGGTGTAGTACTCGGTGATGAGCCCGATCAGAATGCCGGCCACCGTTCCCGCCACGACCGCGTAGAACGGCCCGAGCACCGGCTTCCCGGCCATCGGGATCGGGAAGGCCACGGTCAGGAAGTACGCGGCCACCACGAACAGCAGCGCGGCAATGAACGTCGTGAGCCGGAGCGCGCCGGCCGCCGAGCCCTTTTCGAGGAGCTTCATCGCCCCGATCCCGATGAGCGAGGCGATGAGTCCCGCCACCGTCATCGCGATCGGGAGCCCGATCGCCGCGGCCCGCGCCCCCAGCGGAATGGCCCCGCTCGTGGCCGCGAGCGCGATGGTGGCGATGACGGCGCCCACGTAGCTCTCGAAGATGTCGGCGCCCATGCCGGCCACGTCGCCCACGTTATCGCCCACGTTGTCGGCGATCGTGGCCGGGTTCCGGGGATCGTCCTCCGGGATGCCCGCCTCCACCTTGCCCACCAGGTCCGCGCCGACGTCGGCGGCCTTGGTGTAGATCCCGCCGCCCACCCGGGCGAAGAGGGCGATGGACGACGCGCCCATGGCGAAGCCGCTGATCACTTCGCTGTAGGCCTTGAAATCCTCGGCCGTGAGCCCGGAGGCGGAGAGGTCCAGCGCGTTCATCGTCACGAGGCCGATCCCGACCAGGCCTAGGCTGGCCACGGCCAAGCCCATCACGGCGCCGCCGTTGAACGCGATCCGGAGGGCCTTGCCCTGGCCGCTCTCGCGCGCGGCCTCGGCGGTGCGGACGTTCGCCTTGGTGGCGGCCTTCATGCCGAAGAGGCCGGCCCCCACCGAGCAGAGCCCGCCGAATATGTACGCCAGAGCCGTCCGCGGTCCCACCGCCCAGGCCAGCAGCCCTGCCACGATCACCAGGAACGGGAACAGCACCGCGTACTCGCGCCGGAGAAACGCCATCGCGCCCTGCTCGATCAGCAGGGCCAGGTCCTGCATGGCGCGTGAGCCGGCGGACTGCCGCCGCAGATAGAAGTAGATGGCGAAGGCCGCCAGCAGCCCCAGGAAGCCGGTAGCCACGGCAATCGGTGCGAACGGCGTCACGGCGGACTCCTCAGCGGTTGAACCGGCTCATGGCCCGCTCGATTCCATCCGCGAGCCAGCACTCGACCGCCTCGGCCATGGGATCCAGCAGCTCCTCGATGGCCCGCCGCTCCTCGGGGTCGAGCGGTCCCAGCACGAAGTCCGCGAGATCGTCGAGACCAGCGGGCACAGGCCCCACGCCGATACGCAGCCGGGCGTAATCCTGCCGCTGCAGCGTGCCTTCGATGCTCTTGAGGCCGTTGTGCCCGCCGGCGGAGCCCGCCCCCCTCAACCGGAAGCGGCCGACGGGAAGGGCGACATCGTCCACCAGCACTAGCAGGTCGGTGGCGGGGTCGAATCCCGAAAGCGCGCGGAGCGGCGCGAGTGCCGCGCCGCTCCGGTTCATGTAGGTCTGCGGCTTGAGCAGCCGGATGCGCTGCCCGCCGTTCGTGCCTTCGACCTGCCGCGCCCGGTCGCCCCGCTTGAACGGGCCCAGGCGCCAGCGCGCGGCGAGGTGGTCGGCCAAGCGAAACCCGGCGTTGTGCCGGGTTCCGTCGTACTCCGGGCCGGGGTTTCCCAGCCCGATGATGGCGCGCAGGATCAGCCCTTCGCTTCCGCCTCGCCCTCTTCCTCGGGCTTCGGCTTCCGGATGAGCTCCGGCTCGGTCGTCGCCACGGCCTCCTCGACGGGGGCGGGCGCCTCCTCGGTGCGCGGGGCGACCACGGTGCAGATCGGGGTGTCCGGGTCGTTGAGCACCCGGGCATTCGGGACCTGGATATCCCGTACGAAGAGCGAGTGGCCGATGGCGAGCTGGGTGACGTCGAGGTCCACGTGCTCCGGGATGTTGCTCGGCAGGACCTCGATCTCGAGCTCGCGCAGCACGTGGTCGAGCACGCCGCCGAAGTTGCGCACCCCGTCGGGCACGCCGATCAGGCGGACCGGCACCTCGAGGGT
Organism: Gemmatimonadales bacterium; assembly: GCA_025927545.1. Classification (GTDB taxonomy): domain Bacteria; phylum Gemmatimonadota; class Gemmatimonadetes; order Gemmatimonadales; family GWC2-71-9; genus CAVVWJ01. The sequence goes on from JAICLE010000039.1 coordinate 17,322, forward strand.
GATCTCCTCGTCGCTCCGGACCTCGTAGAGGTCGAGATGCAGGATCTCGGAGGGCCGCACCGCGTCGCGCTGGATCTCGCGGATCAGCGCCTTGACCGGGGGTCGGTCGTCCACCGCCACGTCCACGATGGCCGTGCCCGCACTGATGCCGACCAGCATCCGGTTGAGTGCGCCCGTATCGATCATCACGGCCTCCGCTTCGCGGCCGTGACCGTAGATGACGCCGGGGACCTTGCCCTGACGGCGCAGGGTGCGGGCGGCTCCCTTGCCGGTGGTGGTGCGGATGGTGGCCTGGAGGCTTGCCTGTTGTGCCATGGTCGGGATCCTCGAATAAGTCGTCGGTCGTCGGTCGCCAGTCCTCAGGGTCGCGCCTGAAGCCTGGCGACCGACGACCGACGGCTACCTAGTCAAACAGCGAGCTCACCGACTGATCGCTGTGCGTGTAACCGATCGCCTTGGCCAGGAGGCCCGCGATCGAGAGCACCTTCAGACGGTCGAACCGCCGCTCGGGCGGAATCGCGATCGTGTTGGTGACCGTCACTTCCTTGACCGGCGACGCCGTGAGCCGGTCCACCGCGGGCCCCGAGAGCAGGGCGTGGGTGGCGCAGCAGTAAATATCGCGCGCGCCCAGGCGCTTGAGCGCCGTCACCGCCTCCGCCATCGTCCCCGCGGTGTCGATCATGTCGTCGGGGATGAGGCAGTCCCGATCCCGCACCTCGCCCACCACGTTCAGCACCTCAGCGATGTTGGCCGACGGCCGCCGCTTATCGATGATGGCGAGCGACGCGTTGAGCCGCTTGGCAAAGCCGCGCGCCATCTTGGCCGAGCCGACGTCGGGCGCCACCACGACCGGATCGTGCAACTGCTTCTGCCGGTAGTGGCTCACGAAGACCGGCGCCGCATAGAGGTGGTCCACCGGCAGGTCGAAGAAACCCTGCAACTGGTGCTGGTGGAAGTCCATGGCGAGCACCCGGTCGGCCCCCGCCATGGAGACCATGTTGGCCATCAGCTTGGCGCTGATCGCCACCCGCGGCTGATCCTTCCGATCCTGCCGCGCGTAGCCGAAGTACGGAATGACCGCCGTGACCCGCGCGGCGCTGGCGCGGCGAGCGGCGTCCATGAGGAGCAGTAGCTCCATCATGTTCTCCGCGGGCGGGTTGGTGGGCTGAACGATGTAGACGTCCCGGCCCCGCACGTTCTCGTCGATCTTGACGAACAGCTCGCCGTCGGCAAAGCGACGCAGCGTGACCCGGCAGAGGGGCTGCCCCAGATGGGCGGCCACCTCTTCGGCCAGTGGGCGATTGGCCGAGCCGCTCAGGAGCAGCATCTGGCTGCGCGACAGCGAGAGGTCCGTCATGATTACAGCCCGGAAAAGTAGCGGGGCCACGGGCCGAGCGTCAACCGGACCCGTCCGGCCCGCTCACCCCTCGACGGCCGGCGCGGAGTACGCGAGATTCCGGAGGCTCCCGGTATGGTGCTGGCGCCACACCTGCGGAGTGGGCGCCTTGGTGTCAGCTTTTGAGCCTCGCGCCGTCAGGTGCCTGTGCCGCAGGTTGTTAGCGTGATGCTGCATGTCAGCATTGCTGACACCGGGGGGTGGCACGCCTCTGGCACCCCCGGCCGCCGGTCGAGCTGGCGGTCCCATCGTTCGCTCGCTACACAACGCAGGTTCACCCTGGGGCTTGGAACCAACACCTATGCGATCTCTTCACCTGTATGCTCTGCTCGCGGGCGTGGCGGCCACCGCCGCCGCGTGCGGCGGCGACAACGGCGGGACCGGGCCGAGCAATACGGCGCCGACCGCCGCGTTCACGCCGGCCTGTACCGAGCTGGCCTGTACCTTCACTGACGCCAGTACCGACAAGGAAGGCGGCGCCCTCACCTACCTGTGGGACTTCGGCGAGCCCGCGTCAGGAGCCAACAACACCTCCACCACCCAGAGCCCGGGTCACACCTACGCGGCCGCGGGCAGTTACCACGTGAAGCTCACGGTTACGGACGCCCAGGGCGCCGCGAGCGCGGTCGCGGACAGCGTCGTGACCGTGACGCTGGCCGGCCAGGGTCCGCAGGCCGCTTTCACGGTGACCTGCGATGGTCCCGCCTGCTCGTTCAGCAACACGAGCGCACCGGCAGACGGCAGCCTGACCTATGCCTGGGACTTCGGCGAGCCGTCGTCGGGGGCCAGCAACACGTCCACCGACGCGAATCCCACGCACAACTACACCGTCACCGCCGTGACCGACTTTACGGTGACCCTGACGGCCACCGATCCCGACGGTGCGCAGAACACCGCGACACAGACCATCACGGTCACGCCGCCCGCGGGTCTGCAGTGTACCTCCGGGGCCACGCTGGTGAATTGCACACTGGACGTGACCAACACGGCCACGCTGACGGCGACGATCGTGAGCCACGACTGCGAGTTCACCGGTAACCGCCTCCGCATCACGGCGCCGGTCGTGCAGACGATCTTCCAGAACGGCTGCTCCGCGCCGCTCAACACGCCGATCGCCATCAACGGTCCCAACCCGGATCACTCGTTCAACGCGGGCACGAACATCCAGGCCGAGTTCACCCAGGGCGTCGGCGGCCCGAATGACCCCCAACGGGGCACGCCGGCGATCCAGCTCACCGGCACCTATCCGGACTGGACCATCAGCATCGACGATGGCGGGGATCCGACGGGGCCCGGTGAGCCCGACTTCAACGACATCGTCGTGACCGTCCACGCAACGCCGGTCGGACCATAAGACCCACCCGAATCACCCCGCCGGCGGGAAACCGCCGGCGGGACGCAGTAGCCCCACCCGTTTTGCCCTGAATTCAAGTAGGCGGGGACCTGACTCCCGGCGAAGGTCGCCGGGGTCTACCCCGGGGTCCGCCGGCGAGCGCCCTCGGACCGCTCCATCACCCCTGCAGGAGGAGCATATGCGCGCGGTTCCGTGGTCTCGTGTTCGGGTCATCACCGCCGGCCTGGCAGTCGCCGGCCTCGGCGTGGTGGGCTGCGGCAAGGATTCCACCGGGCCGGACTCCTCGGGGAACAACGCCGCGCCGACGGCAGATTTCACCAGCGCCTGTAGCAGCCTGACCTGCTCGTTCACCGATCTGAGCAACGATACCGACGGCCAGGTGACGAAGTTCGCCTGGGACTTCGGCGACGGGCAGCGCTCGACCGACCGGAACCCGGGCCATACCTTCGGCACGGGCGGCGACTTCAGCGTCAAGCTCACCGTCACCGACAACCTTGCCGGCCAGGGTTCGCGCACCAAGACCGTCACGGTGGCGGTCGCGCCGACCGGTGCGCCGACCGCTGACTTCTCGGTGAGCTGCTCGTCGCTGGACTGCACCTTCCACGACCTGAGCGCGGACGCGGACGGCACTGTCGTGGCGTGGGCGTGGGACTTCGGCGACGGCACCACCAGCTCGGTGCAGAACCCGCCGGTCCACCACTACGATGCGGCGGCCCGCTCGCTCTTCACCGCCAAGCTCACCGCGACCGACAACGCGGGCCTCAGCAGCAGCAAGACGGTCGAGTTCCCGGTCTCCCCGGCGGCCACGCTGCAGTGCGAGGATGCCCCGGGCACCGGCAACTTTGCATCGTGTGATCTGGTGCTGGACGGCGACGCGAGCGTGACGGTGGCCCTGCAGGGGCGGTCGTGTGATGCGCACGGCGACACGTTCCAGATCACGGCACCGGTCGCGGAGACCCTCTTCACCGACGGCTGCTATGCGCCGGAGGCCGGATCCTCGTTCCAACTGAACGGCGGCGCGGTGTTCACGGCCGGCACGCATCTCAAAGCGCAGGTCATCTCGGGTGCCACCAATCAGGTCACCGCGCCGGCGCTGCACGTGAGCGGCGCATATCCCACCTGGACGCTGGCGTTCGATGACGGCAGCGTGGGCGGCGCGAGCGAGCCCGACTTCGACGACCTGGTGATCACGGTTACCGCCAACCCCGGTCCCTAGACGGGACGGACGACGGATAGATGGACGCCCCTGCCGGCAGCAACTGCCCGGCGGGGGCGTCGTCATTGGCCCTGGTGGATTCGAACCACCATTCGCGGATCCAAAGTCCGCTGTCCTGCCGTTGGACGAAGGGCCAGTGGGCCGAAACGTACACGCGGCACGACGGTCAGACCAGTTGCCGATACACCGCCTCGGTGGCCGCGGCCGCGGTGGCCCAATCGAAGGCTGCGGCCCGCGCCCGGCCCAGCGCCCGGAGCCGCTCCGCCTCTCCCGGAATAGTCGCCTGCTCGAGCGCGTCGGCGATGCTGGCGACGTCGAACGGATCCGCGAGGATCGCGGCACCGCCGGCGATCTCGGGCGTGGCTCCCGTCGTGGAGGTGACGACGGGCGTGCCGCACGCCATCGCTTCGAGAATGGGGAGCCCGAACCCTTCATAGATGCCAGGATAGAGAAACACGGCCGCTCCGGCATACAGCCCGGCTAGCTCGGCCTTGTCCACGTAGCCGAGCAGCTCGACCTGTTCGGGCAGCGCGCTCCCCTGCTGGAGGAAGTCGCTGTCGAGCGAGGTGCCGGTGATGAGCAGGCGATGCCGGCTGCGGTGGCCGCCCCGCGCCCGCCAGCGACTGAACGCCTCGATCAGGCGGCGGGTATTCTTGCGGGGAGAGACGCCGCCCACCGCGAGCACGTAGGGTGGTTGGTCGGACGGCGCCGGCGGCGAGGCCGGTGCCGCGAAGCTCGGATCCAGCCCGTGATAGACCACATCGATCCTGGACGCGGGCACGCCCGCCCGGTGGACCAGGTCGTCGGCCGTGTAGCGGGAGACGGCGATGAAGCGATCGGCCCGCCGCACCACCCACGGGAAGAGCGCGCGGTACATGAGGCGCACCCGACTGTTGTAGAGCTCGGGATGGACCTGCCAGCCGAGATCGTGCACCGTAGCGACGCACCGATCGCGGGCCCGCAGGGCGAAGGGCAGAAAGCCATCCATCCCGTGGAACAGGATGCCGTCGTTCCGCGGCACGGTCCCGAGACAGCCCCACTGGTCGAACCACAGCTTCCAGAGCGTTGCCCGCACCGATCCCGGAGCCATCGCCGGCCGCCGGGCGGGAATGACTTCGCGCACACCCGGCAGGCCGAGGCCGAGCGGCGCCCAACTGAGCGCGGTGATGTCGAACCGGCCGGTTCGGGCCAGGGCGGCGAGGAGCGCTTCCATGTACACCTCGATCCCGGTGTGCGCCCCGGTGAGGTGGCGGGCGTTGACCAGCAGCTCCAGGCGGCCGCCGCTGGCCGACGTCATCGTGCCGTGCCCCGCACGCGCTCGAGCACCCGCAGGGTGTCGGCCGCGCACCGGCGCCAGCGGAACGCGTCGCTGCGCTCGCGCCCGGCGGCAATCAGCCGCGTCCGGAGCTCGCTGTCGTCCAGCACCCGCCGGATGCCGGCGGCGATGGCGTCCACCGACTCGGGGTCCACCAGCACCGCGGCGTCTTCGGCCAGCTCTTTGGTGCCGTAGCGGTCTGCGGTCACGACGGGACAGCCGGCGGCCATCGCCTCCAGCACCGGCAGCCCGCACGACTCGAACAGCGAGGGCAGGAGCAGCGCGTCGGCGAGGGCGTAGATGCCCGCGAGATCCTCCTGCTCGGCCCACCCCGGCCACCGGACCCACTCCGCGATGCCGAGCGCCTCCGGTTCGCGCAGCTCGTGCTCGGAGAGAAACCGGTTCTCGCCGCCGGCGACGACCAGCGGGATGCCGCGCTCGGGCCCGACCTCGGCATAGGCGCGGACGAGGCGCGTGAAGTTCTTGGGCGGGTAGATCGCGCCGGCGTACAGCAGGAAGCGCTCGGGGAGCGCGTACTTCCGGCGGATCTCGTCCAGGCGCGTGGGCGCGATCGGGTGCCGGAACACGTCATCGACCCCGGAGTAGACCGTCACCACCCGGTCCGGCGGCACGTGGAGATAGTGCATGACGTGCTCGCGGGTGATCTCGGAGACGGCGAGGATCGCGGCCGCTCTGGAAGCATAGCGGGGGACGAGAAACCGGTGGCTCAGCCGATCCACGTAGCGCGAGGCCCATGGCATGACGTACCAGTCGAGCCCATGGCAGACCCACACGGCGGGGCAGCCGGCGCGGAGCGGGATCGAGTACTTCGGGTTGAAGAGCACGTCGATCCCGTGCCGCGCGACGGCCCGGGGGACTGCGAGCTGATCCCACGCGAAGACCGAGCGAGCCGGCAGCGCAAGCTCCTCGACCCCCGGCTCGCCGCCGAAGGTGCCCAGCAGGGCGGGGTCCCGATACAGCAGCACGAACTCATGTCCGCTCTGCAGGTCGAGCAGCGCCCGGAGCAGTTTCCGGGTATACACCCGGACGCCACCCTGATGCTGGTCGTAGTGGCGCAGCATTACTCCAATGCGCACGTCGGACTCTCGAGAGGGGTCATCAGGAACGCTCCGAGTCCAGGGTCTCCACCGCCTCGACCCGCCCGTGCTTCCGGCCGAGCATCAGGCGCGCGTCGTCCCGGTCCCGGGCGGAGCGGTACACGGCGAAGAGCGTAGAGCCCGAGCCGCTCATCCGGCAGACGAGGGGATGGGTCCCCGCCAGTGCCTCGAAGGCGGCACGCAGGCCGGGCGTCCGCTCGAACGCCGGTGATTCGAAGTCGTTCCCCGCCATCCTTCCGATGTCGCCCCAGCGCGAGAGGGCGTCGAGGTCGAGCGCGAGCGCCCCGCGCCGGCTGTCGGGCCTGCGGGCCGCGTCCACCCAGCCGTACGCTTCGCGCGTATCGATTCCGACCGGCGGCGTCATCAGCAGGGCGGGGGCGACGGGAAGGGGCGGCAGCCTGAACAGGCGCTCGCCCCGGCCCCAGGCCAGCGCGAGCGGTGCCCCGGTGACGAAGAAGGGAACGTCGCTCCCGAGCCGCGCCCCGAACTGGAGGAGCTCGTGCCGAGGCACGGCCCCGTTGGCCAGGGCGTTGACCGCGTGGAGGGCCGCCGCCGCGTCGCTCGAGCCGCCGCCCAGACCCGCCCGCACGGGAATCCGCTTGGTCAGCCTCAGATGCACGCCGAAGCGATGTCCCGTGGCCTCGAGCACCAGCGCCGCGGCGCGCACGGCCAGGTTCTGCTCGGGCGGACCCACGTCGGCACCTTCAACCTCGATCGAGACGCCGCGCTCCTCCCGGCTCGACGCGACCACCGTGTCCGCCAGGCTCACCAGGCAGAAAAGCGTCTCCAGGCTGTGGTAGCCGTCGCTCTCGCGGGCGAGCACGCGCAGGAACAGGTTCAGCTTGGCTGGCGCGCTGACCGTGACGGGGCCGGCGCTCACGGGCGCTGGGGCGCGCGCAGATCGGTCAAGGCCACGGGGGTCCGCGCCAGCGACCAGGCGCCGAGCAGGATGATGGGCAGGAAGGTGGTGGCGTGGAACGCGATGGCGAACGAGGAGGCGAGATCGTTCGATACGCCGAACAGGGCGAGACCGGCGACGATCGCGGCCTCGAACTGCCCCAGGAACCCCGGGGTGAGCTGGACCGTGATGCCGAAGATGAGAATGCCCTGCACCAGCAGCGCGCCCGCGAAATCGACGGGAATCTCGAAGGCCGCGAAGCCCACGTAGAAGGCCAGCGCGTTCACCAGCCAGAGCACCAGCGACCAGGCGACGACACCCGCGAGCAGCGCGGGCGAGCGCAGCACGGACAAGCCGTGGCGCAGCCCCTCGAGCACGCTGACCAGTCGCTCGGTGACCCGGCCGGCGGGGAGCGCGCGCCGCACCATCCGCTCCGCGGCGAGGGGAAACACGACCACCAGCACGGCCGCCACGAGCGCGGCCGCACCGAGCACCCCGGCGACCTGCGCCGCGTGCCGCACCGAGACGCCGCCGGCGACCACGCCGGGCGGAAGATCGGAGGCGAGCAGCGCCAGGCTGAGCAGGAGCACCACCGCCAGGCCGTCGAAGATGCGCTCCACCGCCACTGACGACAGGACGCTGGTGAAGCGCGCGCCGGTAAGCCGGGTGGCGGCCAGCACGCGTACCAGCTCACCGGCGCGGAAGGGCAGTGTGTTGTTGGCCATGAAGCCGATGGCGACGGCGTGCCAGAGCGGGCCTGCCGGGAGCGGTCCGCCATCGGCATCGCGCAGGAGCAGGCGCCAGCGGATCAGGCGGATCGGATAGGTGAGCGTCGCGACGACGACGGCGGCCAGCAGCGGCGCCCCGTGAGCGTTCCGGAGGTGTACCAGAACCTCCGCCGGATGCACGCCGCGGAGGGCCCACACCAGCAGGGCCAGCGCGAGCGCAGCGCCGAGGATGGCGGAGAGCGTCCGGCGCCAGCCGCCGCCCGCCGCCAGTGGCTCAGGACTCGGCAAGCGCGAGCGGGACGAGGTCGAGGAGTTCCTGCAGGAGCGGCTTGATCGAGTCGAGGCCGCCATCGCGCGAGAGTTCGGCCGCGAGCTGCTGCCGCACCGCCACCGCGCGCTCGAGCGCGGCGCGCCCGGTGTAGCAGAGGACGCCGATCTCCACCGTCACCGTCTCCTCCGCGCGAGCCGGCACGGGTCCGCGTTCCCGGCGCAGGCGGTCGTAGCTGCGGAAGCTGGCCTCGAGCCCACCCTCGGGCGCCAGCGATTCGATCGCGACCACCTCGTCCGCCGGGTCATACCCGAGGCTTTCGATGGAGACGATGGGAAGCTCGCCCGCGACGGCAGCGCCC
>JAICLE010000136.1 GCA_025927545.1 Gemmatimonadales bacterium
CCGTCAATCGCCGGTTCACCAACGTGCGGATCCGGCCCGAGTCGTCCTGGCTTGCCCTCAGGGAGTGGACCGTGGCCGTACCCGGCCGCGCCGGCGCGATGGGGCACTGAGGTGGGGCGCTGGCTCCTCCGGCGAACCGCGCAGGCCATCGCCACGCTCGTGCTCACCATCGTGCTGCTCTTCTTCCTGTCGCACGTGCTGCCCGGCGACCCGCTGTCCCGGCTCGGCGAGGGCCGGCCGCTCACCGCGGCCGAAACCGAGACGCTCCGGGCGCGCTACGGACTCGACCGGCCGCTCCGCTCGCAGCTCGGCTCGTTTCTGGCCGGACTTGCACGGGGTGATCTCGGCACCTCCATCGAGTACGGCCGGCCGGTCAGCGCGCTGATCGCCGAACGGCTGCCCGCCACGCTCCTGCTCGGCGGCACGGTGCTGCTGCTCAACTTCACGGTCGGGCTCTGGCTCGGAGTGCGGCAGGCGGTGCGACGGGGAAGCGCGGAGGACCGGTGGCTCACCACGCTCTCGCTCGTGGGCTACGCCACGCCGTCGTTCTGGCTCGGCCTGGTGCTGGCATGGCTCGTCGGGGTGGAGTGGCGGCTGCTGCCGGCGGCCGGCATGCGCGACCCGCTGGTCGACGGCGGCATCCTCGCGGGTACCGCCGACGTGCTCCGCCACCTCGTGCTCCCGGCGCTCACGCTGTCGGTGGTGAGCATCGCGGGAACGATGCGCTATCAGCGCGATGCGATGCTCGACACGCTCCGTCTTCCCTACATCGTTACCGCCCGCGCCAAGGGCCTGAGCCCCGCGCGCGTGACGTGGCGGCACGCCTGGCGCAACGCCCTGTTTCCGGTGCTCACGCTGTTCGGGCTGTGGCTCCCGGTCCTGGTCACCGGATCGGTGTTCGTCGAGTCCGTGTTCGCGTGGCCCGGGCTCGGATCGCTCGCCGCGGCGGCGGTGGGCAACCGGGACTACCCGCTGCTGATGGGCGCCTCGGTGCTCGTGGCGGTGATCGTCGTGCTGGCGAACCTGCTCACCGATCTGGCCTACGCCACGCTGGACCCGCGGGTCCGGCTGACGTGACCGCCGCGCCGGAGGCGCTCCGCAGCGTGTGGCGGGCTCCCGGCGGCCGTGCGGGGCTCGCGTTCCTGCTCTTCCTGGTGCTGCTGGCGCTCGCGGGGCCGCTGGTCCTGCCCGATCCGGTCCGGCAATTCGACCTGGTCGAGCTGGCGGGCGCGCCGCCGGGCCCCGACCATCCCTTCGGCACGGATCAGCTCAGCCGCGACGTGCTGTCCCGCGTGGTGAGCGGCGCGCGGGTCTCGCTCGCGGTGGCGACGCTCGCGGTGGCGCTGTCGGTCACCCTCGGCGCCGCCGTGGGCCTCGTGGCGGGCTACCAGGGCGGCGCGGTGGATGCCGCGCTCATGCGGCTGGTGGACGCCGCGCTCGCCGTGCCGCGCCTGTTCCTGCTGCTGCTCGTGCTGGCGGTGCCGGAGCGGGTCCCGCTCGTCGCGCTGATCGTCCTCATGGGCGCGACGGGCTGGTTCGCGACGAGCCGCCTCATACGCGCCGAGGTGCTGCGGCTCAGGGAAGAGGCATTCGTGCATGCCGCCGAAGCGCTCGGTGCCTCGGGGCGACGGATTATCTTCCGGCATCTGCTGGTGAACTCCGCCGGACCGCTGCTCGTGGCGGCCACGCTGGGCGTGGGCGACGTGATCCTCCTCGAGGCCGGACTCTCCTTCCTGGGGCTGGGGGTGCAGCCGCCCACGCCGTCCTGGGGCGGGATGATCCTGGACGCGCGCTCCGTGCTGGTGATGGCACCGTGGGTCGGTATCTTCCCGGGCATCGCGATCACCCTGACCGTGCTGGCCACCAATCTCGTGGGCGACGCGCTGCGCGACGCCCTCGATCCCCGAGGCGCATGACCCGAGTTCTCGACGTCCGCGACCTGAGCGTGTCCTTCCCTGCTGCCGACGGCCGCCGGTTCCACCCGGTGGACGGCGTGAGCCTGACGCTCGACCGCGGCGAAACACTCGCGCTGGTGGGCGAGTCCGGCTGCGGCAAGAGTCTCACCAGCCTGGCGCTCCTGCGCCTCGTGCCGGCGCCCGGCCGGGTGGACGCCGGCAGCGTCATCCGCCTGGGCGACACCGACGTGCTCGCGCTCAAGGGCGAGGCGCTCCGCCGGATCCGCGGGCGGCGGATCGGGATGATCTTCCAGGATCCGATGACGAGCCTCAATCCCGTGTTCACCGCGGGCGACCAGATCGCGGAGGGCATCCGGGCACACTTTCGTGTCTCGAAGTCGGAGGCGCGCGCGCGCGCGCTGCGGCTGCTGGAGGAAGTGGGCATTCCGGATCCGGAGGAGCGGCTCGATGCCTACCCCCATCAACTGAGCGGCGGGATGCGGCAGCGGGTGATGATCGCCATCGCGCTCGCCGCCGAGCCCGAAATCCTGGTGGCCGACGAGCCCACCACGGCGCTCGACGTGACCGTCCAGGCCCAGATCCTGGAGGTGCTCGACCGGCTCCGCCGAAGCCGGGGCATGGCGGTGCTGCTGATCACCCATGACCTCGGCATCGTGGCCGGCCGCGCCGACAGGGTCGCGGTGATGTACGCCGGGCAGATCGTGGAGGAGGCGGGGACCGCGGAGCTCTTCGCTCATCCCTCCCACCCGTACACGCAGGGGCTGTTCGCCTCGGTCCCGCGGATCACGGGGCCGTTGCGCCGGCTCACGCCGATCCGCGGCACCGTGCCGCCGCCGACCGAGTGGCCGTCGGGCTGCCGCTTCCGGCCGCGCTGCCCGCAGGCGTTCGACAAGAGCGTGCTCGCGCCCGAGTTGATGCCGGTCGGGCCGGGGCACCGGATGCGGTGCTGGCTGGCGGAGGAACCGGCGGCGCAGGTCGAGCTCTCGCGCCGCTCGGGATGACGTCCCTGCTGCAGGTGCAGGACCTCGTCAAATACTACGCCTCGAGCGGACTCTTTCGTGGCGGCGATCCGCCGGTGCGCGCGGTGGACGGCGTGTCGTTCGAGGTGATGCGCGGCGAGACCCTGGCGCTCGTGGGCGAGAGCGGCTGCGGCAAGTCGTCGGTGGGCCGGACGGTCATCCGGCTGCAGGAGCCGACGAGCGGACGGGTGGTGTTCGAGGACAACGACGTCTTCGCGCTCGACCGGAAGTCGCTGCGTCGGCTCAGGCGCCGGATGCAGATCATTTTCCAGGATCCCTACAGCAGCCTCAATCCGCGGATGACGGTCGGGGCGGCGATCGCCGAGGGGATCGAGATCCACCGGCTGGCGGTCGGCGCGGAGATCGGCCGGCGAGTCGGTGCCTTGCTGGAGGAGGTGGGCCTCGACCCGGGCTACGCGCGCCGCTACCCACACGAGTTCTCGGGCGGCCAGCGCCAGCGCATCGGCATCGCACGCGCGCTTGCGGTGGAGCCCAGCTTCATCGTCTGCGACGAGCCGGTCTCCGCGCTCGACGTGTCGGTGCAGGCCCAGGTGCTGAACCTCCTGGCCGATCTGCAGCGCGACCGGGGGCTGGCCTATCTGTTCATCGCCCATGACCTGGCCGTCGTGCGGCAGATCGCCCGGCGCGTGGCCGTCATGTATCTGGGCCGGATCGTCGAGTCCGGCCCCACCGAACCGCTGCTCTCCAACCCGCGCCATCCGTACACGGTGGCGCTCCGCTCCGCCGTTCCGGAGCCCGACCCCGGGCGGAAGCACGCCCGCATCGTGCTGAGCGGGGACTTGCCGAGCCCGTCCAAGCCCCCTCCCGGCTGCCCCTTCCATACCCGCTGCTGGCACCCGGCAAGGGACGAGCGCTGCCGGATCGAGGTGCCGCTGCTCCGGCCCGTCGAGGAGACGTTCGCCGCCTGCCACTACGCGGAGCTTACTCCGGCGGCGGAAGCGCTGGCGGAGGCCTGAAGGGCACGGTCGCCGAGTGAGCCCGGTCACGGTCCCGGATTCCCCGCGCAGCCCAACTTGAGCGGGAAGCACGAACCCTGACCACGAGGACGACATGGCGGATAAAAAGGATCTTGCGACCGAGGGTGCCAAGGACCGACTCAAGGGTGGCGCGAAGGAGCTCGAAGGCCGGGTGCGCAGCACCGCGGGTGCGGCCACCGGCGACACGCGCGAGGAGCTGAAGGGCAAGGCGCAGGAGATCAAGGGCAAGGTTCAGCAATCCATCGGGAAAGCCAAACAGCAGAGCGACCCCGAGCCCGGCGTGGACGACGCCTGATACGGCTGCCGTCGGGCCGTCCGACACGGGGAGGCCGACCGGGCGATCGCGCGGTCGGCCTCTTCTCGTTGCGGACAGCCATTGCCGTGCGATACCCTCCGGATAGAGCTTCAGGGACGTGATCGTCCTATGCCTTGCCGTGGTGCTGCAGGTCTCGACCGACTCGATCACCCTCGAGCAGGCGCTGGAGCGCGCCGTCCGCGACCGGGGCGCCGTGGAGGCCGCCGCGGCAGGCGTGGCCGAGGCGCGTGCGGCGGTCCGCTCCGCCGGCGCGGTCACCAACCCCGCCGCCTCGTTCAGCTACAGCGAGTCCCCACCGACCAGGCACCTGACCGTGGACCAGCCGCTCGACTGGCTCCTCCGGCGGGGAGCCGATCGGGCCGCCGCCCGCGCCGGCGTTGCCCGCGCGACGGCGGATTCGGCGCAGGCGCTGGCCGGACTACTCCGGGATGTGCGCGCGGCGTTCTATCGCGCACGCGCGGCGCGGCTGGCGGAGGAACTGGTGCTGGCGCAGGCGTCGCTCGCCGATTCGGTGGCGCGGATCGCGGGGGCGAGACTCCGGGCGGGTGACATCTCACTGCTGGAGCAGGAGCAGGCGGCACAGGAGGCCGCGCGAGCAAGGCAGACGGCGTCCTCCGCGCGCGAGGCCACATTGGTGGTCGAGGCGGAGCTGGCGCGCGTGATCGCAGCGGACGGTACTCCGCCCCACGCCTCGGGTCGGCTCGATGCCGGACTCGACCAGCTTCCGGACACTACACTCGACCTTTCGGGGATCTACAGCGTCAGGTCGGCTTCGGCCGATTCCGCCCTGGCCGCGCTCGAGCTGCGGAGCGCCGCGCGCCGTCGCGTGCCGCTGCCGAGCCTCACATCCGGGGTCGAGTGGGGCGATCCCACCCAGCCGGGCGCGCTTGGCCTGATCGGCATCGCGCTGCCGCTGCCGCTCTGGAATCGCGAAGGAGGGCCCGTCGAAGCGGCCCGTGCCCGTGCGGTCCGTGCCTCGGCGCTCGCGCGCGAAGCGCGGCTCGATGCGCGCCGGCAGGCTCGAGAGACGCGGATCCACCTGGTCGCGGCAGCCGCCCGCGCCCGCTTCGATCGTGACACGCTGGTGCCCGCGGCTGGGTCGCTCCGCGCGCGGGCGGTTCGCGCGTACCGGGCCGGAGAGACCGGCATCCTGCCGGTGCTCGATGCACTTCGGGGGGAGCGCGACATCGCGCTGGCGGCGCTGCAGGACCAGCTCGCTTTTCAGGAGGCCCTCGCCGACTGGTACGCGCTGAGCGGGCCACCGCGATGATGCGTGCCTTCCTCCTTCCCGCGCTGCTGCTCGCGGCCTGTGGCGGCGGCCGCGGCGAGAGCGCCGGCGAGAGCGCCGCCGAGGGGAGCGGCGGCGCGGCCCGAGTTCCTGTCGGACTCGGCACGATCACACGGGACTCATTGGTGGAGACGGTGAGCCTGACGGGCCGCCTCGAGCCGCGGCCTGGCGGAGCGGCGCTGCTGGCGGCGCCGGCGGCGGGCATCGTTCGCGCGATCCGGGCGCAGGTCGGAGATCAGGTGCGGCGGGGGCAGCCGGTGGCCGAGCTCGACGTCCCCGAGCTCGCCGCCGACGCCGCGCAGAAGACGGCCGCGGCCGACCAGGCCCGGCGTGAAGGCGCCCGTCAGCAGCAGCTCCTGGCGGACGGCATCACCTCCACGCGGCAGGCGGAGGAAGCCGCGGCGAACGCCCGGCAGGCCTCCGCCGCCGCCGCAGCGGCGCGAAGCCTCCTGGCCCGCACGCGAGTGACGAGCCCGATCAGCGGCCGGGTCCAAGAGGTGTTCGTCCAGCGCGGCGAGCGGGTGGACGCCGGGCGCGCCCTGGTGCAGGTCGTCGCGCCCGACACGCTCGACCTCGCGGTACCGGTGCCCGCGCCGGAGCTCGGGCACCTGCGCGCCGGCCAGCCGGTCGATGTGACCCCGGATGGCGACTCCGCTTCCACCCGTGGCTGGGTGGCCGCGCTCGCTCCGGCGGTGGACTCGCTCACCAACGCGGGCGAGGCCGTGATCCGGGTGCCCAATCCCCGAGGCCGGCTGCACCCGGGCGCGGCGGCAACCGCGCGCGTGCGGCTCGGCGTCAGGCGGGACGTCCTGCTGGCGCCCGACTCCGCGCTCGTCCTCGCCGGGGACAGCAGCGTGGTGTTCGTCATGGGCGCGGACTCGATCGCGCACCTGCGCACGGTGGTTCGTGGCGCGAGCGCCGGAGGCCGAACGGCAGTGACCGGCACGATCCGGCCGGGCGATCGGGTCGTGACGACGGGCGCCTTCGGGCTGCAGGACGGAATGCGGGTGGTACCCCCTCGACCTGTCGGTGTCGGCGTCTCGCGGTGACCCTCACCGGCACCGTTCTCCGGCACCGCGCCGCCGTGTACCTGGCGGTGGCGCTGCTGACGCTGGGCGGACTGTGGGCGATGCTCACGCTGCCCGCCGGGATCTATCCCGAGGTGACCTACCCGCGCATCGTGGTGCTGGCGCGCGGCGGGACGTTC
>JAICLE010000073.1 GCA_025927545.1 Gemmatimonadales bacterium
CGAGCACGTAACCGGCCGGCGAAACGATTGTCTTCCAGTCACCCTTCAGCGCGTCACCCAGTTCACTTTTCGGGCCGCCGTTGGCGTCAATCAGCGTGCGCAACAGGGGAATCCACGCCAGCGCCGCCAGCAGCAGCACGACGCCGTACAGCGCGGTCGGCACCGCCGCAAAGTGGTTTTCCCCCATCCAGCCGGTGACGAACGGCACCAGCGAGAGCCAGAACAGCAGGTGCAGGTTGGCCCACAGGATGCCCCCGGTGACCCGGCGGGTTACATGCAGCATGTGATGATGATTGTTCCAGTAGATGCCAAGGTAGACGAAGCTCAGCACGTAGCTCAGGAACACCGGCACCAGCGGGCGGAGGTCGGCGAGATCGGTGCCATGCGTCACCTCCAGCTCGAGCACCATGATGGTGATGATGATCGCCAGCACGCCGTCGCTGAATGCTTCGAGCCGTTGTGTTCCCATCACGCCTCTTCCCTGCGAAGCCGTACCTTGCGGAGCACGCCGATGCAGCGCGTCCGGGTCCGGTCGGTCAGCACCAAGTAGACGACCTCGGCGAAGGCGAGGCCGTGCACGATGATGTCCGCTTCGGGCGCCTGGGCCAGTGCCTCGAGGAGCGCCGGATAGCCTTCCGTCCGCACATGGCTCCGGTCGCCCTGGGCCGCCTTCCGCCGGTACACGGCGAGCGCCTCGCGCTGGGGAACGGGACGCGTCGCCTTGGTGGTCGGGGGCTCGCGCTGGCCCTGGAGGCGCCGGAGCAGGTCGGCGGCGAGGGGATCGCCGCTTCGGGCGAGCGCGGCCTCGAGGACGTCCGGAGAGACCCTGGCCATGGGTCAGCCCGCGGGGCTGCGCCGGTGAGTCACTCCTGGCCGGCCGCCGTGCGCCGAGCCTGCGCGAGATAGGCCGGCTCGAGCTGCATCAGGCTCGCCATTTTCCGCACCAGGTGCGTCTCGAGATCGCTGAGTCGGCCATCCGCAAGGATGACGCCCCACATGATCTCGGCGAGCACCATCTTCTGGCCGAGATCGTACTCCGCCGCGATGAGTCGGGTGAATTGGTAGTGGTCCAGTGACTGCGCGCGCTCGGCCTCGGCCAGGCGCATGAGCTCATCGCTCGTCGCCTCGTCCAGCCCGAAATGCCGCACCAGCGTACGCTCGAGGTGGGCGCGCTCCTCCGGGCTGAATTCGCCATCGGCGTGCGCCAGCTCGAGCAGCAGGGCACACGCGGCCAGTTGCACCCGGCTGAAGCCTGCGTGTGCGGGCGTTTCGCCCGCCGGCGAAACCCCGCCGACCAGGCGGTCACGAACGAAACTACGTATGCCGTCGAGCATCGATCCTCTCGCTTCTCTCCTAGCCCAGGAGCTGGTCTCCCAGACGCCGCCCGAGGTACAGCCCGACGCCGGTGCCCACCGTGCTCACGACGAACGCCGTGAACATGCCGGCTGGCGCGCCGGCCCACCACCCGATGCCGCCACCGAGGGTGGCACCGGTCCAGCCGAGCACCGTCGTGAGGTTCATGCGTCCCCCGGAAATGTTGGTCCCGTGTCCCGCCGAGCTATACCCCGGGTGACCGGCATAGGCGAGTGAGCACGCGATCCAGCGCGGCGGCAAATGCCCGCTTCGCGCGGGCGTCGTAGGGCGGTGGCCCGCCGGTGACCATCCCCACCAGACGGGCCTGATCCATGAAGTCACGCACCGACAGGCGCTCGCCGATGGTTTCCTCCGTATGCTCCTCGCCGCGCGGATCCAGCACGACGATCCGTCTGGGCACGAGCAGCGCGGCGAGCGGCACATCCTGCGTGACGACCAGGTCCCCGGCATCGGCGTGCGTCGCGATGTACTCGTCGGCGACATCGGGGCCACCGGCGACCCGGACCGCGCTCACCAGCGGATTGCCCGGAGGCGTCTGCAGCCGCTGGTTCGCGACCAGGACGGTCTCGATGCCGAGGCGTCTGGCCGAACGGAAGACCAGATCCTTCACATCTCTCGGCGCTGCGTCGGCATCGATCCAGATTCTCAGGTGGGCTCACTCCCCCCAGGCTAGTGGGCCAGATGCTGGACCCTTGGCGCCCCGAGCCCGGCCGCCTCGCGCCCCGTGGCGTCCAGTACCGACAGGCGCGGGTCGTCGTTCAGCCGGAGGGTTGCCGCCGGGCGCCCCCGTGAATCGAACAGCGTCAGCATCACTCCGGAAGTATCGGCTGCCAGGCTGGCCTGGCGCACGCCGCTTCCGTTCACGAGCTCGACGCGTTGGGCCTGGATCACCTCGGGAGCTCTCGCGGCGAAGGCGCCGAGCGCGAGGACGGTACCGATAAGGGCCAGGCCGTTGAAGGGGGGCCTGAGCAGGTCTGATCGATCGAGCGGTGGATTTGACATGAGAGACTCCACGAGGCGAAGGGAACAGGGGGGATGCCTCTGTCCACGACACCGACACACGAAAGTATGCAGCACCTCCGTATGGCCTGTCAAAGCGTTTCCGCTGCTGCAGCGCGCTGCACGTCCACAAATCGAACGCCGTCTGCTTCCTGCGGATTGCGCCGAACCCCCGCGCTCGGCAGAATGGGCTGACCTTCTCAGGCGCCCTGCGTCGGAGGAACCATGGATGTTCGCAGGGGTTCACTCGCCGCAATCCTGCTCTCCCTGGCGATGCTCGGCGCCCCCCGCACGCTGGGCGCTCAAAGCAGCGCCCCCGCAGCCTGGCAGGCCACCCCCGCGTCGGTGCTCAAGGCCGCGCTGCGATCGGTGGCCGCGGCTCAGGAGCGGTATCGGGCCGCTCACGGCCGCTTTGCCGCGTCGGCGGAGCAGCTCGACGTGCGCCTGGCGCCGGGCGTGCGGGTGGACATCCTCGGCGCCGGCGTGACGGGCTGGCAGGGCAGGGCGGTCCACCAGGCGCAGCCGGGCCGGAGCTGTGTGGTGTTCGTCGGCGCGCTGGATGGCGCCGAGGCGCCGCGTACCGACGGCGACCGCGAGATGGCGGGTGAAGAAGGGATTCCCCTTTGCGACTGGATGCGGTAGGAGCGGCACGTGGCCTCATCGAGGCGTGAGGCAGCGGCCGCGCCACGGGCGCACGGCTGGATCGCCGGCGCGTGGAAATGGGGGGCAGGCTCGCTGTCGGCGGGCGCGGCCCTCGTCTCCATCATCTCCTCGGTCCGCGACGCGGCCGGGGCCGGCCAGGTGCGCTGGATCGGCATCGCCCCGGCCGCCGACACCGCCTGGGCGATCGGCGACACGATTCAGCTCGCGATCACCATCACGGACGCGCACGGAGGCGTACTGCCGGGATTGGCCGTGGGCTGGACCAGCACCGACAGCTCAGTCGCCTCGGTGGACAGCGCCGGAACGGCGGTGGCCCGCGCCGCGGGTGCGGCGACGGTCGTCGCGGCGGCGGGGGGACGCATCGCGCAGTCGCGCATCGTGGTTCGCCAGCGGCCTGCCGCCATCCGCTTGCTCGGCGACACGCTGCTCCGGCTGCCGGAAGGGGGCAGCATGCAGCTCGCCGCTCGCGTCGTCGACGCAAGGCAGCACCCGGTGCCCGGCCAACTGCTTACCTGGCATTCCGCCGACCCGGCCACGGCATCCGTTGACAGCGCGGCGCGAGTCACCGCCGAAATCGCCGGCCGCGTGCTGCTCACTGCCGCTTCCGAGACCGTGACAGCCGAGCTCCCGCTCGAGGTCTACCCGTTGCCCGCGACGATCACCCTGCTGGCCGGAGACGGCCAGCACGCGCCCGCCGGCCGCCCGCTCCCAGCCCCGGTAAAAGCACAAGTCGTCTCCCGCAGCGGGCGTCCGATGCCCGGCGTGACGGTCAGGTTCCTTTCAGGCGACGAGTCCGGGCATCCGGAGCGGGAGACCGACACGTCCGACGCCGATGGGATCGTGCGGGCCGGCTGGACGCTCGGCACGCGGCCCGGCCGGCAACGACTCGCGCTCTCGACCGACGGCGAGCCGCCGATCACCACGATCGTCGTGGCCGAAGCCGACCCGGTTCCCGAGAACACGCGTGTGACGGCACTCGGCAACGAGCTCTCCGCCACGGCCGGCAGCGCGCTGCCGGCCGTGGCGGTTCGGATCGCCGATTCGCTGGGCACGCCGCTGTCGGATGTTCCAGTGACATGGGTGACCGCCGGCGGCACGATCGTGGCCGAGGGCGCGCGCACCGACTCCGCTGGCGAGGCACGGGCCCGCTGGACGCTCGGGCCCAGGGCGGGCGTGCAGCAGGCCTACGTGCAGGTGGGCACGTCGCGTGTCGGCCCGCGTCCGATGCTCACGGCGATGGCGCTGCCGGGCCCCGCCGCGTCGCTGGCCAGGATCGGCGCCGGCGTGCTTCGCGGCCAGGTGGGTCGACCACTCGCGAAGCCGGCGGATCTCAGGGTGAGCGATCGCGCCGGGAACCCGGTCCCCGGCATCACCGTCACGCTGCGCGCTGAGAGCGGCGCGGTTGGCGCTCGCGCGCCGGTGACCGATTCGCTGGGGCGGATCGCGATTGCGTGGACGCTCGGCCCCACGGCCGGGGTGCAGCGGCTCAGCGCTGCCGTGGCGGGCGTCGAGCGTCCGGTGGAGCTCACCGCCGATGCGCGCTCCGGCGCGGCCGCGAAGGCGGTGCTCGAGGGCCTGCCCTCGTCCGGAGCGGCGGGACGTGCGCTGCCGCGGCCCATTGTCGTCGCGGTGGCGGACTCGTTCGGCAATGGAGTTCCCGGGGCGCTGGTGGCGTTCACGGCGCGCGCGGGGAGGGTTGTGCCCGCTCGCGCACGAACGGATGACGCGGGACGCGCGGCGGTGCGGTGGACTCTGGGCAATACACCTGGCGAGCAGCGGCTGGAAGTCTCGGTGAATGGGGGCGGGGGTCGGGCGGTGGCAAAGGTTCGGGCGGTGTCGGCGGGAAAGCTCAAGCCGCCTCGCCCATCACCTTGATGATCACCCGCTTCCTCCGCTGTCCGTCCCACTCTCCATAGAACACCCGCTGCCAGGGACCGAGGTCGAGCCGGCCGGCGGTGATCGGCACGATCACCTCGTGGCCCACGGTGAGGCTCCGCAGGTGCGCGGCGGCGTTGTCCTCGCCGGTCTCGTTGTGGAGGTAGCGTGGCGGGTCCCAGGGCGCGATCGTCCCCTCGAGCCACTGCAGGATATCGTGCCAGAGGCCCGACTCGTGGTCATTCACGAAGACGGACGCGCTGATGTGCATGGCGGACACCAGGACGAATCCCTCGCGCACGCCGCTGAGCCGCACCTGCTCCGCGACGTCGTCGGTGATGTCGATGATCTCCTGGCGCCTCTTCGTCTCGAACCAGAGATAGTGGGTGTGCGTCACCGCAGCAGCTCCTCCAGCCGCACCGCCGTATCCGTCTTCTCGTCCCGGTACTTCACGATGACCGGCGCATACAGCCCGATGCCCGCTTCCCGCCCCGGGCCGGACCGCACCGGCCGCGTGCCCGGCACCACGACGGCGCCGGCCGGAATCTCCAGCGGCCGCTCGCCGTCACGGCGATAGACCCGGTCGTGTACCAGGTCGAACACGGCGGTGCCGCCGGTGAGGAACGTGCCCGGCGCGAGCACCGCGCGCTCGCGGACGATCGTTCCCTCGTACACCCCGCAGCTGCCGCCGACGAGCACCTCGTCCTCGATGATCACGGGCAGCGCGCCGGCCGGCTCGAGCACGCCGCCGATCTGGGCCGCCGCCGAGAGGTGCACCCGCCGGCCGATCTGGGCGCAGGAGCCGACCAGCGCGTGCGAATCCACCATCGTCCCCTCGTCCACGTACGCCCCGACATTGATGTACATCGGCGGCATGCAGACCACGCCGGGCGCCACGTAGCAGCCGTCCCGGATGGCCGACCCGCCGGGCACGATGCGCACGCCGTCCTCCGCCGTGAGGTGGCGCAGCGGGTAGGTATCCTTGTCGTAGTACGGGAACGGCCCGCCCGTGGCTGCCGGCCCGAGCCGTCCAAGCCGGAAGCCGAGCAGGATGCCGGCCTTGACCCAGGCATTGGCGCGCCACTCGCCGTCGGGACCGCGTTGGGCGGCCCGCACCGTACCGTCGTTGAGCGCGGCCTTGAGCTGATTGAAGGCGACGCGCGCGGCCGGCTCCTCGCCCGGGGGGACGGCGGACTCATAGCGCGCAAGCGTCTCGCGCAGCGTGCCGGCGGAATCAGTGCCCATGCACCCCCGCGCTCCGGAGTGCGCTCGCGAGTGTCTCACGCGTGGCCGGGTCCGCGGAGACGAGCGGCAGCCGCAGCACGTCGCGGATGCGGCCCATGATGGCGAGCCCGGCCTTGACCGGTACGGGATTGGTCTCGAGGAAGTTGGCGTCCATCAGGGCAAGCAGCCGGTACTGGCAGTTGCGCGCCCGGTCGAGGTCGCCGCGCCGCACCGCGTGCACCAGCTCGGTCATCGCGGCGGGCACCTCGTTCGAGGCCACCGAAACAAGCCCGTCGCCCCCCGCCGCGATCACCGGAAACGCGAGCCAGTCGTCGCCCGAGAGCACCGCGAAACCTGCCGGGCGGCGGCGGATGAGCTCCATTATCTGGCGCAGGTCGCCGCTCGCCTCCTTGATCCCGAACACGTTCGGGTGCTCCGCCAGCCGGAGCGCGGTGGGTGGAAGCAGGTTGACCGCCGTCCGGCCGGGGACATTGTACAGGCAGACGGGGCGAGGGGACGCCTCGGCGACGGCGACGAAATGCCGGTACAGTCCCTCCTGCGTGGGTTTGTTGTAGTAGGGCGTGGCGCTCAGGATCGCGTCCACGCCGAGGCCGCAGAGGCGGCGGGCTTCGGCGGCGGCGCGGCGGGTGTCGTTGTCGGTGGCGCCGGCCATCACGGGCACCCGGCCGGCGGCCACCTCGACCACGGTCCCGACCACCCGGTCGCGCTCGCCCTGATCGAGCGTCTGCGCCTCACCCGTCGAGCCGCAGGGGACGAGGAAGTCGATCCCCTCGGCGATCTGCCATTCCACGAGCGCGCGGAGCGCCCCGAGGTCGAGCTCGCCGGCGTCGGTGAACGGGGTGACCAGCGCGGTACCGCAGCCCTGGAAGCGTGTCATCCATCCGCTCCGAACAGCATGTCCTCGACCGTGTGAACGCCCGGGTGGCCGGGGAGCCACTCGGCTGCCGCCAGGGCGCCGGCCGCGAACCCGTCGCGGCTCCGTGCCTCGTGCGCGAGCGTCACCCGCTCGTACGGGCCGTCGTACGCCACCGTATGGTTTCCCGGTGTGGCGCCGGCGCGCACCGACGTGATAGGAAACGCCCGACGCGGGTCGGCCTCCCGCAGGCCGGCCTGCAGCTCCCGCGCGGTGCCGGACGGCGCGTCGAGCTTGGCCGCGTGGTGCTCCTCCAGGATAAACGCGTCGAGCTCGGGCCGCCCCGCGAACCGGCGCGCGAGGTCGCGCGCGGCCCGGAGAAAGAGCTGGACGCCGACGGAAAAGTTGGCTGCGTGCAGCAGCGCGCCGTTGCGCCGCTCGACGAGCGCCTCGATGCGAGGCAGCTCCTTCTGCCAACCGGTCGTGCCGGTCACCGTAGGCACTCCGGCCTCGATCAGCCGTTCCAGGTTCGCCACTACCGCGTCCGCCCGGGTAAACTCCACCGCCACGTCGGCGCCCCGCAGCCGCTCTGCCGTAAGCGCGCGGCCGCTCTCGTTCCCGGAGGCGCCGATGATCGCGTGGATCACATGTCCGCGCGACTCGGCCTGCGCGGCCACCGTCTGGCCCATTCTGCCGTTCCCGACGATCACGATGCGCACGAGGATCTCTGGCTATTCACCACAGAGGCACAGAGGGCACAGAGGGGGCACGGGCACGGAGCACATCCGGGAGCGGAGGCACCACCGAGCTGTTGGTGTTGTCCGGGTCCAAGGCATCCTCCTGGTATGGGAACCCTCCGTGCCCTCTGTGCCTCTGTGGTGAATCAGCACCGTCACCCCACACCGACTGGAGCTCAGCACGATCCGAAGAACTCCTGATGCAGCCGGCGAACCACGCCCGGCCCATCCTCCTCGCGCACCACGAACGTCATGTTGATGGCCGACGCCCCCTGCGAGATGACCTCCACGTTGGCCGGCTGGACCGCGCCGAAGAGCCGGGCGGCGAGCCCCGGTGTAGACCGGATTCCGATGCCCACCACCGCGACGATTGCCCGGTGGTCCTCGATCCATACCTCGCCGAGCTCGCCCAGGTCGCGGACCACGACGTCCAGCCGGGTCCGGTCCTCGACGGTGAGCGAGACGCTCACCTCGCTGCTGGCCAGCACGTCCACCACGACCTCGTGCCGCTCGAACACCTCGAACATGGCGCGCAGAAACCCGTAGGCACCCAGCATCCGCGGCGCGCGCACGTTCACGACGGTGATCCCGCGTTTCCAACTGATCGAGCGCACCGGCGAATCGCCCAGACGCTCGAGCTCGGCCGACGGCTCGATCCGGGTCCCGGGATCGTCCGGGCGGCTCGAGTTGAGCACGACGATCGGAATCCCCGCGCGCACCAGCGGCTGCGCCGTGGCCGGGTGGAGCACCCTGGCGCCGAACGTCGCCAGCTCCGCCGCCTCTTCGTAGCTCGCCGCGCGCAGGGTCCGCGCGGACGGCACGACGCGCGGGTCGGCCGTCATCAACCCGTTCACGTCGGTCCAGATCTCCACCCGGTCGGCCTCGAGCGCGGCGCCGAGAAGCGACGCGGTGAAATCCGAGCCACCGCGGCCCAGCGTGGTCGGGAGGCCATCGGCCGTGGCCCCGATGAACCCCTGCGTGACGGGCACTCGGCCGGCCTCCGTGAGCGGCCGGAGGCATTCCCGCGCGCGGGCGGTCAAGATGGGTGTGCAGGGCGCTGCCCGGCCGAACCGGTCGTCGGTCACCATGATCGGGCGGATGTCCACCCAGGTGGCATCGAGCCCCGCCCCCGCGAGCGCTGCGGCCACCAGCCGGCTGCTCCAGAGCTCGCCCCGGCCCGCCAGCATGTCGAGCTCCGCGGGCCGGAGCAGGCGGCCGAACGCGGCGCTCAGCTCTTCACGGAGAGTGGTGGCGGCACCCGCGATGGCCGGCATGGCGGACGCGGCACCGGGAAGCGCGCGGGCCACCTCCGCGTGGCGCTCCACCACCGCGGTGAGGGCGGCGTCGAGCGCGTCCGCCTGCCCGCGGTGCACGATCTCCTGCAGGCCGAGCAGCGCGTCCGTCACCCCGGCAAGGGCGGAGACCACCACGACCGGCCGGTCCCTGAGCCTCGAGCGGACCACCCCGATCAGCCTGCCGACGGCACTCGCGTCGGCCACCGACGTCCCGCCGAACTTGGTGACGATCATGCGGGGCGGTCCACCCGTCCCTCCGCCACCAGCAGCTCGGCGATCTGCACCGCCTGACCTGCTGCCCCCCGGATCGTGTTGTGCCCCAGCAGCACCAACCGCAGGTCGAGGATCGGGCAGGGACGCACCCGGCCCACCGTTACCGCCATCCCTCCGCCGCGCTCGAGGTCGAGCCGCGGCTGCGGCCGGTCGGCGCGCAAGTCGACCTCGACCGGCGGGTCGGGCGAGGACGGCAGACAGGCAACGCGGGGGCTACCACGGAACTCGCGCAGCGCCGCCAGCGCGTCCCCGGGCGTCACCCGCCGCCCGAAACCCACGGATACGGTCGCCATATGCCCGTCCACCGTCGCCACCCGGTTGGTGTGGGCGCTGACCGCGAACCCCGCCGGCTCGACTCCGGCGGGACCGAGCGTGCCGAGAATCTTTCGGCTCTCGTGCTCGATCTTTTCTTCCTCGCCGCCAATGTGCGGCACCACGTTGCCGAGGATGTCGAGCGAGGCGACGCCCGGATAGCCCGCGCCCGAGACCGCCTGCATGGTCGAGACGAACAGCTTCGCGATGCCGAACGCGCGGTGCAGCGGAGCAAGCGCCAGTACCAGCGCGGCGGTGGAGCAGTTGGGATTGGCCAGTATGGCGCCGGGCCAGCCGCGGGCCTCGTGCTGCCGGTCCACCAGCGCCAGGTGGTCGAGGTTGGCCTCGGGGATGAGGAGCGGCACGTCCGCGTCCATCCGGTGAGTACGGGTGTTGGTGACCACGTACGCGCCCGCCGCCGCGAACGCCTGCTCGATCGGCCCAGCCACGTCCGCGTCGAGCGCGCTGAAGACGATCGGGCCCACGAGCGGCGGAACGCATGGCTGGATCGTGAGGCCCGCGATCCGCTCCGTCAGCGGGGCGGTTTCGCGCCAGCGCACGACGTCGCCATAGCGCCGGCCCGCGCTGGCGGACGAGGCAGCCACGGCCGCGACCTCGAACCAGGGATGCTCCGCCAGGAGCCGGAGGAACTTCTGGCCGACCGTGCCCGTGGCCCCGAGTACGCTCACCGGGATCTTCGCCATCATGATGTCCCGCGCGCGAGGAGATCGGTCGCCAGGCGCGTGTAGAGCTCCACGCCGTGGAGGAGGTCGGCCTTGCGAATGTGCTCTTCGGCCGTATGGGCGACGCGAATGGTGCCGGGGCCGAGTTGGAAGCACTCGCCCCAGGCAGCGAGGAAGGGGAGATCGCTGGCGTAGCTGACGACAGTCGTGTCCCAACCGTCCGGCACGCGCCCACCTTTGTGGAACGGGAGCTCGACCGGAAACGTGACGGTGACGCCCGGCGCCGCCAGATCGGCGATGGCCGACTTGAGCGCGACGGTCGGCCCCACGGTGCGGATCAGGATCTGGGCGCTCGCCGCCGGCGCCAGCACGTTGGGCGCGACGCCGCCCCGGAGGAGTCCCACGTTGAGCGTCGAGGCGCCGAGGAGCGGGTCGTGCGGGAGCGGCAGCCGGCGTATGCGCTCGATCGTGTCGAGCAGCGCGGCGATGGCGCTCTCCCCCTCCTCCGGGTACGCCGAGTGCGCGGCGCGGCCGGCCGCGTGGAGGTCCACCCGGAGCGAGCCGTTATGGCCGCGCGAGAGCCGGTTCTCGGTAGGCTCGCCGTTCACGAGGACGCGGCCGCGCGGCTCGAGCGCCGCTGCCGCGCGCGCGCCATCGGAGCCGTTTTCCTCACCCACCACGAAGAGGAGCCCGATCCGCCGCTCGCCCGCGGCCGCCAACCGCTCGGCGGCCGCCACCATGGCCGCCGCGAGCCCCTTCGCGTCGCAACTGCCGCGGCCGTGAATGGCGCCCGCGTCTTCCGACAGCGGGACGTACGGCGGCACGCAGTCCACGTGGGTCGAGAAGACCAGCGCCGGCGACTCCCGGAACGCGAGCAGGTTGTCCCGCCCGGCCGAAACCGGCTGGCGCACGGTGCGGTAGCCCGCGCGAGAGAGGGCGCCCTCGAGCAGGTCGGTGGCCGGACCCTCGGACCCGGTCGGGGTCTCGAGGGATACGAGGGCACGGGTGAGCGCGAAGGCGTCTGCCAGTCCGTCCATGCGTCGGCACGTCCCTGAATGCAAGCGCCCCGCCGGCAGAGGGGCGCGGCAGGGCTCGGAAAAATGATCGGGCAAAAGCCCGGGCGACGACGTACAATTGACTAGGCGCAAGTTAGGGAAACCGCCCAAGCGCGGCAAGTAGGTACGGGAGGTCCCATGGATGCACGGATGGCATTCGCGACCCTTGCCTTCGCGATCGGGTGTGGTGACACGTTCATCAGCACCGATTCCGACGGCCGGCTCGAGGTGGTCATCAGCTCGAGCGGCACCGGCGCGGACGAGGACGGCTTCAGCATCACCGTGGACGGCGGCACGTCCGTGATTCTGGCCCAGGGCGGGCGGGCGACGCTGACCGGCCTTGGCCAGGGTTCCCACAGCGTGCTGCTCGGCGGGCTGGCGGAGAACTGCGCGGTCCTCGGCGCAAACCCGCGCACCGTGGCGGTGGGCGCCGATGGCACCGCCGCCGTGACGTTCGATATCTATTGCGAGCGCGCCACCACCGGTAAGCTCTCCATCGAGGTGCGCACCACCGGCCAGCCCGCCGACACCGATGGCTACCTGCTCGTCGTGGGCGAGGGCGGCGTCCGGCCGATCGCCAGCGGCGCCAGCGAGACCTTTGCCGGGCTGCCACCGGGTGTGCACCTGGTGATGCTCAAGAACATGGCCGCCGGGTGCGCGCTCGAAGGTGGCAATCCGCAGCGGGCCGTGGTCGAGATCGGGGAGACGGCGGCGATCGGGCTCGTGGTCAGGTGCGGATCGGCGACGCGGTAGCCGCGTCCGCGGCCTCCGCCTCTCGCCGGCCCTCGTCCAGGTTCACGAACGCCAGAATCGCCGCGCCCACCGCGAAGAACCCGATTACCGAAAGGATCGCATTCCGGCTCGAGCCGGTCGCCGCGATCGTCCCCGCGAAGATGAGCGGGCCGAAGATCCCCGCGAACTTCTCGAACACGCTGAAGAAGCCGAAGAACTCGCCGCTCTTGTGCCGCGGGATCATGCTGGCGAACAGCGAACGGCTCAGCGCCTGGGTCCCGCCCTGCACCATTCCCACGAGCGCCGCCAGGATGTAGAAGTGGGTCGCCGTCGTCATGTAGTAGCCCAGCACGCTGATGACCGTATAGGCGAGGAGGCCGAGGAACAGCGCGCGCTTCGCCCCGATCCGTCCCGCCAGCATCCCGAACAGAAACGAGCACGGGATTCCCACGAACTGCACCAGCAGGATGGCGCCGATGAGCGCGCTCTGCCCGATGCCGAGCTCGGTGCCGTACGCCGTGGCCATCTTGATGATGGTCTGAATCCCGTCGTTGTAGATCAGGAACGCGAGCAGCATCAGGAATGCCTGGCGATACCCGCGCAGCTCGCGAAACGTTTCGCCCAGCCGGACGAACGCCATACGCACGGGGCTCCGGCCCGCCTGCTCGTCCGGTTCCAGCCGGGCCGGCGGCTCCGGGACCCCGCGGAAGAGCGGGATCGAGAAGCCCACCCACCAGACCGCCACGCTGAGGAAGGCCAGCCGGGCCGGAAGGGTCGCGGCCGCCCCGCTCAAATCCGGGCCGGACGGGAGCCCGAACCACGCGGGCTTCTGGATCCACGCCAGGTTGAGCGCCAGCAGGATCCCGCCGCCCACGTACCCGAGCGCGTAGCCGGCGGTGGAGACGCGGTCGATCTCCGACGGCCCGGCCACGTGCGGGAGCAGCGACTCATAGAACACGAAGCTGCCGGCCACGCCGATCAGCGAGGCGACGAAGAGCCAGCTCGCGAGCCCCAGATCGCCCCGCTCCACGAAGAACATGCCCGCCACCGCCGCAACGCCCAGCCACATGAAGCCGGCCAGGAACCGCTTCTTGTTCCCGCCGTAATCCGACACGGCGCCGAGCACGGGCGAGACGATGGCGATCACCACCAGCGCGATGGAGTTCACGGTGGCCAGCCGCTGGGTCGCGCCGCTCTCGGCCAACCCCGCGCCGGCGACCTTCACGAAGTAGATGGGAAAGACGGCCACCATGATGGTGGTCTGCATGGCGGAGGCGGCCCAGTCGTACATGGCCCAGGCGCGGAGCTCGGGGCGGTCGAGTCCCAGGCGCGGCAGCAGCGATCGGCGGGGCATGCCGGAAGATGTGGGGAGCGGGGGCCGGTGCAACCCTCCGTCCGCCCCCTTACGCCTCCGCCTCTTTCGATGTCCGGAGCAGTGACAGCCCGACCGCCCCGCTCAGGGTGAGCACGATGACCCCCAGGCTCACCAGGATCGGGATGTGCACCCAGGCGCTCACCGCCATCTTGCCGCCGACGAACACCAAGATCAGCGCCACGCCCGGCTTGAGGTAGGCGAACCGCTCTATCATCCCGGCCAGCACGAAGAACAAGGCGCGGAGGCCCAGGATGGCGAACACGTTGGAACTGTAGACCAGGAACGGGTCCCGGGTGACCGCAAAGATGGCCGGGATGCTGTCGATCGCGAACACGAGATCGGACCACTCCACGACCAGCAGGACCAGCACCAGCGGGGTGGCGAGGAGCCGGCCGGTGCCGGCCCGGCAGAAGAACCGGGTGCCGTCGTACGTGTCGCTGAACGGCAGCACCCGGCGCGCCACGCGGACGATCGGGTTCCGCTCGGGCTCGATCCGCGCGTCCTGCTGGAGCAGCATCCGGAGGCCGGTCAGGATCAGAATGCCGCCGAAGACGTAGATGATCCACTCGAAGCGGGCCAGCAGCAGTGCGCCCACCGCGATCATGATGAACCGCATCACGATCGCGCCCAGGATGCCCCACTTGAGCACCTTCGGCTGCGCCGCCGCGGGCACGCCGAAGTAATTGAAGATCAGGATGAAGACGAACAGGTTGTCGACGCTGAGGGAGAGCTCGATCAGGTAGCCGGTGTAGTACTCGAGGGCGTGCTGCGTGCCTTCCTTCCAGCCCAGAAACAGCCCGAACAGCAGCGCGAAGGCGATGAGCCCGAGACTCCAGCTCATCGCCTCCTTGAACGACAGCACGTGCGAGCGCCGGTTGAGCACGCCCAGGTCCAGGACCAGGAGCGCGACAACCAGGCCCGTGAAGCCCAGCCAGACGGCCAGCCCGTGGTGGCCCAATTACCGGCTCGCCGCCATGGCCTCGAGCCGAGCCACCCGCTCTTCGGTGGGCGGGTGAGTGCTGAACAGCTTCGCCATGCCGCCCGCGCGCGCCGCCAGCGGGTTCACCTGCGCGAGCGAGGCCGCCGCCGGGGCCACCTGCATCGGGATCCGATGCGCCAGCGAGTCCAGCCGGCGAAGCGCGTTGGCCAGCGGCAGCGGCCGGCCCAGGATCTCGGCGCCCACCCGGTCGGCCTCGAACTCCCGTTGGCGGCTCACCGCGAACTGGATCAGCATGGCCCCGATCGGCGCGAGCAGGATGAGCGCGATCTCGGCGAAGGGATTGCCGCCCTCGTTGTCGCGCCCGCCCAGGCCGCCGAACATGAGCAGGTAGGGCAGGTTGCTGATCGCGCCGGCGATCCCGGCCGCGATCGTGGTGATGAGCATGTCGCGGTTCTTCACGTGCGCCAGCTCGTGCGCGAGCACGCCTTCCAGCTCCTCCTGCGGCACGTACTTCATGATCCCCGTCGTCACCGCCACCACGGCGTGCTCCGGGTTCCGACCCGTGGCGAACGCGTTCGGCTGCTCGTGCGGCGCGATGGCCACCACCGGCATGGGCAGGCCGGCACGCTGGCGCAGCCGGTCCACCATCCGGTACAACTCCGGCGCCTGCTCCTCGGTCACCACCTGGGCCCGGTACATCCGGAGCACCATCTTGTCCGAGAAGAAGTACATGATGAAGTTGAACGCGCTGCCCAGGATGAGCGCGAGCACCAGCCCCTGGGAGCCGCCGAGCAGTTGGCCGGCGATCAGGAACAGCCCCATCAAGCCCGCCATCAGGACCATCGTCTTTACGTTGTTCATGCGCTCCTCGAATTCCCCAGCCGATGAGTGGGGTCGAATGAAAAAAGAGCGAGACCCCGTCCGCTCCGCTTTCGCGTGGACGAAGGTCTCGCTCTGATGCGCGGGAGGCGGTTCTCTCCCCGACCCCGGCTGGACCGTGCCCGTGCACTCAGGACAGTCTTGACGATCCAGTCGTCCGCCATTCGGCGGATGAGCTACTCCCCTTCTCGAATCGGAAAAGTTAGCAGCGTCCTCCTGGGCTGTCAATCGCGCCGCGGCTAGCCCGCCGGCGCGAAATCGCTTTCCTTGTGCGGGTACGGCAAGGATTTACACCACCCAGCCCTGCACCGGCGGGCTCGCCTCAGGACGAGCGGGAAGCGATCAGCGCCATCGGCCTCATCCGCGCCGCCCGCCAGGCCGGCAGCAGCGCACCCGCAAGTGCG
>JAICLE010000023.1 GCA_025927545.1 Gemmatimonadales bacterium
CCAGACGTCCCCCTGCGATGCCACGGCACGGCCGCGGAGGAGCGGATTGAACAAATCCGCCTGGGTATCGCCGTTGGGCACCTTGGACGCCTTGGACACGATATCGGCGCCGGCGGTGGTGTCCGACATGAAGGTGAGGTCGTCCGGGTTACTGGAGTTGTAGATCGGTTCGACTTCTTCCCCGTGCTGGGTCGTGCCCTTGGGGTCGAAGAAGAAGGCGCCGGTGGTGTCACCCGCCCACTCCGGGTTGGCGTCGCCGCCGATGATGCCGGCGAGCTGCAGGCCGGAGTTGAAGACGTACTGGTCGGCGGTGCCCTTGGGCCAGAAGCCGCCACCGATGGTGGACGAGTTGGTCGAGTCCACGCAGACCTCGCCGTCCGAGTTCAGTCCGCAGTAAATGCGGTTGACCGTCATCGCGCCGAGGGTGCGGGCAAACAGGCGGAAGCCGCGCTTCCCGGGCACGCCCGGCTTGGGCTTGGCGGGCTCCAGGGCCGCGGACGCCGTGGGCGTCAGGACCGCCAGACCGAGCGAGCAGAGCGCGGCCAGCAGCACGGTGCGCGTACGCAAAAAGGAGTGCATCGAGTCCTCTCTTCAAGTTGGAACGAAGGGGGCCCGGCCTTCCGGCCGCCGGTCGGTGTGACCGGGGCCGGAATGCCGTGCTCAGCCTAGAAGTTCAGCTCCAGCCCGAGCCGGAACCGCCGCGGCGAACTGGTGAAGTTGTGGATCCCGCGCACCTCGTCATAGAGGGCGTTGGATGCCGCGCGCTGCTCGTTCAGGTCGAACACGTGATCGCCGTTGCCGTACCGCTCCTCGGTGCGGATCAGCGCGACGCAGTTCGGTGAGCCCGGAGAGCCATCCTGCTTGAGCCACGAGTCGCACCCGGTCCGGGGATCGGTCGCGCCATTGAAGCTCAGGTCGATGGATCCGTCGTTGAGCAGGAAGCCGCCCCGGTCCGCCTCGTTCGCGTAGTCGGCGCTGTCGGCGGCGAAGTTCTGCGTCCGCTCCCGCTCGTTGGCTACGTCGTTCGTGGTCGTGAAGACCTGGATGATGTTCTTGAAGTTGAGGACGTTCCGCGCCTCCAGGTAGCCGGTGAGGTCCATCCCCCGGATCGTGAAGCCCTTGGTCAGGCGCAGGTCCAGGTTCTTGTACGCCGGCAGCCGCGAGCTGTTGAGCGGCTCCGGGAAGGTGCGGTTACAGCTATCGCCCGAGACGATGTCCTCGTCGCCGGAGTTCGGCGCGCAGGGCGTGTACGGGGTGCCGCTGGTGTAGCGGAAGGTGGCGAACAGGCCGACGTTCTGGAGCACCGAACCCAGCGTGGACCCGCGCTTCCAGTCGTTCGGGAAGTTGATCGCACCCGCCAAAGCCAGGTTGTGCGGCCGGTTGAAGTCGGTCGGCAGGATGGCCTGCGGCGGCGGCTGGTTGCCGCCCGACACCTGGTTCAGCACCCGCGAGCCGAAGTCGAGGTACGTATCCGGGTCCGACCCGGTGTTCTTCGACTGCTGGTAGGTGTAGGAGAGCGTGCCGTTGAAGAAGTTGCCGAACCGGCGGTCGAGCCGAACGTCGACGCCGCGGGTGTTGCCGAAGTCCGCGTTGGTGATGATGCGGAGGTTGTTGTCGATACCGCGCAGCGGGTCGAAGCGCGACACCAGACGGCCGGCGGCGTTGGCCAGATTGTCCTTGTTGTACGCCGCGATGTCGAGGACCATGTCGTCGCTGAATGCGTGCCGGATGCCGAATTCGAACGTGATCGTCTTCCCGAAGTCCAGGTCGCTGCCGTAGAAGTTGTTGGTGTTCGTGGTGGCCAGGTCGGTGTTGATGCCCTGCAGCACCACGCCGAAGTCCGGGGCCTGGACCTGGTGGGCGTAGGAGAACCGGAAATTGGTCCGGTCCGTCACCGGGAACGACACCTGGATGTGCGGGCTCAGGTAGTCGTGCGCCTTGTCCCGCGGGAACAGCGAGTCGCTGGTGAAGAACGCCTGTGGATCGGTCGGGTTGAACGCCGGATTCGTCGAGATCCGCGGGAAGCCGTTCCACCGGCGCGCCCGGGTGTCGTACCGATCGTAGCGGAGCCCGCCCACCACCACCACGTCGCCGAGGTCGAGCCGGTCCTCGAGGAACGCGTTCCAGCGGATGGGCTTTTCCATGTAGAAGTCGGAGAACGCCTGGCTGTCGAGCTGGTGCGAGTAGCTGTCGAGATGGTACTGGGTGAACTCGCCGCCCAGCTTGAGCCGGTTATAGCGGTCGAACTGCCAGTCCAGGTTGGCCTTGCCGATGTAGCGGTTCTCGCGATAGAGCACCAGCGTCTGGGAAAACCGCGAGGACCCGGCCGGACCGCCGCTCTCGGGGAAGAGCACCGAGGCGAACTCGTCCAGATTGTACAGGCCGTAGGCGTTGTTCCGCCACTCGTCGGTGAGCGCGTACTGCGCCGTGTTCTCCAGATTGTAGGGCGACCGGCGGCTGCCGGCGATATTCTGCCGGTAGTTGTTGAGCAGGCTGTCGTCCAGCGGGAAGTTGTCGAAATTGAACAGGAAGTCGATCGGCTTGATCATGAACCCGCCGAACGGATCGCGGGTGTTGAGCTCGCTCTCACCCGTCATCGTCCCGTTGATCGTGCGGTCGGTCTGGTAGGACAGGTAGACGTCCAGCGCCAGCGCCCGCTCGGTGCTCCGGGTCAGGTTCTGGGTCCAGTTGAGGGTGAGGACGTTGCTCCAGTTCCGGAAGGCCGGCAGGTTCTGCGGGGTGGAGAGCGCGCCGTAGGTCAGGAACCGGCCCGCGACGTCCAGGTTTTCGCGGAAGGTCCGCCCCTCGAACTGGCTGCTCAGCGCCGTGAGCGCGATACGCGAGCCGGTGCCGAACGTGTAGTTGAGCTTGCCGGTGAGCTGGTACGTGGAGCGCGCCGACCAGGGCACCCGCACGCCCTGGCAGTCCACGCCGTAATTGCTGGCGATGCCCGGGTCGGTGCTGTTGGCGAAGGTGTCGCAGTCGCCCCGGGAGATGGCGTAGTTGTACACCGGGACGAGGGTCGTATCCGCCGCCGGGTCGTTCACCGCGCTCGGCACCCGCAGCGTGGTGTCGATCCCCGCCTGCAGGAAGATCGGGAACTTCTGGCTGTCGAACCCGCTCTCGACCGACTGCTGTCCCTCGAGCGACCCCGAGACGTAGAACGTGAAGTTCTTCGCGATCGGCCCGCCCAGGCTGGCCAGCACCCGATTGAAGCCGATGCTGTTGCCCACGCCGAACGGCTCGTCGGTCTCGTAGTTCAGGGACCCGCTGTACCGGTCGCCGCCGGTCCGGGTGGACAATGAAATGACGCCCGACTGGGCGTTGCCGAACTCGGCCGACGACGATCCGGTGGTGACCGACGCCTCTTCCAGCGTGTTCTTGCCGATGGCGATCTGCGTGCCCGCCGACCCGCGGCGCGAGTCGCCACGGTAGCCCGGCGAGACCGGCACGCCGTCGATGTAGGTCACGGCCTCCTCGGTGCGGCCGCCGCGGATCGAGATGGCGCTCCCGCTGGAGTTGGCCGCCACCACGCCCGGCTGCAGGATGAGGACGCTGTTCAGCCGGTCCACCGGCAGCTTCTCGGTGAACACGCCGTCGATCCGCTGCTTCGAGGTGACCTCGTCGCGCGGCACCAGCGGCTGGGTCTGGGTGACGACGGTGATCTCCTGGATCTCGACCGCCGTCTGCTCGAGCTGGACGTCCACCGTGATCGTCTGGCCGGCGAGGACCTTCACGCCTTCGACCTGGGTGGACTTGTACCCGATGAAGGCCGCGCGGACCGCCACCGTGCTGGCAGGGACGTTGTTGATGAAATAGTAGCCCTGAGGGTTGGTGAGGGCGTTGAACGCCGTCCCCACCACATACACCTGGGCGTTGGCGATGGGCGCGCCCGCCTGATCTCGCACCCTGCCTTCGATTTTACCAGTCGAGCCCTGGGCGAGGAGCGAGCCGGCTCCCAGGCCCAGCGCGACTGCCGCGAGCGCGACCGATCGCGAAAGCGATCGCGCGACGCGTGCGAAGGCGCTGACACGGCTTTGCTTCATGGATACGTCCTCCAAAGGCGTGAACCTGCGCGTACGACCGACTTCCGCGTCGATCACTTCGGGCGGGGAGCGCACACGCCCCCCTGGGCACGGTGGCCCATGTGGCATGCGACAGCTGTGGGATTACACCTGCGTCGTGAAGAGGAGTACGATCACGCGGGCATTGCGCCAGCGTGTGCGACGACCGCGGCCCGGTCGACGCCGCCTAATATGGAGCGCGCAAAATTGCGTGTCAAGCAAATGCCGCGGCGCGAGGCCGGGCGCTCACCATCATGTAACTCTGTTTAGCCCGCGAAGTTGCCTATTGAAACACGAGCGGTCGTCATCGCGACGAAGGATGGCGGCAACGGTGGTGTGATCGATTTTTCAATCGGAACCGCGGACGGACGCGATAGTAACGCCACCCGGAAGTTTTGGGAAGGGCGGCTACCCGGGAACGATCAGCTCGCGCTGCGGCGAACCGGGCGTGAGCTCGAGTCCCGCCGCGGCCCAGTGCATGTTGATCTCGCTGCGCACGCCGAATTCCCCGGGGAGATACACGCCCGGTTCCACCGAGAACCCCACGCCCGGGACGAGCCGGCGGTCGTCGTGAGTCTCGTAGTCGTCGAGGTGCGGCCCGGAGCCGTGCAGGTCGCGGTCGATCGAGTGGCCCGTCCGGTGGACGAACGCGCTCCCGAATCCCGCCGCCTCGATCACGCCACGCGCCGCCCGGTCGGCCTCGTACCCGGCGATGGGCCGCCCCGCCGCCGCCGCGCCCATGACGGCGGCCACCGCCGCGTCGCGGGCCGCGCGCACCGTCTCCCACACCAGCTCGACCCGCTTCGGCACCGGGCTCCCGGCGAACCCCATCCAGGTCTGGTCGGCGAACACCGTGTCGAGACGCCGCCCCGCCCAGAGGTCGAGCAGCACCACGTCGCCGGTGCGAAGGGTCGCGTCCCGGCCGGCGTGCGGCTCATAGTGCGGATTGGCCGAATTGGCCCCGAAGGCGACGATCGGGAAGGTGTCGAACACCAGCCCCCGCGACTCTGCCGCCGCCACGACGCTCGCCTGCAGCGCGGTCTCGGTGAGACCGGTCCCGCCCTCGCGCACCGCCCGCGCGAGCGCGGCCCGCGCCACCTCGGCCAGCACCTCCGCGGCGAAACGGTGGTCGGCCGCCTCCTCGGACGTCCACCCGGCCGCGAACCGGCTCACCAGCGCCCCCGAGGAGACCACGGTGGCACCCAGCCGCCGGACCAGCTCGACCACGCCGTACGGCACCCGGTCGAGGTACGGCACCGCGTCGTCGGGTGAGATCTCCATTGCGAGCCGCCGGCCCGCGACGACCGACCCGAGCGCCGCATGAAGCTCCTCCCACCGGGCGTAGGGCAGCACCCGTCCGGCGAAACCCTCTACCGACGCGAGCTCGATCTTGTGCGCCACCGCGACCGGGTCGCCGTCCCGCGGCAGCAGCACGAACAGCCGGCGGGTGTTGAGCCCGCTGAGGCCCAGCACCCGTGTCGCCACCGGATTGAGCCCGTGA
Organism: Gemmatimonadales bacterium; assembly: GCA_025927545.1. Lineage (GTDB taxonomy): Bacteria > Gemmatimonadota > Gemmatimonadetes > Gemmatimonadales > GWC2-71-9 > CAVVWJ01. The sequence continues at coordinate 5,566 of JAICLE010000023.1, forward strand.
AACGCGTAGAGGAGCCAGGCGTCGGCGCCCGCCTCGGCCAGCGCGTCCCGGAGCGCCGCGCGGTCGGGAATCACTCGTAGACCTCGGCCGCCACGCAGCGCCAGACGCAGGCCTCGTCTCCGCGCGAGCGGCAGGCCTCGTGGAGCATGGCGCCCTCGAAGCCGCTCAGCGAACGGAGCAGCTCGCCGTAGGCGGCACCATAGAACGCGCAGGCCGCGCCGTCCGGGACGGCGAGGATCGAGAGCGGATCGGCCATGCGCACCTCGGTGCCGGTGGCCGGCGCCCGGAGCTCGCCGCCGAACACCTGGCCCGCGAGCCGCGCGGCGGCTCGGCGCGAGACCCGGCGGCCCAGTCGGCCGGGCGACACCCGCGCGAGCGTCCGCGCGGAGCGCCCGCCCGAGCGGACGGCGTGGCGCGCGGCCCGCCGCCCCGCGTCGGCGAACACCAGCGGCGCGTCCGGCCGCCGCCCTACCAGCCGGATCACCGAGACGACCTCGTCGAGCTCGACCGTCCCGTCTCGCTCTGCGGCGGTGCGATAGCGCTGGATCTGCGCCGCCACGGTAGGGCTCAGTCCCAGCCGGCGCACGACGATCTCTTCGGCGAGCTCGTCGAGTCCGTCCTCGACGGGCGTATCGAGGTTGCGGATCGCCTCGAGCAGACTGAGGGGAACGAGCGCGGGGACGGCGGGAGGAGTAGGCACGGGAATCGTGCCCGCAAGCTAGCGGGTCCATTACATTCTTTCCATGGCCGAGCCCTCCACCGCCGGGCGTCAGTTCAACGCCGAGGCGCTGCCCCATCTTGACGCGCTGTACCGCACCGCGCTCCGCCTCACCGGCGATCCGTCCCAGGCGGAAGACCTGGTCCAGGATACCATGCTCAAGGCCTACCGGGCGTGGCGGCAATACCAGCCGGGAACCAACGCCAAGGGTTGGCTGCTCACCATCCTGCGGAACACGTTCATCAACGACTACCGGCGCCGGAAGCTGGAGCCGATCGCCACCGACCTGGAGCTGGTCGAGCCGCATGCCCTCTATCGCGCCATCGAGGACGTCGACCCCGAGGGCGCGTTCTTCGCCAAGATCGTGGACGAAAAGGTGCTGGAGGCGATCGACGCGCTGCCGCCCGACTTCCGGGAGGTGCTGGTGCTGAGTGATATGGAAGGGATGAGCTACGGCGAGATCGCGGAGGCCCTCGAGATCCCGGTCGGGACCGTCAAGTCACGCCTGTTCCGCGCGCGCCGGCTGCTGCAGTCCTCGCTCTACGCCTACGCGGTGGAGACGGGAATAATTCCGCCCCGGGAGAATCATGATGGGTGAGCCGATCAACTGCCGCGAGGCGGCGGAACGGCTGCAGGATTTTCTCAAGCAGGAGCTGACCCCGGAGCTCGAGGCGGAGATGCAGGCGCACCTCGAGCGCTGCCGCCCCTGCTTCGACGAGGCGCGGTTCGAGGCCAACTTCGTGCTCATGCTCGAGGTCCGGGCGCGCCGCGTCGAGTGTCCCGCCGCGCTCCGGGCGCGCATCGCCCGCCTGCTGCAGAGCGAGATGGAGCGCGGCTGACGGCGGCAGTGCTCCCGTCGGTCGCGGCGCTCGCGGCGGGGGCGGTGGCGCTGCTCGCCTGGCGGGCACGCTCGCTGACGGGCGGCGGCGCGGCGGCGGGCTGGCTCGTCGGTACGCTGGTGCTGGTGGGGACGGGGTGGTCGGGCGGCGCGGTGCTGGCCGCCTTTTTCGTCTCCAGCAGCGTGGTCGGCCGGCTGGCGCCGGCTCAGCCCTCGCTGGATGCCAAGGGCGAGCGCCGGGACGAACGCCAGGTCGGGGCCAACGGCGGGGCCGCCGCGGCCGGCGCGCTCCTCGGCCTGTGGCAGCCCGGGCTCGGTCTCTGGATCGTGACCGGGAGCCTGGCTGCCGCGGCGGCCGACACCTGGGCCAGCAGTATCGGCGCCCGGAGCCGCGCGGCGCCGCGGCTGAGGCTCCTCGGGCCGCGGGTCGCTCCGGGAACGAGCGGTGGAATGACGCCGCTGGGCTGTGCCGGCGCGCTGGTCGGCGCGGTGCTCGTGGCGGCTACGGGAGCGGCCGCCGGGAGCGCTCCCGCGCTCCTGCCCATGGGAACGCTGGTAGGTTTCGCCGGCATGTTCGCCGACTCCGTGCTCGGGTCGGTGTTGCAGGGCCGCTTCCGCTGCCCCGTCTGCGGGCAAGCCAGCGAGTGGCAGGTGCATCGCTGCGGGGCCCGCACCGTACCGGAGGGAGGGCTGGCATGGCTGGACAACGACGGAGTGAACCTCGCCGCCACCTCGCTCGCCGCCGTGGTGGCCGGCGTGGCCTGGCTGGCGTGGCAGCGCTGAGCCGCCGACTGCCCGAGCCGCCCGTGTTCGATGACTCCGGGTCTGAGCGCCGGCGCTGAGGGGCGCTCCGCGCTCGACGTGCTGGTTGTCGGCGCGGGGCCGGCCGGCAGTGCCGCCGCCACGCTGCTGGCCCGCGCGGGCTACGCGGTGGCCGCGGTGGACCGGGCCGCCTTCCCCCGCGACAAGGCGTGCTCGGAATACATGAGTCCCGAGACGGTCCGGCTGCTCGACCGGCTGGGCGTGGTCCCGGCGCTCGAGGCGGCCGGGGCCGCGGCACCGGACGGCACGGTGGTGACCGCCGCGCGGGGGAGCCGGCTCCACGGGCGCTTCGTATTGGCCGGCGCGCCGCCATTCCGCCCCACGGGGCTCGCCGTCTCGCGCCGGGTGCTGGACCACGCGCTCGTCCTGGCCGCGCGCGACGCGGGAGCCCGGGTGCTGGAGCGCACCGCCGTGGAGGAGCTGGTGTACGATCGTGGCGCGGTGGCTGGCGCCGTGGTGCGTGACGCCGGGGGTGCGCGCCGGGTGATCCGCGCGCGCCTCACCATCGGGGCGGACGGGCTCCGCTCGCTCGTCGCCCGGCGGGTCGGCCGGCGGCGGTATGGCCGGCCGCGGCGGCTGGCTTTCGTGGCCCACATGGATGGCGTTGTCGGCATGGGCGACAGCGCCGAGCTGCACGTCGGGCGCGGCGCCTACGCGGGGCTCAATTCGATCGGCGGCGGCCTGACCAACGTGGCGCTGGTCGTCAGCACGGCACTCGCCGCCCGCGCGCGTGGCCGGGTCGAAGCCTTCTTCCTCGAGCGCCTGGGCCGGTTCCCCGGGGTGCACGAGCGCGTATCGGCCGGCGCGTTCACCCGCCCGGTGCTCGCCACGGGGCCGTTCGCCGCCTGGTCCGGCCGAGTGGTGGCCGACGGCGCCGCCCTCGTCGGTGATGCCGCCGACTTCTTCGATCCGTTCACCGGCGAGGGCATCCACAGCGCGCTCCGCGGCGCCATGCTGCTGGCCGACGCCGCCGGCGAGGCGCTCGCGGACGGCGGGCCGGTGACGGCGCGCCGCCTCGGCGGATACCGCCGCGCCCGGCGTGCGGCGTTCTCCGGCAAGTGGGCGGTGGAACGGCTCATCGGTTACGGCATGCTGTCCCCGGCGCTCTTCGACCGCGCCGTCGGCCGGCTCGGCCGGCGCGCCGGGATGGCCGACACGCTGATCGGCGTCACCGGAGACTTCGTCCCCGCGCGCCGGGTGCTCAATCCCGTCTTCCTCGCGAGGATGATTCTCTGATCCGATCCGCCGTCGACGAGTCCCGCTTCCGCCAGTTGCTCGGACGCTTCGCCACGGGAGTCACCGTCCTCACCGTGCGCGGCCCGCAGGGCCGGCCCGCGGGGATGACCGCGAGCAGCCTGGCCTCGGTGTCGCTGGAGCCGCCGCTGGTCTCGGTCTGCGTGGACCACGCGGCGGAGCTGCACGACCTGATCGCGGCCGCGCCCGAGTTCGTGGTGAACGTCCTCGACAGCGGCCAGGAGGAGCTGGCCCGGCGATTCTCGCTCCCGCACGAGGACCGCTTCGACGGCGTGGGATACCACATCGGGGCGGAGGGACAGGTCATCCTCGACGGGACGCTCGCGCACATCGAGTGCGAGCGGCACGCCCACTATCCCGGCGGGGACCACACGATCATCCTCGGCCGCGTGATCGGCGGCAATACCCGCGACGGGCGCCCGCTCGTCTATTTCCGCGGCGGATACACCAGCCTCGCATGACCAGCGAGCCCCTGACCCTGAGCTCCGTCGGCGCCGAGCTGCTCGACGATCCGGCCGCCGATCCCGGCGCGGTCACCGAGTCGCTGCGCAACATCGCCCGCGCGAACCGCTGGTTTGGCGGCGCGGCCGCCGTCCGGCACGGGCTGGCCCGCGCCCTTGCCGGGGTGCCGGCGGGCACCACACTGACACTCGCCGATCTCGGCACCGGCCTCGGCGACCTCCCGCGCGCCGCCGCGCGCTGGGGCGCACGGCGCGGGCTCCGGCTGGTGCCGGTCGGCCTCGAGCGGAGCCGCGTGGCCGCCAGGCTTGCCCGGGATGGCGGGGTGCCGAGCGCGGTGGGATGCGCCGGAGCGCCGCCGTTCGGCGAGAAGTCGGTGGACCTGGTGCTCGTGAGCCAGGTGGCGCACCACCTGGCGCCCGGGTCGGTCGTCCGCCTCTTCCGCTCGTGCGACCGCCTGGCGCGGCGCGCCGTCATCGTGGCCGACCTCCGCCGCGGCCCATTCGGTCCGCTGGTATTCCGGGTCGGCGCGCGCGTGCTCCGCTTCGACGCCAACACCGTCTCCGACGGGGTCACCTCGCTCCGCCGGGGCTACACCGCCGGAGAGCTGGGGGCGCTGCTCGCGACGGCGGGCGTGGACGCCACGGTCGAGCGCCGGCCGGGCTATCGCCTGGTGGCGGTGTGGCGGCCGCGGCCGGCGTGATGCGCACCGTGGACCGCACCCGAATGCGCGCACCCGTCGAGAGGGTGCTCGCGGCGGCCGTGGACGTGGAACGCTGGCCGGCGCTGCTGCCCCACTACCGCCGGGTCCGGATGCTCGAGCGGCGGTCGGACGGTGGCCTGGTCGAGATGGCCGCGTGGCGCCCGTTCGGGCCGTTCAATTACCCGACCTGGTGGGTGTCCGAGATGCGGGTGGACCGGGCGGCGCCGGCGGTGCACTATCGCCACGTCCGCGGGATCACCGCGGGCATGGACGTGGTCTGGCGGCTCGAGCCGGCGGGCGACGACACCGAGGTGACGATCGTGCACGACTGGGCCGGGCCGCCGTGGCCCGTCGTCGGGGGCGCCGCGGCAGCATGGGTGATCGGCCCCGTCTTCATTCACGGAATCGCGTCGCGGACCCTGGCGGGCATCCGGCGGGCGGTGGAGGCAGGACCATGAGCGACGCGCGGCGGGTGGTGGTCACGGGCATCGGGGCGGTCACCCCGATCGGGCTGGGAGTGGACGGGCTGTGGGAGGGACTCCGGCGGCGCCAGTCGGCGGTCCGCTGCATCACCCGTTTCGACCCCACCGCCTTCAAGTCGCGTGTCGCGGGCGAGGTCGCCGACTTCGTGCCGACCGACCACATCGAGGAGCGGCGAGCCCGGCGACTCGACCGGTACTCCCAGTTCACCATCGCGGCGACCCGGATGGCCCTGGCCGACGCCCACCTCGACCTCGCGCGCGAGGACCCCGATCGGGTGGGCGCCATGATGGGCACCGCGCTGGGCGGCGTGGCCCACGGCGAGAAGAACTATCATGCCTTCCTGACCGTCGGTCCGCGCGCGGTGGACCCGGCGCTGGCGCTCACGGTCTTCGCCGGTGCCGCGAGCTGCAACATCGCCATCGAGTTCGGCTGCACCGGCCCCAACTCCACCAACGGGATGAGCTGCGCCTCGGGCGCGATCGCCATCGGCGACGGATTCCGCGCGATCGTGCGGGGCGACGCGGACGTGATGCTGGCCGGCGGGGCGGAGGCCCCGCTCGCGCCTCTCTGCTTTGGCGCATTCGCCATCATCCGCGCGATGTCCACCCGGAACGACGATCCGACCCACGCAAGCCGTCCGTTCGACGCCGGCCGGGACGGATTCGTCATGGCCGAGGGCGCGGCCGTGCTGGTGCTGGAGGAGCGGAGCCGTGCGCTCGCGCGGGGCGCGCCGGTGTATGCCGAGCTCTGCGGGTTCGGGCTCACCAACGACGCGCACCACATGACGGCGCCCCGGCCCGACGGCCGCCAGGCCGCGCGCGCCATGCGGAACGCCCTGGGCGAGGCCCACGTGACGCCGGGCGAGGTGGGCTACATCAACGCGCACGGCTCCTCCACTCCGCTCAACGACCCGACCGAAACCTCCGCGATCAAGCAGGTCTTCGGCGACCTGGCCTATCGGGTGGCGCTGAGCGGCACCAAGGGGTACTACGGCCACGCGCTCGGCGCGAGCGGCGCCATCGAGGCGGCCATCTGCGCCCTGGCCTCCCGGCGCGGCTGGCTCCCGCCCACCGTCAACCTGGAGACCCCCGATCCGGCCTGCGACCTGCCGCAGGTCACCGGCAATGGACGCGACGGCCGCCCCGAGGTGCTGCTCAGCAACTCGTTCGGCTTCGGCGGCATCAACGCCGCGCTGGTGTTTCGGCGGGCGGACGCCTAGATTCGCGGCCGTCCTCACCGCTGACACCACACCAAGGATGCCCGATGACTTCGCTCTTGCGCCGGTCGCTCGCGGAAGCCGTGGGAACCTTCGCCTTCGTCTTCATCGGGTGCGCGGTCGTCGTGATGAAAGGGGCGCCCGGCGCGGGCTACGGACTGCTGGGCGTTGCCTGGGGCCATGCCATCGCGCTGTCCATCATGGTCACGGCGACCATGGCGATCTCCGGCGGCCACCTGAACCCCGCCGTCACGGTCGGGCTGCTCGTGGGGCGGCGCATCAACGGGCAGACGGCCGCCGGGTACATCGTGGCCCAGCTCGTGGGCGCCGTGATCGCGGCACTCTGCGTCAAGCACCTGTTCCCGATCGGCTCCGTCCGGGCGACGTCCCTCGGCACGCCTGCCCTGGCCGGAAACGTCCAGCTCTCGCAGGCCATCGGCATCGAGGCGGTCCTGACCTTCTTCCTCGTCTCCATGGTGTACGGGACCTGCGTCAACTCCGAGTCACCCAAGGTCGGCGGCTTCGCCATTGGCCTCGTGCTGCTGTGCGACATCCTGATCGGCGGCCCCCTGACCGGCGCCGCGGCCAACCCCGCCCGCGCCTTCGGCCCCGCCCTGGTATCCGGCCAGTGGGTGGCCCACAGCGTCTACTGGATCGGGCCACTGCTGGGCGGGATCGTGGCGGGGCTGATCTGGGAGTACGTGCTGCTGCCGAAGCGGGAGAGGTGAGGGGAAAGACGGAAGGACGGAAGGCGAGCGGACGGTAGGAAACGCCACTGCACTGTCCCGAGCGGAGCGAGGGATCTCCTCCGCGTTGCACGAACTCGGCCCGGCTAGATCCCTCGCTCCGCTCGGGATGACAGTTCCTTGGCCTACCGGCCCTCCAGTCCGTCCACCCGCCCGTCCTTCCGTCTTTCCGTCCTTCCGTCTTTCCGTCCTTCCGTCCGACCCTCCGCCCTCCGCACCCTTCCCCACAGCGCCGTCAGGTAGCCCGCGAGAATCACCGGTGCCACCACGTATGCCGCGACGAGATAACCGACGTTGTGCGGCGTCTCAGGCGGCATCGGCGGCCTCGTCGCGGGCCTCTTCCGCCAGCGCAAGCGCGTAACGCAGCGTCACCAGCCCCACGTAGAGCAGCGTGAACACCGCCGTCGAGAGGAGCAGCGTCCGGAGCATCTCCGGCGGGAGCGAGGGCGCGCTGGGCTTGAGCACTACCGGTTGGGGGTGGAGCGTGCGGAAGAGATAGACGCTCAGGTGGATGAACGGGACGAGCAGCATTCCCAGGATTCCCACCACCGCGCTGAAACGCGCGCGCTCCTCGGGGTCGTGCACCGAGGCTCTGAGGGCGAGATAGCCGATGAAGAGAAAGAACAGAAAGAGCGTGAGCGTGAGCCGCGCGTCCCAGGTCCACCAGGTGCCCCAGATCGGCTTGGCCCAGATGGGGCCGGTGGTGAGCATGACCGCGCTAAAGGCGACCCCCACCTCCGCTGACGACGCGGCGAAGCGGTCCAGCCGCGGGTCGTGCAGCCAGAGGTAAAGCGCACTGGTGACCCCCACGAGGGAGAAAGCGATCAGCGCGCTCCATGCAGCCGGTACGTGGAGATAGAAGATCTTCTGCGCCGGTCCCTGCCGCAGCTCCACCGGCGTGAATCTCAGCGCCAGCACGTACACGCCCGCCAGGCCGAGCAGCGCCGCCAGGCTGATGCGGAGCCCGCGGCGCGCGAGGGCGCGGGCGGCCGAGGAGGCGGCGGAGCCGGACCCCGTCACTCGTCCACCACGGCGGAGAAAGTCATCGTACACAAGGTCACGAATACCACGTCGTAGAGGGCAAGGAGTCTAAGCCAACCCAGCATCTCGCTCAATGGACGCCCAGCCAGAAGCCGCGACGTTACCTGCACCGCCCCGATGAGCGGCGGCACCATGAACGGCAGCAGCAGCACCGGCAGCATCAGCTCCGCGAACCGGGTGCGCACCGCCATGGCGCTGAAGATGGTGCCCACCGATACGAAGCCGATCGTGGCGAGCGCCGTCACCCCGATGAGCCCCGGCAGCGCCCGCCACAGGTCCACGTTGAAGAACAGCACGAAGAGCGGCAGCGTGACCGCCTCGACCGTGCCCACGAACGCCAGGTTGGCGAGCAGCTTGCCCGCGAACAGCGCGCCCCGCGGGAGCGGCGCGAGCAGCAGGCCGTCGAGCGCCCCGTGCTCCCGCTCGATGGTGAACGCCCGGTTGAGGGCCACCATCGCCGCCAGCGCGAACGTCACCCATAGTACGCTCGGCGCGAGGTCCGTGGCGGCCAGCGCCGTCGGATCGCGGGCGAAGTTGAACACCACCAGCACCAGCGCCGCGAACACCACCGCGGAGAGCAGTGCCGTACGGCTCCGGAGCTCCGCCCGGATGTCCTTCCCGGCTACCGCGAGCGCCAGCCGGAGCGACTCAGCCACCGGTCCACTCGCGGTAGCGCGGCAGGAACGCCGTCAGCGGGCCGGCCACGGGCTCCTCCCCCGCCCACCGGCCGCCGACCAGCACCGCCACTCGGGTGGCGACATCCCAGACCTCCGCCAGGTTGTGGGTCACGATCACGAGTCCGAGCCCCTCCGCCAGCCGGGCCCGCAACAGGTCGCGAAGCCGGTCGGCGGAGGCCGCGTCGAGGGCGGTGAAGGGCTCGTCCAGGAGCAGCACCCGCGGGCGGTGCAGCAGCGCTCGCGCGATTGCCGCGCGCTGGAGCAGCCCGCGGCTCAGCTTCCGCGGGGAGTCATGCGCCCGCGCGGCGAGGCCCGCCTCGGCGAGGGCGTCGCGAGCGGCATCGGCCGGCGCCGGGAGCCCGTAGAGCCTGGCCGTGAAGGCGAGGTTCTCCAGCAGCGTCAGGTCGTCGTACAGCAGCGACTGGTGCGACAGGAGCCCGATCGCGCGGCGCGCCTGGGGCGCGCCCTCGGCCAGTGCGTGGCCGAGCACGCGCACGTCGCCGGCGGCCGGACGCATGAGGCCCGCCAGAATCCGGAGCAGCGTGCTCTTGCCGGCGCCGTTCGGGCCCGCGACCGCGAGCGCCTCGCCCGGCGCCAGCGTCAGGTTGATGTAGTGGAGGACTGGGAAGCGGCCGATCGAACGGAGGAGACCACGGGCGTCGAGCAGCGGCGCGCCGTCACAGGACGGCATCGATCCGCGCGCCGAGTTCGTCGAGGCGGAAGGGTTTGACGATGTAGCCGGAGTGGGGAAGATTCAGGACCTTGAGCTGGGGCTCGATGCTCATGTACGCCGTCGTGATGATGACCGGCAGGTCGGGTTGCGTCACCCGGATCCGGCGCAGCAGCTCGATGCCGTCGGTGTCGGGCAGGCGCATGTCGAGCACGGCGACGTCGGGAGGCTGCAGCTCGAGCTGCTCCAGCGCTTCGGCGCCCGTGGAGGCGAACACCAGGTCGTACCTTGGCCCGAACGCTCGCTGGTAGCTGAGCCGCAGCGCGGGCTCGTCCTCCACGATCAGGACGCGCCGGCGGCGCTTTGCATGCGTCATGGCACGTACCCCGCGACCCGATGCCGGGCGACACTCGCGTAGTGAGAGGGGGAGCCCGCGGCGTACACTAATCGATTGGGGGGGAGCCGTCCATCCCGCGAGCACCCGCGCGACGCGACCGGGCGCTCGCTCAACCGTCTTCCGCTTCGACGATGAACAGGTCGTAGAGCTTCGTGATGGTGAGGAGAAACCGGATCTCCTCGCTGGGATTGCGGAGCACCACCGTCTGCCGCCGCTCGGCGGCCAGCCGCTGAATCAGCATCAGCGCGCCGAGGCCTGCGGAATCGACTTCGCGCGTGTGCATCAGGTCGATGACCAGCCGGCCGGAGCCTTCGGGCATCTCCTCGAGCAGCCGCTCCGCCGCCTGGCGGATCTCCACACGAGTCTCCAGGCCGAGCACTTCAGGCGCGGCCAGGCCACGTTCCAGATCCTGCGGGGTCCTCATCCATCCTCCTTCGGCACCGAGCTATCTCACCATGCTTCGGTGAGACCTCTAGTTTTGCGGCCCCGGATCACTCCGGGTGTGCTCTTATCGGGCGGATCGACGCCTCGCCGCAGGTCACGTTGCGGCTGCGCCCCGGGAAAAGGCGAGTCTGGTGCCAGTGACGGCAAACTGATGTGCGAGACTGCCTTAGGGATGCCTATCCAGGCCTGAGTGCGACCGCTTGCGTCGCAGACCGCGAGATTGTAGTGCAAAAGGGGCTTGGGCGTAAGAGGAGAAAGTCGTGAGTCGTGGGTCGTAAGTCGGGGCCTCGGCTCACGACCCACGACTCAAGACTTGCTACAGTTGAATCCTTGCCCCAAGCTCCAGCACGCGGTTGGGCGGCAGGTTGAAGAAGGCGGTCGCGGATTGGGCGTTCCGCGCCATGACGATGAACAGCAGCTTCCGCCAGCGCGCCATCCTCGAGTTGCCGTCGGGGAGCAGCGTCTCGCGGCCCAGGTAGAAGCTCGTCTCGGCGGGGCTGGCCCGGAGGCCGCCACGCTGCAGCGAGGCGAGCAGCGCCGGCACGTCGGGCGTCTCCATGAACCCATAGCGGCCCACCACCCGGTGGAACCCGTCCCCCAAGGTCTTGAGTGTGAGGCGCTCCTCGCGCGACACCTGCGGGATTTCCTCGCCCTCGATCGACATGATGACGACCGTCTCGTGCAGCACCTTGTTGTGCTTGAGATGGTGGAGCAGCACGACCGGGACGCCGGCCGGGTCCGAGGTCATGAAGACCGCCGTGCCCGGCACCCGCGCCGGCCGGCGCCGCCGGATGTCCTCGAGAAAGAGGTCCAGCGGAAGCGCGCTTTCCCGCAGCGCCGACGCCACGCTCTCCCGCCCCCGCTTCCAGGTCGTCATCAGGACGTAGATGACCACCGCGATCAGGAGCGGAAGCCACCCGCCGCTCGCGACCTTCGCCATGTTGGCCCCGAGAAACGCCAGGTCCACCGACAGGAAGAGCACCCCGACCAGCGCGACGCGCCAGCGCGGCCACTGCCAACGGTCCCGGGCCACCGTGCAGAACAGCACGGTCGTGATGGTCATCGTGCCGGTCACCGCGATGCCGTAGGCGGAGGCGAGGTTGTTGGTGGATTGGAACACCAGCACCAGCAGCACGCAGGTCACCGCCAGGAGCCGGTTGACCCCGGGCAGGTAGATCTGCCCGATGGCGGTCTGCGAGGTGTGCAGGATGGTGACTCGCGGGCTGTACCCGAGCTGGAGCGCCTGGCGGGTGAGCGAGAAGGCGCCCGAGATGAGCGCCTGCGAGGCCACCACCGCGGCCGCCGTCGCGATCCCCACCATCGGGTAGAGTGCCCACGCGGGAACGAGGGAATAGAACGGATTGCGCGCCGCCGAGGCGTCCACCAGCAGCAGCGCCCCCTGGCCGAAGTAGTTGAGCACCAGCGCGGGCAGCACCACGGCAAACCAGCCCAGACGGATGGGCCGCCGGCCGAAGTGGCCCATGTCCGCGTAGAGCGCCTCCCCGCCGGTCACCACCAGCACGACCGCTCCCAGGATCAGGAACCCGCGCGGCCAGTCCCGCAGGAAGAACGTGATCGCGTGCCACGGATTGATCGCGGCGATCACCTCCGGGTGCCGCATGATGCCACCGATTCCGAGCAGCGCGATGGACAGGAACCAGACGACCATCACCCGGCCGAACACGGCTCCCACGCGGGCAGTGCCCCGGTTCTGGAACACGAACAGCGCCACCAGGATGACGCTCGCCAGGATCGGCACCACCCACCCGGGGATGCTCGACGCGATATCGATCCCCTCGACCGCGCCAAGGACCGAGATCGCGGGCGTGATGACGCCGTCGCCGTACAGGAGCGCCGCTCCGAACAGCGCCAACCCCACGAGCAGCGGTCGCGTGCGCCGGTCCCGGTGGCGCGGGTGCAGCAGGGCCAGGAGCGCCATGATGCCGCCCTCACCCCGGTTGTCCGCCTGCATGATGAAGGTCAGGTACTTGAGCGAGACCACGAAGTTGAGCGACCAGAAGATGAGCGAGAGCACGCCGAGGACATTCGTGGCCGTGGGTGCCACCCCGTACTCCGGGGCGAAGCATTCCTTGAGCGCGTACAGCGGACTGGTGCCGATGTCCCCATAGACTACGCCCAGCGCGGCGAGCGCGGCGGCCAGGGACGCGTGGCGGCGGGCCGGCTCGTGGTCGCCGGTCATGTCCTAGAACTGGATCTGGGCACCCAGCTCCACGACCCGGTTCGGGGGAAGATTGAAGAACGCGGTGGCGGTCTGGGCGTTCCGCGTCATCACGATGAACAGCTTCTTGCGCCACCGCGCCATGTGCCCGGTCCGGGGAATGGCGGCCGCGTCGCGCCGATGGCCGTCGCTCGCGATGAGCGTCTCCCGGCCCAGGTAGAAGGTCGTGCTCATGAGCGCCACCTCGACCGGTTTTCCGTCGCCATTCGGCCGGCCCAGCGAGCGCAGGATCGCGGGCACGTTCGGCGTCTCCATGAAGCCGTAGTGGGCGATCACCTGGTAGAACCCCTGTCCGAGCTCGCGGCAATGCACCCGATCGCTCACGTCCACCTGGGGGATCTCCTCGGTGGCGATCGACATGAGCAGCACCTTCTCGTGCAGCACCTGGTTGTGCTTGAGGTGGTGCAGCAGCACCGGCGGCGCGCCGGTCGCGTCCGAGGTGAGGAACACGGCCGTGCCCCGAACCCGGTAGGGCTGCCGGCGGCCGAGGTCGTCGAGGAAGAGGCCCATCGGCAGACTGTTCTCGCGCACCAGGGCCGCGAGCCGCACCCGGCCCCGCTTCCAGGTGGACATGAGGATGTAGACACTCGCCGCCACCACGAGCGGGAACCAGCCGCCGTGGGGAATCTTGAGCAGGTTGGCCCCCACGAAGGACAGGTCCACCACCAGGAACAACGTCGTGAGCGCGGCGACCTTCCAGCGGCTCCAGTGCCACCGCCGCCGGGCCACCACGGCGAACAGGATGCTGGTGATCGTCATGGTGCCCGAGAGCGCCACGCCGTAGGTCGCCGCCAGGTTGGCCGACGAGCGGAACGTCACCACCAGCCCCAGGCACGCCACCATGAGGAGGTTGTTGACGGCGGGAATGTAGATCTGCCCGATCTCGGTCTTCGAGGTGTGCACGATGTTGACGCGTGGGCAGTAGCCGAGCTGAACCGCCTGGCGGGTGAGCGAGAAGGCGCCCGAGATGAGCGCCTGCGAGGCCACCACCGCGGCCGCCGTCGCGATCCCCACCATCGGGTAGAGCGCCCACGAGGGAACGAGGGAATAGAACGGATTGCGCGCCGCCGAGGCGTCCACCAGCAGCAGCGCCCCCTGGCCGAAGTAGTTGAGCACCAGCGCCGGGAGCACGGCCCCGAACCACGCCAGGCGGATCGGCCGCTTGCCGAAGTGGCCCATGTCGGCGTAGAGCGCCTCGCCACCCGTCACCACCAGGATCACGGCCGCGAGGATGGTGATTCCGGCCACGCCCTGGCGCAGGAAGAAGTCCACGGCGTACCACGGATTGATCGCCCGCAACACCGAGGGCTCGCGCAGGATGCCGCCGACGCCCAGCGCGCCCAGGCAGACGAACCAGACCGCCGTCACCGGCCCGAACACGGCGGCGACGCCCGCCGTGCCGCGGCGCTGGAAAAAGAACAGTCCGAGGATGATCAGGAAGGCGATCGGCACCACGAGGTGCTCGAGCGCCGGGGTGGCGATGCTGAGCCCCTCCACCGCGCCCAGCACGGAGATGGCCGGCGTGATGATGCCGTCCCCGTAGAGCAGCGCGGCGCCGAAGAGCCCGGCCATGACCAGCGGGCGCCCGCGGCCCGACCGTGAGCCGCTGGGCCGGGCGAGCGCCATCAGGGCCAGGATCCCGCCCTCGCCGCGGTTGTCCGCCCGCATGACTACGGTCAGATACTTGAAGGTGACGACGAAGTTGAGCGACCAGAGGATCAGCGAGAGGATGCCGAGGACGTTCGGCTCGTTGACCGGGAACCCTTGCGGCCCCCAGAAGCACTCCTTCAGCGAATAGAGCGGGCTGGTGCCGATGTCCCCGTAGACGATCCCCAGGGCGCCGAGCGCGAGGATGGCAAGCGCGCGCCCTCGGGGTGGCTCCTTGGCAGGCTGGGACACGCTAGGTAGCCCGGGGCTCCGGCGCTCGGCGCCGGGCGAGCAGCGCCAGGACCAGCACCGTCACGATGATCACCGCGGAGCCGACGCACCACCGGCAGATGGCGTGAATGACGAAGAGCTCGAGCCAGGTGAGATAGGCCGTAAACAGCACGCCGCCCGCGGCGAGCGCGCTGAGCAGATCGGCCGGCCACCGGCGCGACGCGAGCGCGGGCTGCAGCGCCAGCATCGCCAGCACGAACAGGAGCGCGTACCCGATCACCCCGATCAGGGCCACCTCGACGCCCGCGATCCGGCTCCAGGGGCTGGTCTGCACCGTCTCGCAGCCCCCGCTGCCGCACGCCAGCGTCCCGATGCGGCCGATCTTGTACAGGTAGAGGTACGCGGACACGAACAGCCCGAGCAGGCTCATGAGCGCCGCGCCCATCCGGTAGATCATCGCGCGCTGGCGGTGCGCGGCGCGAGCGAGTCGACCAGGCGGGTGATCGCGTCGGAGTCGAACCGGCCCTGGTACAGCCGACCGCCGACCAGGAGCGTCGGGGTCGAAGTCACCCCGACCCGCACGCCCTCGTCGTAGCTGGCCTGGATCCGGCCCGCGTACTTGCCCGCCCGCATGCACGCGTCGTAGCGGTCGAGGTCGAGTCCGGCCTCGCCGGCGTAGCGGCGGAACAGCTTCGCGGCATCCGAGGAGCCGGCCCACTCGGACTGGCCATCGTAGATCCGCTGGTGCTGATCCCAGTACTTCCCCTGCTCGTCCGCGCAGGCGGCCGAATGCGCCGCCAGGCGCGAGTACTGGTGCTGCTGCAGCGGGAAGTCCCGGTAGCGCCAGCGGAGCCGGCCCGTCTTGATGAGCCGCTCCTCGATGGTCGGCATCTGGAGGGTCGCGAACGTCTGGCAGAAGGGGCACTGGTAATCGGCGTACTCCGTGATCTCGACCGGCGCGCTGGCGGAGCCCTTGATGTAGCCGCGGAACCCTGCCGTGTCCGACGGCTGGATGGTGACGTTCGCCGGAATGCTGGCCGTGGCGGGCCGGGAAAGCTGGTACCAGAGCGCGCCGAGCCCGATGACCGCGACGACGCCCAGAACCACATAGAAGCGCTTCATTCCGCCTGGCCGTGCCGCCATGGTTCCTCGTCCTCCGGGTCGTCGGGGTGAAAGGGTTCCTGCCGCTGCGCCTCGTCGACGATCCGCCGGCTATCGGCCACCTCCGGCGTATCGTAGGTGACCCGGACCTCGTAGTGGAACATCTCGCTCCGGGCGTCGCCCATCAGCCGCAGCAGCTCCGGAACGCCCCCGAGCAGGTGCCCGCCCCGGTCGAGCTCCCGGATTCGCTCCGCCAGCGCGCGCAGCATCTCCGCCAGCCGGTCCGCCCGCGCCTTGTCGTACACTTCATCGTGCTCTGCCATGGATACCTCGAGGGGCCGCGGCCCCTCGCTCAAGTTCGTGTCACTGTGGCCGATAAACATAATCACCCGGCCCGCGGGCCAATGGTCCGGGGGTTTGCACCAAAAGGTGCAACCGGATATATTCCATCGCGGAAAACGCCGCACATGAGACGCAGTTTCGTGACAGGCAGTTTCGACCCCAAGTAGGAAGGTGCATGATCAAGAAGAAACCCGAGCGTGATCCCGAAGCGGTAGCGTTTGCCCAGGCCCGTGACGAGCTGTTCAGTCACATCCTCCGGTGTGGCGTGATCGACGCGCTCCCGGAGCATCAGAAGGACTGGTTCGATGATACCATGCTCTACCTGGCCGACCGGTACGAGGACCTGAGCGAGGAGGAGCGGACCCAGCTGCGTGTACTGGGCGAGCGCTTCTGCCAGCCGGTCCAGCGGAAGGTGGAGGCGGTCACGACCGGCGCCGCGTAAGCGGGTCGGTGCATGAAGCCGGAGCCCCGGTGCGCCATCGCGCACCGGGGCGTTTGTTTTGGGGATCCCCTCCTGTAGCTCAGAACCCCTGCCAGCCCGCGGGGAGTCGCCGCCAGCGGTACCCCACCGCCAGCCGGGCGCCCCCGCCGACCCCCGCCTCGACGAACCACCCCGATGGTGCGCCCGGGCGCGCCTCTACCCCGAGCGTAAGGACGACGTAGCCCTGATCCACCGGCCCACCCACCACAGCGACGCCCCCGGCGCCGTACACCCCGGCGCCGACCCGCCGGGTCGGGTTGAGGAGGAAGTGGATCAGCAGCTCGCCCCGCCAGGCGGCCTCCCTGCCGCTCACCCCTGCCAGCGCCGCGGCCGAGACCCGTGTGCGAAGCGAGGTGCGGAGCCCGCCGTAGGCACCCGCAGCGACGAGCGCCGGGTCGGACGCCGTGGCCATGGCCACGACGCCCAGCTCGGGAACCGACTGCGCGGAAGCGGGCGACCCCGCCAGAAATGCACCCGCCGAGACCACGGCCATGCTAGCCCAGCGTGAGCCCATGCGTGACCCGGATGTCCGCCGCGAGCGAATGCAGCACGGAGCAGTACTTCTCGGTCGAGAGCTCCACCGCCCGGCGCGCCTTCGCCTCGTCGAGCCCCTCGCCTCGCAGGTGGTACTCGAGATGAATGGCGGTGTAGCGCCGCGGCTGCTCCTCCCGCCGCTCGCCGCTCACCTCGATTCGGAGCTCGCGGAGCCCCACCCGCATCTTCTCGAGGATGCTGACGACGTCCGAGCCGCTGCACGCGGCTGCGGCCAGAAGCAGCGTGAGCATCGGGCCAGGGGCCGCGGCGCCGTCACCGTCGATCACCATGGCCGGCCCACCCGGCTCGCCGCCTCGAAAGACGAACCGCTCCTGCCAGGTCAGCGATGCCCGCTTTGTTTCGGTGGTCATTGCGCCTCCTGCCGCCCCACCCGGCGCTCCGCTCGCGGGGCCACGCGGTAATAGTCCCAGATCGCATACAGCGCGACGGCGCTGGTGGCCCACGCCAGCGGGCGGAGCCGGGGGGAGTTCGTCAGGAATGCCACCAGCGTGAGCACCTGCGCCACGGTCACCGCCTTGCCGCCAGCGCGTGCCGGAATCGCCCTCGGCCGGCGGGACACGAACGTGACGACGAACGCGAGCGTCGCGACCAGGTCGCGCAGCAGCACGCCCAAAATCTCATACCACTCGAGCCGGCCGCTCGCGGCCACGACACCGAAAGCGGAGAGCATGAACAGCTTGTCGGCCACGGGATCGAGAACCACGCCGATGGACGAGCTCCCGAAGCGCCGCGCGATCTGTCCGTCCAGCAGGTCGCTCGCCGCCGCGGCGCCCAGCAACCCCAGGCGCGAGCCGTTCGAGACGAACGGAAACGCGATGGCGAGCGGGATCCGCACCGCGCTCAGGAGGTCGGCAGTGGTCCACCGGGCACGACCTTGCTCGCCCCTTCGGCGCGGACTAGGTTCGGACGGCATGGCGTGCAAGATACCCATATGATGCTGGACACCGCGGTCATCCCCTGCGGCGGGCGCGGCACCCGGCTTCATCCGATCACCCGCTGGCTGCCAAAGGAGATCCTGCCCGTGGGTCTCCGCCCGATTCTGTATTGGGCGCTCGACGAGGCCGCCGACGCGGGTCTCCTGCGCGCGATCATCATCATCAATCCGCACAAGCCGGTGCTCGAGGCGGCGGCGCGCAACTACGAGGGCCCGCTCGAGCTCGAATTCATTCCCCAGGATCATCCGCGGGGGCTGGGCGATGCCCTGCTCCGTGCGCGCGACCCGCTGGCCGGCTCCCCCTTCCTCGCGCTCCTCCCGGACAATCTCTTCCAGGGCCCGAATCCGACAGCCGCCGTGCTCTCGACCTGCCGCGCGACCGGCCTCGCCACGGTGCTGCTGGCCGAGATCGCGCGCGAGGAGGCCGGCGCCAAGGGCGCTACCGGACGCGCCCGGATTCGCGCCGAGGCGGACGGCTCGATCCGGGTGACGGAGGTGGCGGACAAGGGGACGGGACGGTTCGACACGGCCGGCGAGGCCGCGGCGGTGACGCCGATCGGCCGCATGGCGTTTCCAGGCGGCATCCTGGAAGAGTTCGAAGCGGTCGAGCGGGAGCTGCCTCGCGGCGTGGAGCTCGACGACGTTCCCGTGCTGCAGCGGTTGGCCCGCCGCGGCGCGCTCGCCGGCGTCGTCAGCCGGGCCAAGTTCTACGACGTCGGGGTGCCCGAGGGCTACCACGCCGCCGTGGCCGAGTTTCCCCCGCGGGCCTGACCGGCGGATGCCGCCGCGTGGACTCCGCGTTCAACTACCACCTGCTCGAGCTGTCCGCCCTGAGCGGCGCCCGACTGGCCGATGCCGATGGGCTGTCGGCCATGGTCGTCGCCGCCGCGGGCGCGGTGGGGATGCCCGCGCTGGGGCCGCCGGTGGTGCGCGAGAGCCCCGGAGGCGTGGCGGTGGTCATGCTCTGCCGCGAGGGCCACATCGTGCTGCACACCGTGCCGGCCGAGGGGCTGTGCTTCGTATCGGTGGTGGCTCGCGCACCGGCGGATGTCGGGCGCGGGCTCGAGGTAATCAGCCGCGGGCTGGCGCGGGAAGGTGGGCGCCGGACGCCGTGAGCAGCCGTGCCGCGCCGGTCCCGCGGATCACGGCTTCCGCCCGGCGCGCCGGGTCGAGCGAGCCGTGCGCGACGCGCAGCACGTCGCCGGCCGTGACCGCGCGGTAGGCCGCCCCCGGATCCACCAGCTCCCCGAGCCCGGATCCGGCGATCCACGCCTCCAGGATCTCCGCCGCCACCGCGCCGCCGCTCTGCCGGTTCACCTCGGCCTGCCCGGAGAGGTAGTTGATCGCCTGCTGCAGCTCGGCCTCGCTCACCGGCTCTCCGGTAAAGCGCTCGAGTTCGCGCAGCATCTCCTCCCGCGCCTCCTCCTCCCGCTCGGGCGACGTCGCGATATAGGCCACCAGCGACCCGGCTCGCGCCTTCTCCCAGGCCGACGCCACGACCGTGTAGGCGAGTGACCGTCGGTCCCGCAGCGCCTCGAACAGTCGTCCGCCCAGCCCACTCGCGACGGCGGCCCATACCCGCGCCGCGGCGCGGTCCGGGTCGCGACGCGCCACGCCCGGGAACGCCATCGCGATGGCCGCCTGCGCCTTGTCACGCTGGACCACCCGGAGCGGCGCCTCACCCTCGGCGCCCGCAATCCAGGCCACCGGCACAGGGGCGCGCGCGTCGTCCTGCGGCGGGAGCGACCCGAAGACGCCGGCCAGGCCCGCGGTCGCCCGCTCCGGATCCACATCACCGACGGCAATCACGACCGGACGCCGCCCGAGCACCGCGCTCGCGTGCCACGCGCTGACGTCGGCCGGGGTGATCGAGGGCAGCGTGTGGGGCAACCCGGCAACGGGGAGCCCGTAACCCTCTTCGCCGAAGGCGGCCGCGAACGCGAGCTGAAACGGGTAGCGGAACATGTCGTCCGCCACCTGCTGCGCCTCCGCCAGCATGAGGCCGCGCTCCCGCTCGACTTCGCGCTCCTCCAGCCGCGGCGCGACATGCGCCCGGTGGAGCAGCGCCGCGGCCTCCCCGAGGTGCTCGGCCAGCACCGAGGTGGCGAGCCCGAGCCAATCGGATGCCGCGACCGGCCCCAGCGTGCCCCCGAGGCGCTCGAACGCGAACGCCAGCGCGCCGGCGTCGTAGGCGCCGGCACCGCGCACGCTGCTTCGCACCGTGAGCGCGCCCAGACCCGCCTGCGCCGGGGGATCGAACTCCCGTGGGACGTACACTCCGAGGTGCACCAGCGGTACGCCGGACTTGCGCCGGACCAGCACGTCCGCACCTGGCAGTCGGGTGTGCAGCACCGGCGCGTCGCGGTGCCCGGACGGCACCGTGCGCGCGGGCGGCGCCGGTGCGAGGGCAGGCACGACAGGGCCGGCTGCCACGGCTCCGAGCTCGCGCACCGAGAACGCACCGGCGAGCGCCGCCGCGGTGAGCTCTTCGCCCTCACCTTCAGGCAAGTAGAGCACGGCGGAGACCGCGTCCGGCTGGAGATAACGGGCCGCCGCCGCGCGGACCTCGTCGGCCTGGACGGAGGTGAGCGCTTCGTACTCGCGATCGAGCAAGGTATAGCCGTCGAGCGCCTCGGCGGCCGCGAGGGCGGCCGCGCGGCCTTCCATCGCCTCGAGCCGACGGGCCCAGCGCGCGCGGAGCAGCGTGCGCGCGCGCTCGAGCTCATCGGCCGGTGGCCCCGCGCGCGCGAGCCGCGCAACGGCCTCGGCGATGGCGCCGAGGACGTTCGTCACGCGCTCCGGCGCGAGCTCCGCGGCCACGCCGAAGACGCCCAGCTCGGTCGGCGCGTAGTAATGCGAACTCACCCAGGTGACCAGGCCCGGGTCCCGGAGCGCGCGGTAGAGCCAGCTTCCCCGGCCAGCGCCCAGCACGGCGGCCGCCAGATCGAGCGCCGGCGCGGCCGGATCGAGCGGCGGCACCGCACGCCAGCCGAGGACAAGCTGGGCCTGGCCTACGTCGCCGCGGAGCGTGCGGGCGCGCACCTCCCGCCTGGGGGGCTCCTCGGGCGAGCGGTCCACCGCTCCCGGCGCGGATGGCCACCCGCCGTACGCCTCGCGTGCGAGCTCGAGCGCGCGCTCCGGGTCCACGTCGCCCACGATCGAGACGATCGTGCGCTCCGGCACGTAGCGCGACGCGTAATAGCCGTGCACGTCGGCGCGGGTGAACCCGGCGAGCTCCGCCTCGCGCCCGATGCGCCACCGGCGCATCCGGTGCCGGTCGAACATGACCTCGTGCAACGTTTCGTAGGCCACCGACGACGGCGTGTCGAGCTTCCGCTTGGCCTCCTGGATGATGACCTGGAGCTCGCGCGCCAGCTCGGCCGCGTCGAGCACCGAGTGGCGGAGCGCGTCGGCCTGGATGTCGAGCGCCTCGGCCAGGCCGGAGGCTGGAAGGACGGTGAAGTAGGAAGTGTGATCGTACGTGGTGCTGGCGTTGAGATAGCCGCCCGCGGTCTTGGTCTCCCGGGCAATGGCACCGACGCCGCGGCGGGGCGTGCCCTTGAAGAACATGTGCTCCAGCACGTGCGAGATGCCGATCCAGCGGTCGGGCTCGTCGAAGAAGCCCGCCTTGACGTGAGTCACCACCGCCACCACCGGCGCCGAGCGGTCCGGCTGCACCAGCAGCGTGAGGCCGTTCGGCAGCACCTCACGGCGGACGCCGTCGGTCCAATTCGCCACGCCCGCGCCTAGGCGACGATCCGCAGCACGCCCGCTTCGGCGCTGCCGCGAATGAAGGCCTCCGCATCCGTGGTGGGGATGACCACGCCGGTTTCCGCCTGCCCCCGCCGAGCCAGGCTCGCCATGAAATCGCGCAGCGAGCCCTGGGCCCAGTCGCGGTCGGCCGCTTTCATCTGGAGCAGGATCTCGTCCCAGTTGCCGCGGATCATCTGGCCCGCGAGCGTGAAGACCAGGTGCGACTCGCCCTGCCCCGGCTTCTTCTGCATGGCGTGCAGCTCGCTCAGGAGCGTACCGAAGAGCTCGAGCTGGTGCGGATCGCGCATGCCGCCGTCCGCCTGCTGTGCCTCCACTTCGGCCAGCAGCATGTCGATCGGATCCGGCTCGCCGGCCACCTCGCCCAGCCGCGTGAGCCAGGGCGCGAGCTCGGGGTCTTCGTCCGGCAGCCGGTAGACCGACTTCTTGAGCTCGATGTGGCGCCAGATCCCCAGCTCATCGAAGTGGTCCTCCGGCTGGGTCCGTTCGAACTGGTGGAGCGCGGCCTCGGTCTCGCCCCGGTCATACAGCAGATTGGCGAGATAGATCCGCGCCTCCGCGTAGGACGTGTCCAGCTCGAGCGCGCGGCGGAGCCAGTAGAGCGAGCCGGCGTCGTTGCCCATGCGGTGCGAGGCATAGCCCAGGCACGCCGCCGCGTCGGGCGAGTCGGGACGGGCCGAGGCGGCCATATCGAAGAAGCGGTGCGCCGGCGTGATGTGCCCCTCCCGGAAGAGGGCGCGGCCCACCTGCAGCATGAGATCGTGGTCTTCTCCGTAGCCGAGCTGGAGGATGCGCTCGAAGGCCCGCATCGATCCCATGCGGTCGCCCAGCTTGAGCAGCGTCTCACCCAGACCCGCGAGGCCGTCCTCGTGGTCCGGATCCAGCGAAAGCGCCTGCTCGAAGCTCCGCCGGGCCCAGGCAAATTCCTCCCGGGCCAGATGCGCGTAGGCTCGGCCGATGTGCAGTTCGACGGCGTGCGGGTAGAGGGTGATGCCTTCCTTGAGGATCAGCAGCGCTTCATCGTACCGGCCTTCGTTGTAGAGGTGGTGGGCTTGTTCGTCGAAGTCGTCGGAGCTGAGGAATGCGTCCGACATCGGCGGTCCCTCCGGCGGGTAGGTTGCTGCAACTTAGGGACTTCCGGCGCTGGGAGCAAGAGAACCGCGCGCGCTGTTGACGCGAGTAAAGGTGTGTCTATCTTACTGACCAGTCAGTTACTAACGGAACCTGGAGCGATCGTGCCGGACGCACCCCCAACTGCCCATTCCTCCGCCCCGCGCTGGCAGCGTCGGCCCGAAGCCCGCCCCGACGAAATTCTCGACGCGGCCTTCACCGTCTTCGGCCAGACCGGCTTCGCGCGAGCCAAGATCGAGGATGTCGCGAGGCTCGCGGGCGTCAGCAAGGGCACCGTCTACCTCTATTTCGATTCCAAGGAGTCGCTCTTCCGCGAGATGGTGCGCGCGCGGGTCGTCGCGGCGCTGGCCGAGGCGGAGGCGTATGTCCGGAGCCATGAAGGCTCGGCCGAGGCGCTGCTGATCGCCGTGACGCGTCGCATGTACGCCCGCATGCGCGGCGAGCAGATGCTGCGGCTCGCGCGGATCGTCCAGGGCGAGCTCGGGAACTTTCCCGAGCTGGCCCAATTCTACTTCCATGAAGTCATCCTCCGCGCGCGGCGCCTCGTCGAGCAGGTGCTCGCGCGCGGCGTGGCCTCTGGCGAGTTCCGGCCGGTCGCGCACGAGTTCGCGGCGCGCGGCCTCTGCTCGCTGCTGGTCCACACCGCGCAGATGCAGTGCTTCTTCCACGACTGCGACCCCGCGGCGCTTTCCGACGATCAGGCGATCGAGGGGCTCATCGACACCTACCTCAATGGGGTGCTGGCGCACCCTGCCGACCGGAGCTGAGGCCCGCATGCCCCGCTTGCCGTTCGTGCTCTCGCTCCTGCTGGCCGTGCCGACCCCGGCTCTCGCGCAGCAGCCGGGCGTGCAGCAGCCGGCCGTGCCGCGGGGCCGGCTTACGCTGCTCCAGGCGATCACCCTGGGCCGGAGCCAGGGCGTCAACGCCGCCATCGCCCAGCTCGGCGTGCGGGCCGCCGAGGCCCGGGTCGGCCAGCGGCGCGCCGACCTGCTGCCGACGATCGGCGGCAACGCGGCGATCACGCGGCAGACGCTCAACCTCGACGAGTTCGGGATTCCGATCGCCACCGGGGTGACCGACCCGTTCGACATCTACCGGCTCCAGCTCCGCGCCTCGCAGACGATCTTCGACGCCTCCGTCATCGGTCGCCTCCGGGCCGCGCGTGACACGGCCGTCGCCGCGGGCCTCGACGCGAGGGCGGCCGGCGAGATCGCCGGGGCCACCGCCGGGCTGGCCTACCTCCGCGCGCTGAGCGCCAGGGAAACCGTGCGCGCGCGCCAGGCCGACAGCACCATCGCGGCCGAGCTCCTGAGGCAGGCCCGCCAGCTCGTGGGCGCGGGTGTGAGCCCCGCGATCGACGCCACGCGCAGCGAGGTGAGTCTTGCCGCGGTGCAGACGCAGCTCGAAGTGGCCCGGAACGCGGCTGATCGCGCGGCCCTCGACCTCCTCCGGTCGCTCGACCTGCCGTCCGGCACCCGGCTCGAGCTCGCGGACTCGCTCGGGACCGCTCCGCTGGATCTGCCGCTCGATCCCGACTCGGCGGCGGCATTCTCCCGCGAGCACCGGGCGGAACTGGCCGCGGAGCACGCCCGGACCGAGTCGGCGCATCGCTCCCTGGGCGCGATCCGGGCCGAGTACCTGCCGAGCCTGGGGCTGAGCGGCACCTACCAGCAGTCCGGCCGCGAGGCCGGCAGCCTGGCCGGGAGCTACACCGTGCAGCTGCAGTTGTCGGTGCCCATCCTCGACGGCTTCCGCCGCCAGAGCCGGGTCAAGGAGGAGAACCTGCGCGTGCAGGTCCAGGAGATCCGCGAGCACGATCTGGTCAACCAGGTCGAGACCGAGGCCCGTCAGTCGGTGCTCGACCTCGCGTCGGCGCGACAGCAGGTGGCGATTGCCGGAGAGCGCCTCCGGCTGGCCGAGCAGGAGCTGGCCCAGGCCCAGCAGCGCTTCCAGGCCGGGGTGGCGGGAAGCGTGGAGACGACCAACGCGCAGAGCTCGGTCATCGCGGCGCGCGATGCGCTGATCCAGGCGCGGGTGAACTACGGCACCGCCCGCGTCGGCACGTATCGCGCGCTGGGCGTCATCGATCAACTGCACTGAGAACTCTCATGACGACTGACATTGCGATGGAGGTGCCGGCAACCGGCGCCGAACGCAAGAGCTGGGCGCGCCGCATTCCGCTCATCATCGGGATCCTGCTGGTCATCGCGCTCGCCAGCTGGGGCGTGCGCCGGTGGCTCTTCAGCCGGCACCACGTCGGCACCGACAACGCCCAGGTGGATGGCCACATCACGGCGATCGCACCCCGGGTCCCGGGCTTCATCGAGCGCGTGCCGGTCGAGGAGAACCAGCACGTCAAGGCGGGCGACACGCTCGTGGTGCTGGATCAGCGCGACTTTCGCGCACGGCTCGCGCAGGCCGAGGCCGAGCTGCGAAACGCGCAGACCTCGGTCGGCACCGGACGCCATGCCGGGCAGGCGGAGGCACAGCTCCAGGCCACGCGCGCCGAAGCTGCCTCGGCCGAGGCCTCGATCGCGGCCGCGGAGGCCGCCTATCACCAGGCCAAGGCGGACTACGACCGCTACCGCGGCCTCGCGGCCAGCAAGATCATTTCCGCCCAGCAGCTCGACGCGGCCCAGGCCGCCCGCGACGCGGCGGCCGCCAACCTCGAAGCTGCGCGCCGCCAGGCCGCGGCGGCGGGCAGCCAGGTCTCGGCCTCGGGCGCGGCGCTCCGCGGGGCCGACGCGCGGCTCGCGGCGGCCCAGGCGGCGGTCGAGACCGCCCGGCTGCAGCTCAGCTACACCACGCTGCTTGCACCGAGTGACGGCATCGTGGCCAAGCGGAACGCCGAGCCCGGCGCGCTGGTGCAGGTCGGACAAAACCTGATGACGCTCGTGCCCGAGAAGGACGTGTGGGTGACGGCCAACCTCAAGGAGACCCAGCTCGCCAACGTCCGAGTCGGTGATCCGGCCGAATTCACCGTGGACGCCTATCCGGACAAGACGTTCCACGGCCGGGTCGAGAGCCTGAGTCCCGCCACCGGTGCGCGCTTCGCGCTGCTCCCGCCGGACAATGCCACCGGCAATTTCACCAAGGTGGTGCAACGGGTCCCGGTCCGGATCGCGGTCAACGGCGAGGCCGATCCCGCCCACCCGCTGCGGCCGGGTATGTCCGTGGACGTGACGATCACGACGGGGAAGCGGTAAGCGGTAAGAGGTAAGAGGTGAGCGGTGACCGTCCGACCGCCTGACCGTCCGACCGCCTATCTTCAATCAGTGACCTTCCAGCGCAAGCTCCTCTTCGGGTTCTCCCTCATGGCGCTCCCCGCGCTCCTCGTCGGCGCGGAAGCCATCCGCAGCAACGCCCTCGAGCGGCGCGCGCTGGGGGAGCTCGGCGAGAGCATGGCCCGCACCCGGACCTACGCCGAGCTCGAGACCGCCATGTTCGACCAGACCGAGCTGGTGTGGCGCTATCTGAGCGGACTCGACGACACCGCCCGCGAGGAGTTCCGCCTCACCGGCGAGGTCGTGGGCTACTGGCAGACCCGCTGGCGGAGCGAGCTCCGGCCCGAGGAATCGGCGCTGGCGGATGGCGTGGCGGGAATCCAGCGCCAGATCGTCGCCGTGGCCGACAGCGTCTTCCGCCTGGCTGACGCGGGACAGCGGGAAAGCGCGTATCGGCTCGCCCAGCGCGAGCTCAAGGGTCGGCTCCAGCCAATGCTCACCCAGACGAATCGCGAGATCTACCGCCGCGCGCGGGAGTCCAGCGTCCGGGGCGCGTATGGCCGGCTGGAGGAGATCCTTGGTGCGGAAGGGCGCTCGCTGATCGCGATCATGGCCTTCGCCCTCCTCGCGGGGTTCAGTGCCTCGTGGCTCATCTCGCGGAGCCTGGCTCGCCCGGTAAGCGAGCTGACCCGCGCGATGGCGGCCGTCGGCGCGGGCGACCTCGACCACCCGATCCAGGCCACGTCACGCGACGAGATCGGCGACCTCGCCCGGGCGCTCGCGAGCATGACCCGGCAGCTCCGCGACTCGCGGGCGCAACTGGTGCAGGCGGAGAAGCTGGCGTCGATCGGCGAGATGTCGGCGGCGGTGGCCCACGGCCTCCGGAACCCCCTCGCGAGCCTCCGCGCCGCCGCGCAGCTCGTGCGCCGCCATCCGGCGTCCCCTTCGGCCACCGAGCACCTCGACGCGATCATCGAGGAGGTGGACCGGCTCGACCGACGCATTACCCACCTGCTCAGCTTCAGCCGCCCGGTTCCGTTCCGTCCCGTCTCCGAGAGCCTGCCGCGGCTGATCGAGGACCTCCTGCCGGCCGTGGCGCAGCCGATGCGCGAGCGGCACGTCGAGCTCGCGATGAGCGTGCCCGCCTCGCTGCCGCAGGTGCGGGTGGATCCGATGCAGCTCGAGCAAGCCCTGCTGGAGATCGTCTCAAACGCGCTCGACGCCATGCCCTCGGGCGGGCGGCTCGGGATCAGCGCCTTCGCGTCGAACGGACCCGTGCCCGGCACGGTGGTGGTCGAGGTGAGCGATACCGGCGGCGGGATCCCCGAGCAGGTGCTGCCGTCCGTCTGCGAGCCGTTCTTCACGACCCGGCCGGAGGGCACGGGACTGGGCCTCGCGATCGCCAAGCGCTATCTCGAGCAGAACGGCGGCATCCTCGAGATTGCGAGTCGCCCGAGCGAGGGGACCACAGTGCGGCTCCGGCTGCCGGCGGAGCAGCTCGCGTGACCGCCCCAAGCGTGCTCGTTGTGGATGACGAGCGCACCCTCGCCCGCGCCATCCGGGCGTTCCTGTCCGAGTCCGGCTACGAGGCCGAGGTGGCCGGCGATGCCGAACAGGCGCTGCGGCTGCTCGAGACGATGCGCCCGGACGTGATCTTCTGCGACGTCCGCCTGCCCGGCATGGACGGCATCACCCTGCTTCGCCGGATCCGCGAGTTCGACCCCGCGATCCCGGTGATCATCATGACCGCCCACGGCACCATCGAGGGTGCGGTCGAGGCGGTGAAGCTCGGCGCCTTCGATTACCTCAAGAAACCGGTGGACCTCGAGGAGCTGAAGCTCCTGGCGGACCGCGCCCGCGAGACGTCGCAGCTCAAGCAGGAGCTGAGCTATTACCGGCGCCGGGACGCGGCGCGGGCCGACTCGACCGCGGGCGTACTCGGGGAGTCGGCGGCCTTGCGCCAGGTACTGGACCAGGCGCGGCAGATCGCGGCGCTCGACGAGACGCCTCCCGTGCTCATTACCGGCGAGACCGGCACCGGCAAAGGACTGGTGGCCCGAACCATTCATGCCGCCAGCTCACGCGGTGCCAAGCCGTTCATCGAGGTCAACTGCACGGCGCTCCCGGCCACGCTCATGGAGGCGGAGCTGTTCGGACATGAGCGCGGGGCGTTCACCGACGCCAAGGAATCGCGCATGGGGCTGTTCGAGGCGGCGGCAGGAGGCTTCCTCTTCCTCGATGAGGTCGGTGACCTCGAGCTGCCGCTCCAGGGCAAGCTGCTCAAGGCCGTCGAGGAGCGCACCGTGCGGCGGGTCGGTGGCATCCGCGACCGCCGGATCGACGTGCGCATCCTGGCCGCGACCAATCGTGACCTCGAGCGGGAGACGCAGCGGGAGCAGTTCCGCCGAGACCTGTACTTCCGGCTGGCCGTGATCATTCTGGCACTGCCGCCGCTGAGGGACCGGGGCACCGACGTGCTCCTTCTGGCCGAACACTACCTGAAGCGGTACAACGCCAAGTACGGAAAGCATGTCAGGCAGGTGGACCAGCGGGCGCGCGAGCTGCTGCTGAGCTATCCCTGGCCCGGAAACGTGCGGGAGCTGAGTCATGTCATCGAGCGGGCGGTGCTCTGGAGCCGCGGCCCCGCGCTCGACGTCGAGCACCTCTCGCTCGCCACCCCGCCCCCCACCACCCCTGCGCCCGAGTTGCCGACCGCCGCTCCCGCGGCGGCGGCGGCGACGCCCGGTCTCCTCACCCACGAAACCCCCACCCCCGGCCTGCCTCCCTCCGGCGTGGACCTGGAGACCTGGGAGCGGGCCTTGATCGAGCAGTCGCTCCGGGAATCCGGGGGCAATCAGACCCGCGCGGCCCAACGGCTCGGGATCAGCCGGGACACGCTGCGCTATCGACTCAAGAAGTACGGGATTCAGGCGTAGGACCGCCGGCGCCCACGGCCGGGCGGATTTGCGTGAGATCGTGGCTGGATTCACCACAGAGGCACAGAGGGCACAGAGGGGCTCGGGCACGGGGCGCATCTGGGAGCGGAGCCACCACCAATTTGTTGGTGTTGTACCGGTCCTAGGCGCCTTCCCGGCTTGGGATCCCTCCGTGCCCTCTGTGCCTCTGTGGTGAACACGGCAACCGTCTCAACCAGCCGAAGCCTTTGGGTGAGGTCACCCACCGATGGGTGCCACCACCCAGACCGCAGGCCCGCTCACAGGCGCAGAGCCCACTCCGCGAGGAACCGTAAGCAGGCCGGTGCCAGCGCGTTGCACCCCGCTCCGCGAGCTGATCGCGGTTGGGCACGTGCCCTGCATAAGAGCGGGCGTCGTCGGGTCCCTCAGCGATCCGGCTGGGTGTTCCCACCCAATGCCAATCGGGCCCGTTCGGCCCAGCTCATCACACCTCAGGAGGATCACCATGAAGTGGACCAAGCCAGAAGCCGAAGTGGTGGCCGTCACGATGGAAGTCACCGCCTACGTCGCAACGCTTTAAGGCGAAGCACTGACTCGAGGGGCTCGCGAAAGCGGGCCCCTCGATCTTTCCAGGGTGCAAGTCATTCTCCTCGGTACCGCTGCCGGCGGGGGATTCCCCCAATGGAACTGCTGGTGCCCTCCGTGTCGCGTCGCGAGAGCCGACCCCCGTCGGGCGCTCCCGCGTAGCCAGTCGTCCGCTGCCGTGAGCGCGGATGGCGTGAGCTGGTTTCTATTGAATGCCTCGCCCGACGTTCGCGATCAGCTCACGCGGCTGCCGACCCCGATGCCGTCCGGGATGCGCCACGTACCGATCGACGGCGTCGTGGTGACCGACGCCGAGCTCGATCACACCGTCGGCATCCTGCTCCTGCGCGAGGCGCGACGGCTCCAGGTGACGGCCACCGACGCCGTACGTCGGATACTGGAGCACGATTCGCGCATCCTGGCGGTCACTCGCGTCTTCGCGGAGGTGTGCGTTCACGAGCTCCAGCTCGGCCGCCCGCTCGGACTCTGCCGTGGCGATGGCACCCCGAGCGGGCTCGGGGTCACCGGCTTCCCGGTGCCGGCCGGGCCGCCCCGGTTCGCGAGCGAGGAGCGCCCGGGCCACACGATCGGCCTGATCGTCCAGGACGAGCGCACCGGCACCTCGTGTGCATTCGTCCCGGGCTGCGGCGATCTCGACGACGAGCTGCTCGCCCGGCTGTCAGCCGCTGACCTGGTGCTGTTCGACGGGACGTTCTGGACCGACGACGAGCTCATCGGTCTCGGCATCGGCGAGCGAACCGCCCGCGAGATGGATCACCTGCCGATCGCCGGACCGGATGGCAGCTTGGAGCGGCTCCGCGCCCTCGCGTCCCCGCACCGGGTCTACACCCACATCAACAATACCAATCCCATGCTGCTCGAGGATTCGCCCGAGCGGGCGCGCGTCGAGGAGGCGGGCTTCCAGGTCGGCGCCGACGGCATGCGGTTCACCCTCTGATGCCAGCCATGACGATCACCTTCGCAGCTTCCCAGCTTGCAACGCCGCCGCGGCCCCCGGTCCCCGAGCTCGTCCGTCCGCTCAGCCCGCCGGAGCTCGAGGCGGCGCTCCGCTCGTTCCACGGCTCCTACTACGTCGAGCACCCATTTCACCGGCTGATGTATACGGGCAAGCTGTCGCAGCGGCAGTTCCAGGGGTGGGTCGCCAATCGTCTGGTCTATCAGCGGGTGGTGCCGCGGAAAGACGCTGCCATCCTCTCCAACTGCCCCGATCCGGTCGTGCGGCGCGAATGGATCCAGCGGATCATCGACCATGACGGCACGGCGCCGGGCACTGGCGGCGTCGAGCTCTGGATCCGGCTGGGAGTCGCCCTGGGCGTCCCGCGCGAGGAGATGGAGGACGAGCGTCACGTGCTTCCCGCGGTGCGGCTGATCTGCGAGTCATACGTGACCTTCTGCCGCGATCATTCGTGGCAGGAGGCCTGCGCCTCGTCACTCACCGAGCTGTTCGCCCCCAGGATCCACCAGGAGCGCATCGAGTCGTTTCCGCGGCACTATCCCTGGATCCCGCCCGAGGGGCTCGACTACTTCAAGAGCCGCCTGGTGCAGGCCCCACGGGACGTGAACCATGGGCTCCGGATCGTGCGGCAGTGGGCCACCACCCCCGAGCGCCAGCAGAAAGTGTTCGAGGCGCTCGCGTTCAAGCTCGAGATGCTGTGGGCGATGATCGACACCATCCACAACGCGTACCGGGAGGAGTGATGGTGGCCATCTCCCTCGAGGCCGTGCCGCGGCTCTGGCGGCTGGCGCGGATCGAATACGACCCGGCCCGGCGGCGGCCGGTACTGCTGTATCCGGAGGGCGCCGTGCTCCTCAACGAGACCGGCCGTGCCATTCTCGAGCTGGTGGACGGAACCCGGAGCGTGGCCCGGATCGCGGCCGAGCTGAGCGAGCGCTACCAGACCGACGTCACCGAGGACGTGACCGAATACCTGTCGCGTTTGGCGGAAAGAGAGCTGATCCAATGACCAACGAACGCCCGACGACGTTGCTGGCGGAGCTGACCCACCGCTGTCCGCTGCACTGTCCGTACTGCTCCAATCCCATCGACCTGCTCCGCGCTGAGCGCGAGATCGGGACCGAGGATTGGAAGCGGGTCTTCACCCAGGCGCGCGAGCTCGGCGTTCTGCAGCTCGGCCTGTCCGGCGGCGAGCCGATGATCCGGAAGGACCTCGAGGAGCTGGCAGCCCATGCGCGTGGCCTCGGACTCTATTCCACCCTCGTCACTTCGGGACTCGGCCTCACTCGCAAAAGAGCGGAGGCGCTCCGGGATGCGGGGCTCGAGCACGTGCAGATCTCCATTCAAGACTCGGATCCCGAGTCCGCCGAGCGGATCGCGGGCACGAGCTCGGTGAAGCAGAAGCAGGCCGCCATCGCGTTGGTCAAGGAGCTGGGGTTCGCATTCTCGATCAACGTGGTGCTCCACCGGGCCAATCTCGACCGGGTCGGAGAGATCATCGACATGGCCGCGGACTACGGCGCCGACCGGCTGGAGCTGGCGAACACGCAGTACTATGGGTGGGGTCTCCGGAACCGGGCCGCCCTGATGCCGCGCCGGGAGCAGGTCGTGCGTGCCAAGGAGATTGCCGAAGAGCGGATCCAGCGCTACAAGGGCCGGATGCAGATGCTGTTCGTCCTCCCCGATTACTTCGAGGACACCCCCAAGGCGTGCTACGGCGGATGGGGCAGGTTTTACATCGTCGTGTCCCCGGACGGCAAGGCGCTCCCCTGCCACGGCGCCTATGTCATCGACTCCCTCGAGATGCCGAATGTCCGGGAGCACTCCATGGAGTGGATCTGGCACGAGTCTCCCGCCTTCAACGCGTTCCGCGGGGACTCCTGGGTGAAGGAGCCCTGCCCGGGCGGTCCCGACAAGGCGGAGACGGCTGGCGGCTGCCGCTGCCAGGCGATGGCGCTGACCGGCGACGCCACCAACGCCGACCCGGTCTGCTCGCGGAGCCCGTACCGCTACCTGATCGACGCGGCGCTGCTCGAATCCGAAGGCCCCGCCGAGTACGTGTACCGGCAAGTGCCCGCCGCGCCCGCGGCCGTGCCCGAGACGGTGTGATCCCGGGCGAGCCGGCGATCCGCGCGGCGACGGCTTGGACTGGTCTTTCAGGAGACCAGCGTGGACGGTGTCCTCACGGTCGAGGAAAACCTCCGCTTTGCCGGGCGGGCTGGCCGGCCTGGGCGGGCGCGAGCTCGGCGCCGCTGTCGGCGGCCCGCGGGAGGCCATCGTGGAGCTTGCCGGCGCGGCGCCGGGGATCGAGCGCTTGCGCTCCGGCCGGCGACTTTCGAGGACGCCCATTGCGCCCGCACCCTGACCGCGTTGCTATTCGATCCGGAGCAACGGTTTGTCGGGAGCCGACGGGGGGAACGGCAAGCGGTGAGCGGTGAGCGGGACGATGGATCTCGGCGGTCATTCGCTCACCGCCCACCGCAGTTCACATCCCCCCGCACCCGCGCCAGCACGACGTCCTGCTCCAGCCGCGAGCGGAGCGGCTGCCGCAGTGGCCCACCGGCGGGGACAGTGGTCTCCACCACGATGTGGCGATCCCGGCGCACCAGCCCCTCACCGGGAACCCAATCCACCTGACCCGTTTCGGTGGTTGTCTGGCGCGCCGGAAGCGTGATCGGCTCGCCCCGGACGGTGGCCTGGCTCCGCTCGCCCCGCGCCTTGAGTGCCAGGCGCCGGATTACCCGCCGCCCCGCCGTGCTGTCGGGCAGCCGCTCGAGTTCGAGCCCGCTCGAGTCGGCCCAGCGCTGACCCACCGCGAGCGCAACGGGCGGGAGGGGCGGCAGCAGATCTTCCATCACCCCACTCAGCTCCGCGACCTCCGCCACCTCGTCGGGGATGAAGGGCCGGGCCTCCGCCATGTAATGGCCGGTAGCGGTCAGCTTGCCGCGGTAGCGCCCGCCGAGGAGACCGTCGGTATCGGGCGTCAGCGTGCCTTCCGCGCTCTCCCGCGTCAGCGAGAGCGAATCGTACCACGCCTCGAGCTCGACTATCCGTCCCGCGGGTCTCGCCCGCAGGCGCCACAGTCCGTCACGGGTGAGTGTTTCGCGCCGCAGGCGGGTGCCGGTCTGCCCATCGAGGCGAGAACGGGAGTGCTCAGCGAGTGCGCTGCAGTCGAGCTGCGAGGCGGTGTAGCGGAAGGCTGCCGCGGCCGGAGCCGTGCCCTGTGCGGCAGCCGCAACGGGCGACCCGAGCAGAGCACAGAGCGCACGCGTGAGTCGTGCGCCCCTCACGCCTCCGCCATGAACGGGTAGCGGTACTCCTTCGGTGGCACGAGCGTCTCCTTGATGCTCCTGGGCGAGACCCACCGCACCAGGTTGAGGAGCGACCCCGCCTTGTCGTTGGTCCCGCTCGCGCGGGCGCCGCCGAACGGCTGCTGTCCCACGACCGCGCCGGTGGGCTTGTCGTTGATGTAGAAATTGCCGGCCGAGTGCCGGAGCGCCCGATCGGCCTGCGTCAGGGCGGCGCGGTCCCGCGCGAACACGGCGCCGGTCAGCGCATAGGGGCTGGTCCGGTCCACCAGCCCGAGCGTCTCGGTCCACCTGGCCGCGGGGTACACGTGCACCGTCAGGACCGGTCCGAAGATCTCTTCGCACATGAGCCGGTAAGCGGGATCTTCCGCCTCGAGCAGCGTCGGCTGCACGAAGTAGCC
>JAICLE010000057.1 GCA_025927545.1 Gemmatimonadales bacterium
CGGCGGTCGGCTTCGAGTCGGCTCTCTTCTGCGGCCATGTTGTTCCTCTGGGTATTATCGTGGCTTAAAATGCTACACTGAGGTAGCCAGGACTAACCTAACACCGAATACTCGCCGAAGCAACGGTATATATGTGACCGATTTTGAGTCACTGTAACTCACCTCCCATCAAGCCTCCACGCGTCTTCCAGGTGCGCCACCTCGTAGCGCGCCGAGGCGGTGACCCGGACCTCGATCACGTCGAAACGGTAGGAGTCGTCCGGCCGGCCGAATCGCTCGCGCCAGACCTCCGCCACGCGCGCCACCCGGCGCCGCTTCCGCCAGCCCACGCTCTCCGCCGGCGCGCCCCAGCCGGACGATCCGCGCGTCTTCACCTCCACGAACGCCACGAGGCCGCCGCGCCGGGCGATGACGTCGAGATCGTAGTGCCGCAGGCGGAAGCGGTGCGCCTCGATGTGCCACCCGCAGCTCGTGAGATAGGCCATGGCGACGCGCTCGCCCCAGAGCCCCCGCCGCTGCCGTGCATCCGACCACTCGGTGCTCGGGACAAACCGATTCGTCAAACGCATGGGGCATGGTAGGGGTGAGCGGCATTGCGGGTGGCACCATTCCGGCGAGTGCGGGTGCCGCAAACCGCCGGAGGTGGGTATGCTCACAGCGCCTGCGCCTTGCAGTACCGATTCCGGGGTCGCCGCTCCGGCGCGGGACCCCTACCACCTCAGGAGGATGCATGTCAGTCTGGTCATCTCGCCCGATCGTCGTGGCTTGCGCCGCCGGCCTCCTGCTGACGCTCGGGGCGTGCGGCCCGTCGAACGACGCATCGGGCCACAACACGTACATGTCGCAGTCGGATGGCGCGGCCAGGGCCGCGGCCATCGCGCGCGACACCGCGGCCGACACCGCGGCGCCGCGCGTACGACCCTAGACGCCGTGCGGACGAATCGTGGGTGAGGCGCCCTGACGGGTTACGAGCTGCAGGGCCCTCATGCTCGCAACCGGCATCCGCCCGTTCCCGAGTTGATCCAGTTGCGCTGGATGAGGAAATCCTTGCCGCCCAGGTTCATGTTGGCGAGGCCGCCGTTGGCATTGGTATAGGTCCGGCCGAAGGTCCAGGCGCACTTGTCGGCGTTCTCGAATCCCTGCGAGTCGTACCAGGCGTTCAGGCGGGGATCGGTCGCCGTTTCCTCGGTCTCGTGCGCCAGCGTATTCACTTCGGCGTCCGCCGCGGGATTGTTGTTGGGCGACGCGGTCTGAGTGGTGCAGGCGGCAGGATACGCGTAGTTGTAGGGCTGGGCGGCGAACAGCACGACCTTGCCGTTGAAGGTGAAGTACGAGTGGTAGGCGCAATAGTCGGTGCCGAAGCCGCCGCCCAGATTGGTCCGGCCGTAGGTGAAAACGACATAGAGCGTGGAGGCGTTGTAGGTCAGCTTGCCGTTGTTGAACCCGCGCACGATTTCCTGCACGATGGCCGAGTTCGGCACGGACGTACCATCGCTGGGCGGCACATTGGTGTTGTCGGCCCAGAACCGCGAGTAGGTAACGCTGTTCCCCACCCGGTGTCCGCCGTTCACGTTGTCCGTGTATGTCGTATTGATGTTGAAGTAGGGAGACCCGCCCAGGTTACGCAGGAAGTGGCCGACGAGGGATCCGTCCTGCGCGCCGGTTCCCGTCGTGCCTGGGGCAGGCCCGCTCGTGTAGACCCGTCTCGACGCCCAGTAGATGGCCACGACCTTGGTCGCCGGGACGATGGGGCCACCGTGATAGAAGATGCCCGTGCCCGCCGTGCCGACGCCCGAAGCCGCTTGCCGCCCCCGTACCGGAAACACGTGGACCTTTCCATCGAACTGGACCGTGCCCTGCATGTCGGTAGTGATCTCGTCGGGCGTAACAGCGTCGGGAGTGGTGGGGCCGGATCCGTCATCGCAGGCGCCGGCGGCGACCAGCGCGCCAACTAGTCCTAGGCGTGTGAGCCTCATGGGAGTACCCTGGGCTGGGGACCATGCATCGAGGTGACGCCACCGGTGTGGCATGATGGCGCTTGGGGATGCCACGGTACCGCACCGTCCCGCCCGCCGCAACCGGGCGCATCCTGCCCATGTCACCGACAGTATTCGTCGATCTGGTCGCTCCCGATCCGCACGTCGCGTGGCTTGCTGCCGTTGGCCGGCCCCAGGATCCCGGCCTCCTCGAGCTGGTCCATGATCCGGGCCGCCCGGCCGTAGCCGATGCCGAGCTTCCGCTGCAGCAGCGAAGTCGAGCCGCCCTGATTCTGCACGCACGCAATCGCGGCCTCCCTGAACTGGGGGTCGCGCTCGCCGGCCTCCGCCCCATCGGCTCCGCCCTCGGCAGCGTCGGCGTCCGGGACCTCGTCGAGGATGTTGCTCTCGGCCGATTCCACCAGGCCCTGCTGGTCGCGCTCCTCCTTCCAGTGGCGGTAGCGCTCCATGATCTTTTCGCTCTCCTCGGTCGAGATGTACGCGCCCTGCAGCCGCATCGGCTCGCTCTTGCCGGGCTCGAGGAACAGCATGTCACCCTTCCCCAGCAGTGCCTCCGACCCGTTCTGGTCCAGAATGGTGCGGCTGTCCACCTTGGACGCGACCCGGAACGCGATGCGGCTGGGAAAGTTCGCCTTGATGAGGCCGGTGATCACGTTGACCGACGGCCGCTGGGTTGCGAGGATCAGGTGCAGCCCCACGGCGCGCGCCTTCTGCGCCAGGCGGGCAAGTGGCGTCTCCACCTCGGACTGCACCGTCATCATGAGGTCGGCCAGCTCGTCCACGACGACCACGATGAGCGGGAGCTTTCCCTCGGTATACGTCTCGACTACGGGGGCCGGTGGCGGGGTGTCAGGCGCCTCGGCGGCGATGTCGGTCAGCGTGACGCGCCGGGGGGCCGGGTTCCGGAGCGGCTTTCCCTCGAGCACCTTGCGATTGAAATCGCTCAGATTGCGGGCGCCATTGGCTTCGAGCAGCGCGTAGCGCCGCTCCATCTCGCCCACGGCCCACTTGAGCACCCGGGCGGCCTCCTTGTTGTTGGTGACGACCGGGTGCCGGAGGTGGGGGAGGTCCTTGTACATGGACAGCTCGACCATCTTCGGGTCGATCATCAGGAGGCGAAGGTCCTCCTTGTGCTGGTAGTGGTAGATCAGCGAGGTGATGATGGCGTTGATGCCGACCGACTTGCCGGTCCCGGTGGCACCGGCGATCAGGAGGTGCGGCATCCGCGCCAGGTCGGCGATCACCGGCCGACCCTCCAGATCGAGGCCGAGCGCGACGGGCAGCAGGCGCTCCTCCGCGGTCCACTGCTCGTCCTCCAGCAGCTCGCGCAGCACCACCACGCGGGCCTTGGGATTGGGCACCTCGACCCCGACCATGTCCCGCCCGGGGATCCGCGCGACCCGCACCGAGCGCGCGCTCATCTTGAGCGCGAGATCGTCGGCCAGGTTGACCAGGCGGTTCATCTTGACGCCCGGCCGGAGCCGCACGCCATACTGCGTGACCACCGGACCGGTGGTGCGGCCAGCGACATCGCCTTCGACCTTGAATTCGGCCAGGGTTTCTTCCAGCCGATCCTGCAGCGCGTCCAGCTCGCCTTCACCGGCGTCCTGCGCCTTTGCCGGCGGGTCGGTCAGCTTGTCCAGCTCCCACACCCGCCCGAGCTCCCGCTCGCCGGCCGGACGACGGGGCTCGGATTTCCTGGGGGCCCTGACGCGGGCAGGCGGCTTGCCGTTCGCGCTGCCGCTTCCCTTGACGACCGCGGCTCCCCCATCCTCCGCGCTGCCCGGCGTGGTGCTCGCCCCTGATGCCACCACCTCAGCAGGCCCCGCCTTCGCCTGCGCGCCGGCTCGGCGCTTTGGCTCGCGCTTCCCTTCGACCATGCTCGCCGCCGGCCCGGCGGCTGGCCCAGGATGCCGCTCCAGCCGCTGGAGCGGATGCCAGGCAAATGTGGCCAGCGTCAATGCGCACAACGCCAGGAACCCGACCAGCACCGCCCCAGCGACGCCGATCCCCTTCGGGATCTCCACGGCGAAGAAGCCGGGAATGGCGCCCACCAACTGGCCGAACAGGCCGCGGCTGTTGATCTCGAAGACCGAGACCCGTCCCACGACGCCCGCCAGGTAGG
Organism: Gemmatimonadales bacterium; assembly: GCA_025927545.1. GTDB lineage: Bacteria > Gemmatimonadota > Gemmatimonadetes > Gemmatimonadales > GWC2-71-9 > CAVVWJ01. Next base: position 4,123 of record JAICLE010000057.1, read on the forward strand.
GCAGCAGCAGGCTGAGCCCGATGATGAGGGCCGCCGAGCGCTTCATGTCGAGGGTGCCCAGCCGCTCGAAGCCCGCGAGCGCGAGCCCGATGCCGAGGAGCGGGATCCCGAGCGCACCGGCGCCGAACGAGTCCCAGAGTTTCTGGCCGAGCCAGTGACCCACCGGGCCGGTCACCGGGAAGGGGAGGAGCGTCAGCCCGATGAAGAGGCCGGCCACGAGCGCGGTGATCGCGCCCAGGCGCCGGCGCGCGTCGGCGCTCATACCGGCACGGATGCGAGCGTCACCCGGCGTTCATGGAAGTGCGCGAGCACCGGGTACGCATCGAGCCGCGCGGCGTCGAGCACGTCGTCGCGGAAGCCAAGCCGGATCAGCTCGCGGCCGGCCCGGCTATAGGACAGCGGGCGCTCCCAGCGATCCCCGTAGCGCCGGACCAGGTCGAGACTCGCGATCGCCGCGTCATTGACCCCTCGGCGGGGGCGCCGGCCGCCGAGGACGGCCTTCGCCAGCCGCCCGGCACAGTAGGCGTCATCGAGCGAGAAGGCCCCGGCGCGGCCGGCGCAGACGATGAGGAGGTGACCGTCGGGCTCGAGCGCCTCGCGTGCCCGCTCCGCGGCCACGGTGAGGTTGGCGGCGCACGCCGCGAATACGGCGCTCGCGCCCTGGCATGCCAGGAGCGCTCTCGTCCCGTTGGTGGTGGTGACGACCAGGGTCTTTCCCCGCACCGCGGCCTCGGTCATCTCGAGCGGACTGTTGCCCAACTGGAAGCCGGGGATCCGCTCGCAGTGCGTCTCGCCGGCGAGGAGTACGTCGTCGCTGCCGATCGTCTGCGCCAGGCGCAGCGCCTCCTCGGTGGAGCCCACCGGGATGAGCGCACGGGCGCCGTGGGCCAGGGCCGCGCACATCGCGGTCGTGGCGCGCAGGATGTCGATCACGAAGACGGTGCGGCCCTGCAGCTCCGCGGGGCTCAGGCCGGCCGGAGTGAAGTGCACGTCGAGCTTCATGCGTCGGGTCGGAAGAGCTGCGGCTCGCGCTCGAGGAACCGGGTGTCCACCTCCCCGGCGACGAAGTCGGGATGGCGGATGACCCGCGCCAGGAAGGGGATCGTCGTGGTCACCCCCTCGAGGATGAAGCTGTCGAGCGCCTGTCCCATGCGGCTCAGCGCCTCGGTCCGGTCGTTGCCGTGGACGATCACCTTGGCCAGCAGGGAATCGTAGTAGGGCGGAACGGTGTACCCGGCGTAGACGTGGGTGTCCACCCGGACGCCCGGCCCGCCCGGCGGGTGGTACGCGGTGATCAGGCCGGGGCTCGGCTGGAAGTTGCGGTAGGGATCTTCCGCGTTGATGCGGCACTCGATCGCGTGGCCCCGGAGGCGACGGCCATCGCCCTGGAAGCTGATGGGCTCGCCCGCGGCGACCCGGATCTGCTCCTTCACCAGGTCGAAGCTGGTCACCATCTCGGTGACCGGGTGCTCTACCTGGATCCGGGTGTTCATCTCCATGAAGTAGAACCGGCCGTCGGTGTCGAGCAGGAATTCCAGCGTGCCGGCGCCGATGTAGCCGATGTTCGCCGCGAGGCCCACCGCCGCCCGGCCCATCCGCTCGCGAAGCGCGTCGGTGAGCGCCGGGCTCGGGCTCTCCTCGATCAGCTTCTGGTGGCGCCGCTGCACGGTGCAGTCGCGCTCGCCCATGTGGACGACCTTGCCGCAGAGATCGCCCATGATCTGGATCTCGACGTGCCGGGGGTGCTCGATGAACTTCTCGACGTACACCGCGCCGTTGTTGAACGCGGCCAGCGCCTCGTTCTGGGCCAGGCTGAAGAGCTGGGGGAACTGGTCGGGGTCGTGGACGATCCGCATCCCCTTGCCACCGCCGCCGGCCGTCGCCTTGACGATCACCGGAAAGCCGATCGATTGGGCGAACTCGAGCGCCGCCTCGGGGTCTTCGATCGTCCCCGGCGAGCCCGGCACGGTCGGCACCCCGGCCTCCGCGGCCAGTCGCCGCGCCGTGGCCTTGTCGCCCATCTGGCGGATCTGCTCGCCCGTGGGGCCGATGAAGGTGATGTTCGATGCCTTGCAGGTGTCGGCGAACTCGGCGTTCTCGGCCAGAAAGCCGTAGCCCGGATGGATGGCGTCGGCGCCGGTGATCTCGGCGGCGGCGATGATGTTGGGGATCCTGAGATACGAGCTCCGGCTCGGCGCCGGCCCGATGCAGACATCGTCGTCCGCGAAGCGCACGTGGAGCGACTCGCGGTCGGCCTCGGAGTAGACCGCCACGGTCGCGATCCCCAGCTCGCGGCACGCGCGGATCACCCGCAAGGCGATCTCCCCGCGGTTGGCGATCAGGACCTTCTTGAACATCAGGGCGTCAGATCCAGCGCGCGGCCGCCGGCGTCACCCGTGATCCCGGTGAACGTACGGTCGGAGGCCGAGTCCACGCCGGAGACCCGGAGGGCGAACTCGCTCGGGTTGGTCGAGTAGAAGATCGCGCTCTCGTACGAGATCATCCCGTCCTTGAACCACTTCATGAGCGACTGGTCGAACGACTGCATGCCGTACGATACGGTCCCTTCGGCAATCAGGTCGGGGATATTGAGCGCCTTCTCGATGTCGCGGATGTTTTCCGCCACCGCGGCCGTGTTGATCAGCACCTCCGCCGCCGGCACCCGGCCCCGCCCGTCCGCCCGCGGCACCAGGCGCAGCGAGACCACCGCCTGCAGCGCCGTGGCCAGCACCATCCGGATCTCCTGATGCTGATGCGGCGGATAGAACGAGATGATCCGGTTGAGCGTCTGGGTGGCGTCGGTCGTGTGCAGGGTGCTGAAGACGAGATGGCCGGTGTCCGCGGCCTTGATTGCCGTGTCGAGCGTCTCCATGTCCCGGATCTCGCCCACCAGGATGACGTCGGGGTCCTGCCGCAGCACGTGCCGGAGCGCCGACCCGAACGACAGCGTGTCGCTCCCCACTTCGCGCTGCGAGATGTTGGCCATCACATCGCGATGCAGGAACTCGATCGGGTCCTCGATCGTGATGACGTTGACCCGGCGGTTCTGATTCACATGGTTGATCATCGCCGCGAGCGCCGTGGACTTGCCCGATCCGGTGATCCCGGTGACCAGCACGAGCCCGCGGGGCCGGAGCGAGATCTCCTCCAGCACCGCCGGCAGGTGCAACTCGGCGATGGTCTTCACTTCGTAGGGGATGGCGCGGAAGGCGAACGCGAGCGTGCCCCGCTGCTGGTAGATGTTGGTCCGGAACCGCCCCACGCCCGGCACGCCGATGGCGAAGTCCGCCTCCTTCTTCTCGGCGAACTCCTTGACCTGGCGGGGCGTCATCACCTGCTCGGCCAGGAGCTTGAGATCCTCCGGCTTGACCGGGGGCATCTCCAGCATGTGGAGCTCGCCGTTGACGCGGACCGTGGGCGGACGGCCCACCTTCAGCAGCAGGTCGGACGCGTTCCGCTGCACCATCTGTCCGATGGTGTGCTTGAAATTGAAGACCGGCGCGGTGGCCTCAGCCATTGGGATCGACCCGGAAGAGGACCTGGCCGAACTCCACCGGCTGCGCGTCGTCCACCAGGATCTCGCGCACTACGCCCGCGATCTCGGCCTCGATCTCGTTCATGATTTTCATCGCCTCGATGATGCAGACGGTCTGCCCCGGCGTGATGCGCGCGCCGTTCTTCACGTACGCATCGGCGCCCGGCTCCGGCGCCTTGTAGAAGGTGCCCACCATGGGCGACTTGATCTCCTTGAGGGTCGGCAGCGCCCGCGGCGCCTCGCGCTCCCCGATCGACGGCACCGCTGGGCCGGACTGGGGGGCGGCCGGGGGCGGCGAGAAGGCCGGGGCTGCGGCGGTCCGCGTGATCACCAGCCCGGTGCCGAACCAGCCCTTCACCTCGATGGAGCCGATCTCCGGGGTTTCCCGCAGCAGTTGCGCCAGCCCCTGGACGTCCTGGAGCTCGATGGACTTGATGCCCGGCACGTTCTGCAGCAGCTCGGCGAGCTCCTTCATTTCCTTGGGCGTCATACGCGGGTGAGATACTTGTCGTCGCGGCGATCGACCCGGATCACTTGCCCCTCCTCGATAAAGAGCGGGACCTGCACCGTGGCCCCCGTCTCGAGCGTCGCCGGCTTGGTGGCGCCGGACGCGGTGTCTCCGCGGACGCCGGGATCGGTCCGGGTGACGGCGAGCTCGACGAAGTACGGCAGCTCCACCATGATGACCCGGTCGTTGTGCACCAGGCCCTCGCACTCCATCCCCTCCTTCAGATACTTGAGCTGCTCGGCGCCGATCACGTCGCCCGTCAGCATGATATCGTCGAACGTCTGCTGGTCCATGAAATGATGGAAGTGGCCGTCGACGTAGGAGAACTGGATCGGCCGGTGCTCCAGCCGCGCCTCGACGACGCGCTCGCCGGCGTTGAACGTCCGCTCGAGCACGGCGCCGGTACGGATGTTCTTGAGCTTCGTGCGCACGAAGGCGCCGCCCTTTCCGGGCTTGACGTGCTGGAAGTAGACCATCTGGTACAGGTGCCCGTCGATCTCGAGCACCATGCCGTTCCTGAAATCGGCGGTCGTTGCCACGTGGACTCCGGTTAGACCAGCTCCAGCAGTTCCGTCCGCCCGTCCGAGAGGAGCACCGCCCCGTCGGGCCCGAGATATACGTCGTCCTCCAGCCGTACCCCACCCCAGCCCTGAAGATAGATGCCCGGCTCGACCGTCACCACCGCGTGGAGCGGGAGCGGCGCATCGGCCGTCGGGGCGAGCCGGGGCGCCTCGTGGACCTCCAGGCCGAGGCCGTGGCCCAGCGAGTGGCCGAACGCCTCGCCGAAGCCGCGCCCCGCGATCACCTCTCGGGCGAGCGCGTCGCCCTCGCGGCCGGGCATCCCCGCGCGCAGGTGCTGCAGCGCGCGCCGCTGCGCCGTCTGGACCAGCTCGTAGATGGTCCGCTGCCGCTCGTCCGCTCGCGCGCCGACGACGATGGTGCGGGTGAGATCGGCGCAGTAGCCGTCCACCTGGGCGCCGAAGTCGAGCAACAGCCACTCGCCTGGCCCGATGGGACGCGGGCTGGTACGCGCGTGCGGCAGTGCCGAGCGGGGACCGCTCGCGACGATGGTGGGAAACGGGTGCCATTCGCTGCCACGCCGGCGGAGCGCGGCCTCCAGCGCGGCGCCGACCTCGATTTCCGTCTGGCCCACGCGCACCCCCGGCAGGACCTCGGCGAGCGCCGCCTGCGCCAGGGCGGCGGCCGCGCGAACCGCGTCCACCTCCTCCGGCGATTTGACCGCGCGCAATCGCTCGACGAGCTCCGCGACGGGAGCCACGCGCCCACGGCTGAGCGCCGCCACCCGCTCGGCGTCCCGCACGGTGAGCGCCTGAGACTCGATGCCGAGCGTCCCGGCCGGCGCCGCACCGAGGACGCGCGCGAGCCGCTCCCAGACACTTGTCCGGTCCACCTCCACCACCGCCGCCTCGCCCGCCTCATCGGGGGCCTGGGCGGCGTATCGAAAATCCGTGATGAGAGTAGTCGTGTCCGGCTGGACGAGGAGGAGCGCCGCCGAACCGGTGAACCCGGTCAGATACCGGATGTTCGCCAGGTGGGTGACGAGCAGCGCGTCCAGCCCCTCGCCGTCCAGCGCCGCCCGGAGTGCCGCCTGGCGCTCGCCCCGGCGGTCAGGCGGCACGCAGCCGGCCCACCAGCGCCTGCAGGGCCAGGAGATAGCTCTGCGGACCGAAACCGGTCACCACGCCCAGCGCCAGATCGGCGATTTTGGAGTGCCGCCGCTCCGGCTCCCGTGCGAAGATGTTCGAGAGGTGGAGCTCGACGAAGGGTACCCGGACGGCCAGCAGCGCGTCCCGGAGCGCCAGGCTCGAATGGGTGAGCGCCGCCGCGTTGATGAGAGCGCCGTCCGCCGTCCCGCGAAGCCCCTGGACCGCGTCCACCATCGCGCCCTCGTGATTGGTCTGGAACCATGCGAGCTCGACGCCATCCCCACGCGCCGCCTCACGGACCATCGCCTCGATCTCGGCCAGCGTCGTACGCCCATACACCTCCGGCTCGCGTTGCCCCAGCAAGTTCAGATTGGGGCCGTTGAGCACGCTGATGCGCATCAGCGCTTCAGATTCTGGAGCCAGGCGTGGAACTGATCGAGATCGTCGCTCTTGGAGTCGGGAGCTCGCGCCGGCCGTGCCGCCGTGGGCACGGCCGGCGGGCCGAAGAACTCATCGAATGAGACGCCGCCCTGGGCCGCCGGGACGGTGCCCGCGGCCGGTACCGCGGGCGCGTTCGGTGTGGATTCCTCGCCGAACACCGAGCTCAGGGACAGACTGTCATGTGCGGGACGAGTGGGCGCGCCTTCCCGATCCGCGCCGGCGCCCCTCGCGACCTCGGCATGCACGGCGGGGCCGGTGGGAACCGCGGGCGGCCGGGCCGCGAGAATTGCGCCGAGCAGCTCCTTCACGGAACGGCCGTGTGTGGCGGTCACCGACCAGGCCGGCCGCGCCGGCTCGGGCGCGGCCGGCTCCGGTGCCGCTGGCGTCGCCGAGGCCGGCTCGGGCGCGCGGGTTGCCACCTCAAGCTCGTCGATCCGCCGCAGCAGCCGCGGATCGCCCGGGCTCCGAGCCTCCAGATGGCGATACATGGTGAGTGCTTCGCGCGCGTATCCCTGCTGCAACAGCAGCTCCGCCATGGATTCCGTGATGACCGGCTCGGGCTCCGGCTGAGGCTCGGGCTCGAGCGCCGGCGGCGTCCACCCGGCCACGGGCGGCTCGGCGGGCGCGGACGCTACCGGCTCCGGCTCCGGCTCCGGCTCCGGCTCCGGCTCGAGTTCCGGTTCGGGCTCGGCGGGCGGGGCCGCAAATTCAGCCGCGGAAACGACGAGCAACTCCTCGGCGGCATTGGCCATCTGGAACTCGCCGCCACCGCTGCTCTCGAGGACGATGTCCTCCACGGGCTCGACCAGGAACTCGTCTCCCGGGATCGACGGCGGGGGCTCCGGGGCATCCTCCTCCCGGCCCACCAACCCCGCGATCGGCTCGATCTCGCCCTCGAACGTGACCGGCTGCTCGAGTTGAATCCCCTCCGGCGGCGGCTCTTCGGCCTCGGCGATCCCGGACTCCGTCGTCCAGGCGAACACGGGCTCGCTGGTCACGGTGGCGGCGTCGTCGGATTCGGGGGCGAGCTCCTCCGGCGATGCCTCGGACACCGCGACAGCCGCGGACTCCGGGGGCGTGGGGTCGGCCACCGGCAGCTCGGCAGCGGGCTCGGGCGGTGCCGCCTCCGGCGCCGATGGGGGCCCGGCGTCGGAGCCCGCTGCCACCTGCTGCCGCGCGGCGGCGACGCGGGCCACCTGGTCACGTGCTTCGTCGTTACTCCGGTCCACCGCCAGCAATGCCGTCAGCATGCGTTCGGCGTCGTCGAAGCGGAACATCCGCTCCGCGATGTCGGCCAGCGCCTTGAGCGCGATGACGTTTTCGGCGTCCAGATCGAGGACGTGCTTGAACGCAGTCTCCGCCGCGGGGAGCTCCCCCAGGTCGAGGTGACATCGACCGAGCACGATGCTGGCCGGGATGTAGTCGGGATGCAGGGTCAGGCCGGGACGCAACAGCTCGAGGGCCCGCGCGGTGTCGCCGCTCTTCCGGTGCACTTCGGCCAGGGGCGCGAACGTCAGTCCCTGCGGGTTCTCGGCGTACCGGCGCTCGAGCTTCTCGGTTTCGCTAAGTGCCATCCGGGTCCCGGGGTTCCAGGTCTGAGGCGTGGGAATTGGAGAACGGTTCACTTCAATGCGGGGGGTCACGTGACAGTAGCGAGCCACTCCCGGCCTGTCAACTGCCAAGCCGTGCGCCGCCTTGAGCTTCGCTGATGGGCGGCTTAAGCTTCACCTTCTCTATTCTCTCACGTCCGGAGTCTCGGCTTTTTCTATGATGCAAGCCTTCCGCAACGCGGCCAAACCACTCATGGTGGTCGTGGCCATCACGTTCTTCCTCTGGCTGGTGGTAGATCTCAGCGGGATCACCGGCAACACGGGCCTGCTGACCCAGACGACGGTCGGGAAGATCAACGGCCAGAGCATCGACGCGCGCACCTACCAGACCGTGGTGCAGCAGAATATCGACGCCCGGCAGCGCCAGTCCCCGGGGCCCCTTGGCCTCGAGGACGCCCAGCAGGTGCGGGATGAAGTCTGGGAGCAGTTCGTTCAGAACACCGTCCTCAGCGCCGAGTACCGGCGCCGAGGCATCACGGTCACGGAAGACGAGATCGCGGAGGCCATCCGCAACTCGCCGCCGCCCGAGTTCCGGGAAGTCCCCGAGTTCCAGACGGACAGTCAGTTCGATATGGGGAAATACCAGCGGTGGCTGACGTCCAGCGTGGCCCAGCAGTACCTCCCCGCGCTCGAGGCACAGTACCGCGAACAGATCCAGCGCTCCAAACTGCTCCGCGTCGTGACCGCCGACGTGTACCTCTCGGACGCCGCCCTGTGGGAGCGCTACCGGGACGAGCACGAAATGGTCAAGATCGGCCTCGCCGCCCTCGTCCCGCGCACCGTCGTCCCCGACTCGGCCGTCCAGGCGAGTGACGCGGAGATCCAGGCCTACTACAAGGCGCACCTGGACGAGTTCGAGCGCCCCGCGACCGCGTACCTGAGCTTCGTGGCGCTGCCCCGGCTCACCAACGCTTCGGACACGGCCGCGGCCCGTGCCCGGGCCGACTCGGCCCGGGCCGAGATCGTGGCCGGCGCCCCGTTTGCGGACGTGGCCCGCCGCGAGTCGGCCGACAGCGCGAGCGCCGCCAAGGGCGGCGACCTCGGCGAGTGGACCAAGGGCGCGATGGACCCCGCGTTCGACTCGGCGGCCTTCGCGCTGCCGCTCCATACCGTCTCGCAACCGGTACTGTCGCAGTTCGGCTACCACATCATCGAGATCACGAGCCGGAAGGGCACCAAGGCCAGCGGCCGCCACATTCTGATCCCGATCGAGGTCAGCGGCGAGCATCGCGACCAGCTCGATGCCGAAGCCGACAGCCTGGAGCGGTTGGGCGCGGAGAAGGCCGACCCGGCCGCGCTCGATACGGCGGCCCGTGTCCTGAAGCTGCCGGTGGGCAAGGCACTCCCGGCGCAGGAGGGGACCAAGGTTCAGGTCGGCACGCTCGTCGTGCCCGATGCCGGCGTGTGGGCATTTCAGGCCAAGCCCGGTGCCACGAGCCAGGTAATCGACGCGCCCATCGCCTACTACGTCTTCCGGCTCGACAGCCTGCAGCCCGCCGGCGTACCGCCGCTCGGGCAGGTGCGCCAGGCCGTGGCCTATCAGGTCCGCATGGAAAAGAAGCGCGAGCGCGCCCGCCAGATGGGGCAGGAATTCGAGAAGCGGGTCACGGCCGGCGGCTCGCTCGAGGCAGTGGCCGACTCGATGAAGCTGCCGTACAAGGAATTCGGCCCGTTCTCACGGGTCAATCCGCCACTGACCGATCCGGTCGTCGTCGGCACGGCGTTCGGGCTCGACAAGGGCCAGCGAAGCGGAATGCTCGACACCAAGGACGGCATCTACTTCATCAAGGCGCTCGAGCACACCAAGGCCGACTCCGCGGCGTTCGTGAAGGATCTGGACAAGTATCGGGCGCAGATGATCAATCTGGCACGGCAGGAGCGGGTACGCAGTTACCTGCAGGCGCTGCGGGAGCAGGCCAAGGTGGTGGACAATCGGAAGAAGGTGCTGCAGCAGCAGACCGGGCCCGTCACCCAGGGCGCGTAGCTACTGCGACAGTCGCTTGGGCTCGCCCGCGGGCGCATTCGACGCGGGCGGCGCCGTCGCATCCATCTGGCGCGGCGGAATATTCCGCTGCGTTTCGTCCGAGCCCATGATCGCCTCCTGCGTATCGGTGAGGCTCCGCTTGAATTCGCGGATCCCCTTCCCGATCGAGGCGCCGACCTCCGGCAGCCGCTTGGCGCCGAAGAGCAGCAACACCACGACCATGATCAGCATGATTTCGGTGAAGCCGAGATTTCCCACGTGACCCCCTAGAAAATCGAGCGCGCGATCAGGTACGCCACCAGGACGCAGATCAGGCTCAACAGGGAGACGTGCAGCCCGACCGGACCCAAGGTGAAGTTTACCACCAGGAGGTCGGCCGAGACAGGGCCAAAGTTGGCCGTCCAGGTGCTGGTGAAGAACGTGCGGGCGGCGCTCTCGGGCAAGGTCTGGCGGAGCAGCGCGGTCAGCGCGCCGCCGGCGATGAACCCCGCGATGAGGATGCCCAGGTAAAACCCGGGTCGGTGCGGGCTCGCCATCAGCGCCTGCGATCCACGACGTAGGTAATGCTGGCGCGGAGCGCATCGCGGGCCGGAGAGGGCGGCAGCACCTCGAGCTCGGCGTCCGCCTGCTGCGCCAGCAACAGCGCCCGCTCCCGGGCGTACTCCAGGCCACCCGCTTCCCCCACGGCCGCGATCACTTCCTCGATCAGCGCGTCCTCCGGCTCGGCACTCGCCATCAACACGTCCACCTGCCGGCGCCCGGCGGGATCCATCCTGGGCAGCGCGGCAATGAGCGGGAGCGTCACCTTGTGCTCGCGCAGGTCGGAGCCGGTCGGCTTGCCGGTGACGCTCGGGTCCCCGGTGTAGTCGAGCACGTCGTCCACGATCTGGAAGGCCATCCCGAGGGCCCCACCGAACCGCCGGAGCGCCCGCCGCGCCGGCGGGGCGGCGCGGAGTGCACCGACCTCGCAGGCGCCCGACAGCAGCGACGCGGTCTTGGCCTGGATCAGCAGGTCGTAGGACTGCTCGGAAAACTCCAGCGGCTCGTGCGCGAGGAGCTGCCGCATCTCTCCGACGGTCATCTCGTTGGTCACCCGGCTCAGCACCCGGAGAGGCTCGAGATCGTCGAGCCCGACGAGCTCGATCACCGCCCGCGAGTACAGGTAGTCGCCCATGATGACCGACACCTGGTGACTGAAGAGCGAGTTGATCGTCGGCATTCCCCGGCGGAGGACGGAGTGGTCCACCGAATCGTCGTGCACCAGGGTGGCCAGGTGGATCAGCTCGATGACGGCGGCAAGAGTGATCGAGCGGACGTCGCGCACGCCGGCGGCCTCTTCGGCCAGCAGCAGCAGAGTGGGCCGGAACAGCTTGCCCTGCATCTGGAACAGGTGCGCGTTGACTTCGGCGATCAGACCGAAGTCGGCGGCCACGATCCGCTGGAGCTCCAGCGGCACCCGCTCGAGGCGCGCGCGCACCGGACGCTGCAGGTCGCCGAGCGTGACCGGCGCAAGCTGGGAACTCACGAGCGGCGGCCGGCGGCCAGCCGGTGGACGCGCTCGCCCAGATCCATGAAGCGGATGTCCACCGCCATGGCGCGCTCGTAGCTGGTGATCGCGTCCTGGTCCTTGCCCTGCGCCTCGAGCGCGCGTCCCAGCCAGTAGATCAGCCCGATTTTGGCCTCGTCGCCACCCTCGACCCCGTCCACGGCGCGCCGGAGCACCGCCTCGGATACCGCGAACTGCCGCTTGTCGTAGAACGCGATGCCGAGCGCTTCGGAAGTTCGCAGGCGGCCGTCGGGGGCGCGGAGCGCCTTCTGGAACTCGGCGATCGCTTCGTCGAGGAGCCCCATCTCCTTGAAGGCCACGCCCAGATCGTAGTGCGCCTCGTAGTCGTCAGTGTCCAGATTCTCATCGATGCCGCGCTTGAACTGCTCCAGGATCTCCTGGAACTCGCGCTGCTCGTCGTCGCCCTGAGGCTCGCGCCGGTCGATGCGCATCCGGGTGTCGCGCGGGCCGGCCTCGTCGAGGATCATCGAACCGAGATCCACGAAGTCCCCGCCCCGCGACGGCGGCTCGGCCACGGGCGATTCGGCCACGGGCGGCTCGGCCACGGGCGGCTCGGCCGCGGGACGCGGGGGCGGGGCGGGCATGGCCGGCGGCGCGGGAGCCGCGCGCGGCGACTCGAGCGCGGCGATCGCCGCCGCCGCGTGGCGATTGCTCGGATCGTGCTCCTGCACCCGGCCGTATACCGCCAGGGCCTTGTCCACCGCGCCGGCGCGGCCCAGCGCGTCGCCAAGCGCCAGATAGGCCTCGAGCAGCGGCGCGCGCTCCCCGCTCCGGAAGGCGAGCTCCACCCGCTTCTGGTGGTTGTGGATCGCGTCCGGCTCCAGCGCCACCAGCCGCTCCGCGACCGCCGAGGCGCCGGGCCAGTCTGCCGCACCTTCGTACGCCTGCAGCGCCAGCCGCAGCTCCTCCGCAGCGCGCCCGAGCTCACCCTCGAGCAGCAGGCGGTCGGCCAGCTCGCGGTGAAGATCGGGGTTCCCGGGATCATCCGCGATCCGGTCTTCGAGTGCGGCCAGCTCGTCCGCCGGTGCGCCGGTCGGGGCGTCCTCGATCAGCGGGAGACCCGACGTGGGCGCGGCCGGCGCGTCCTCCTCGAGCATGTCGAGATCGAGGTCGTCGGGGATGCCGGTCTCCCGGACCTCCAGCTCGTCCAGGGGCAGGTCGTCCAGCTCGATCTCGGCGGCGGACGGGTCCTGCTCCAGTCCCGGGAGCGGCCCCACCGCTTCGAGCTCGAGGTCAGGCTCGCCCGTCTGCTCCAGGCCGTCGAGCGGCAGGAGTTGCGGAGGCGCGGCATCGGCGCCTGCCGAGGCGGTGAGCGGGTCGAGGATGAGCTCGCCACCGGCCTCGACCACGTCGTAGACCGCCCCGGTGGGCTCGAGCCCTTCCGGCGGCGGTGGCACGTCGGCGACGGCGGCCGGCTCCCCTCCGGGAACCGAAGCGGCGGGCACGGGGGGCGCTTCGAACCCGGTGTCCAGGAAGACCAGGTCGCCGCGACCCGGTGCCGAGGGAGCACGCGGCCGGGGGGATGCCGGCGCGTGCACGCCGGGCGACGCGGCCGCGGGCGCTGACGCACCTCCATCACGCGCTTCGATGTCGCCGGCGATCTTGGCCAACTGCTCCAGCGCCTCCTCCTCGCGGGATGCCGCGCGCAGGAGATCGACCAGCATCATCCGGATCTCCTGACTGCCGGAGAACTGGTCGGCGAACTCCTTGATCGACTGGAAGGCCTGGTCGAGCTGGCCGAGCGCGTTCATGCGCTCCAGGAACTCGATCAGGTTTCGCTTGGCCTCGATGACGACGTTCTTGCGGGCGTGGAGCTGGGCCAGCTTCAGGTAGGTCTGCGTGCGGCCGGGATTGACCCGCAGGATCTTGCCGCAGAGAGCGATGGCGTTGTTGAAGAACCCCTGGTCGGCGTACAAGTCGACCGCCCGCTCGTAGGAGCGTACGGCCGCCGCGGTATCGTTGATCTTGAGGTAGAGGTCGCCGACCCGATTGTACAGCGACAGATCGGGGCTGGTCTCCGCGCCCGACTCGATCTGCTGGATGGCTTTCAGGTAGACTTCGATCGCCTTCCGCCAGTCCTCCTTCTGCTCGAACTTGCGCGCCGAGTCCTTCAGCTTTTCCAGATTCATGCGGCTCGGGCTGAGAGGGGAGCAGGAGATAAGGGTTGGAGCGATCGAAAGATACCGGGCTGCCAAACACCCGGCAAGCAGGATTGGCCGAAGCCTACACGGCGCCCGGATCGAGCTCGCCCGACGCCACTGCCCGGGCCAGCCGCTCGAGATCGGGCGCGGGGGAGCGATCCCGCACCAGCGGCGGGACGGGCGGCGTCAGCGAGCGGAGCCGCCGGTAGAGCTCCGCCACCCCGCGGCCGGGCGCCAGCGGCTTCAGGAACTCGAGCCCCTGCGCTCCACACAACAGCTCGGCCGCCACGACCCGCTGCGCGTTGCCGAGGATTCGTTGCGCCTTCCAGGCCGCCGCCATGCCCATCGGCACGAAGTCCTCCTGATTGGCATCGGTCGGAATCGAGCCGATGCTCGCGGGCATGGCGATCGCGCGCGACTCCGCCACCAGCGAGGCGGCGGTGATCTGCACCATCATGAACCCGCTGCAGAGGCCGGGTTCGGTCGTGAGAAAGGCAGGGAGCCCTTGCGACAGGTCCGGGTTGACCAGCCGCTCGACCCGGCGCTCGGCGATGGCCTGCAGCGTCGTGAGCGTCATGGCGAGCAGGTCCAGCGCCTGCGCCACCGGCTGCCCATGGAAGTTGCCGCCGGAGATGACGTCCCCGTTCTCGAACACGAGCGGGTTGTCGGTGGACGCGTTGAGCTCCACGGCGACGGTCTCCTCCGCGAACCGGATGGCGTCGGCCACCGCGCCGAACACCTGCGGGGCGCAGCGGAGGCTGTAGGCGTCCTGCACCCGCGGGTCGCCCTCCCGGTGCGACTCCCGGATCTCGCTCTCGGCCAGGAGGGCGCGCATGAGATCGGCCGCTTCGATCTGGCCGCGATGCGGCCGCGCCGCGTGGATCCGGGGGTCCAGGGGCGCCGGCGTGCCGCGCAGTGCCTCCAGGCTCATCGCGGCAGCCCCGACGGCCGTGCGCCAGAGCACCCGGGCGTCGTGCACCAGGAGTGCGAGGATGGCGGTCTGCGCCTGGGTGCCGTTGATGAAGGCGAGGCCTTCCTTCGGCGCAAAGGGGAACGCGGTGAGCCCGGACTTGGCCAGCGCTCCAGCCGCGGGAGCGGCTCTGGCGGCCGCCCCCTCGAGGACCCGCCCTTCGCCCATGAGCGCCAGGGCGATGTGGCTCAGCGGCGCGAGATCGCCGCTGGCGCCGACACTCCCCTGCTCCGGCACCAGCGGGATCACGCCCGCGTTGAGCAGCGCCACGAGCGCGTCCACCAGTTGGGGCCGGACCCCGCTGGTCGGGCGGAGAAGCACGTTGGCCCGTAGCAGCATGACGGCGCGGACCACGGACGCCGCCAGCGGCGCGCCGACGCCCGCGGCGTGACTTCGGATGAGGTTGGTCTGGAGCTGGTCGAGGCGGTCGGGCGGAATACGGACGTTGGCCAGCTTGCCGAACCCGGTGTTGATCCCGTAGATCGTCTGCCCCGAGGCGATCGCCGCCTCGACCTACCGCCGGCTGGCGAGCAGCGCGCCGCGCGCCAGCGGGTCCACCCGCACCTGGACGTCCGGATCACGCGCGACGCGCACCACGTCCGCCACCGAAAGCGATCGGCCGTCCAGCACGCAAACTGTCTGGGGCATGGCCCAAGTAACCCGGCCGCCGCGTCGCTTTCAACC
>JAICLE010000174.1 GCA_025927545.1 Gemmatimonadales bacterium
GACGATCGCCCGTTTCGTTATCCCGCTCACGAGCAGTACGGTCCCGGGCTGCTCGATCCCGGTGAGATAGAAGAAGTCGGGCGCCTGCCGGAAGCGGACGTTCTCGCCGTGGTCCTCTCCGCCGAACACCAGCGCCGCACCGTCGGGGATGAGCTCCACCAGCCTGGCCCGGCGCGCCGCGAACTCCTCCTTCGCGAATGCGCTGTCCTGGGCCGGGAGCCCGGCGGGAAGGAGGAGCAGGAGCAGCAGCAGCGGGACCAGGGCGGACCGGTGATCGGGCATGGCTCGAGGGGCTCGGATGGAGGATGGGCCGACGTACCTCACTCTGACCCTGTTCGGCCGGCGTTGGTTGCGCGGGAGCCTACAGCGCCTCACGGTCCGCCCGGGCGATCCGCTCCGCCGCCAAGGCCCGGTCGATCTCCGGCGCGACATCCGCGTCTCCCAGCGCGAGCGAGCCGAGCGCACGCTGCACGATCCGTTCGCCGCCGGGCACGAGCCGGCCGAACTCCACTTCCGCCCGGCGGCAGAAGCGCTCCTGGCGCGCGCGATCGGCGGATCCGACAGCCACGCCCAGGCGGTGCAGCCGGGCGTGCATGGCCTCGTGGAGGATCGTCGCGGCGACCTGCGCCTCGCTGAAGCCGGGGTTGACCACGAAGGTGAGCTCGACCAGGCAGATCCGGGGCTCGACCAGGTACGCGCCCCGGCACTCGTACCGCTTGACCAGGATGCCGGCGAAGTCGCGCCGGAGGTGCCGGTAGTAATGGGGCGTATACCGGCGGATGAGGTCCAGGGCCGTTGCCAGGCGCGAGAGCACCTCCGCCGTGTCGATGTCGGGCCTGGTATTGATCACCGTCACCGGCAGCCCGTCGATCACCCGCCGCTCGGTGAGATTCACCGGGACCTCCTTATCCTCTGAGCGCGGCGAACACGACGCTGACCGCGATCACGATGCCCAGCGCCATCTTTGCCGCCGCTGCCGCGGCGCGGCCGAGCACCGCGCCCCAGCCCGCCCAGGCTGCCGCCCCGGCCCGACGCGCGCGGGTGTACTCGAACAACGCCGCCCCGGCGAATGCGCCGGCGAAGCCGCCGATCACCGATCCGATGAGCGGGACCGGCACGCCGACCACGACGCCGATCAAGCCGCCCACGAGCGCGCCCCAGCCAGCTCGCCGGGAGCCGCCGTAGCGCCGGGCAAAGCGGAACCCGAGCCAGCTCTCGAGCACCTCGCCCAGCAGCGCCAGCGCGATGATGAACGCCATGAGGCCGCCGCTCACCGCGTGGAAGTCGGTCAGCCACCCGTACCCGACGATGCCGAGCACCATCACCCAGAGCCCCGGGAGCCCGAACGGGATGAGGGCGAGCCCGACAAGGATGCCGGCGGCCAGGAGCAGAACGGCGCCCTGCTCGTTCACCGGCCGGGCCGGTCCGTCTCCCGGTCATCCAGCCGGAAGGTGAACATCATGGGAGCATCCTCCAGGTCGCTCCCGCCCATCGCCTCGTACAGCAGGACCGCCGGGCCGTTGGCCGGGCTCGTGAGCACCCAGGCCTCGCGGCAGCCCAGCTCCCGCCCACACGCGAACAGGGCCCCAAGGAGCTGCTTTCCGAGCCCTTGCCGTTGGTGCGTGGGAGCCACCCCGACCTCGTTGATCCACAGCTCGGCCGGCTTGTCCGGGTGGACGTAGTGCACTCCCGACGCGAATCCCACGACCGTGCCCTGGTCGAGCGCCACGACCAGGTGGTGGCGCGGGTCGTTCAGAAATTCGGCCGTGAGGGCGGGATCGATCTCGTGGTCGAACACGCCCGGGGCCAGGCGCGTGAGGACCGCTTCGTCGCCGGGGCCGAGCACCCGGATGTCAGAACCCATTGCCACTCCAGGAGTGTGTTCCAGCCCTCGTCCAGCCGGGGTCACCCGGTGGGGCCACCCTGCGCCCCGGGCGGAAGCGTCCGCTCGATGCGACGGTCCGGCACGAGCCAGATCAGCGCGACCAGCACGTACAGCGCGTCCGCAATCCATTCATGCACGAAAGCCAGCGGAATCGCAATGGCGTAGAGCAGCGGAGAGAGCCGTTCCTTGCGATCGTGTCCCACCGCCGTCCCGAGCAGCGAATCCGGGCCCTCCGCCGCGACGATCCTCCGCTCCAGAATCCAGTACGCGATGGCGGCCAGCAGCAGCACGACGCCGTACAGCGCGGTCGGCACCGCCGCAAAGTGGTTTTCCCCCATCCAGCCGGTGACGAACGGCACCAGCGAGAGCCAGAACAGCAGGTGCAGGTTGGCCCACAGGA
>JAICLE010000090.1 GCA_025927545.1 Gemmatimonadales bacterium
AGAGCCGGCGCCGCGTCCGCGTCGTCACGACCGATGCGCGTCATCCCGCGCCGGTGGCGCCGAATCAGCTCGGCCGGCAGTTTGCCGTGGCCGCGATCGGCGGCTGTGATCGGGTCTGGGCGGCCGACTACACCTTCCTCGCCACGCGCCAGGGCTTCCTCTACCTGGCCGTGGTGCTCGATCTCTACTCGCGCCGCGTGGTCGGCTGGGCGATGCGGCACACGCAGGACCAGGGGCTGGTGCTCGACGCCCTCGCGATGGCGGTCGGACAGCGCCAGCCCCGACCGGGGCTCGTGCACCACTCCGATCGCGGGCGGCAGTACGCGAGCGGGGCCTATCAGGCCGAGCTCGCCCGCTGGGGGATGCAGGGCAGCATGAGTCGGGTCGGCGACTGCTGGGACAATGCCGTCGTCGAGAGTTTCTTCGCCACGCTGAAGACGGAATTGGTCGAGGGGACCGACTGGCGCACCCGCGACGAGGCACGCCGCGCCCTGTTTGGCTATCTCGAGGTGTGGTACAATCGCCAGCGGCGGCACTCGACGCTCGGCTATCAGAGCCCCGCCGCCTTCGAACAGCGGCCGGTGAACGCAGCGTAACCAGTGTGTCCACTAAATCGGGGCAAGTCCAGATCTACTGAGCTGGTATCGAACCCTGACGGGGAGTTCGAAATCGGCCCAGCAAGATCTCTCGCTCCGCTCGGGATGACAGTGCCGTGAACCGTCAGGGGTCCGTTCGGGATGGCATGGCCATGAACTCCCACCCGTCCGCTCAGGATTACAGCGCCCTGAGCCGCCGTCCTGCCAAGCGCCACCTGCACGCCAAGGCTCGCTGCTGCAGGAGGGCCCTGGGGCGGCGCGCCCTCCCGCCGGTCTGGCGCCCCGCCCCACGCACGCGATATTAGCCCATCCCCGAGCGGCTTTCGGCCGCGGAGAGCACCCCACGTGACCACCACCGACACGACCCGCCTCTCCACGGCGCTGGCCGGCCGCTACCGCCTCGAGCGTGAGGTGGGCGCGGGCGGCATGGCCACGGTCTACCTGGCCCAGGACCTCCGGCATGACCGGAAGGTGGCCCTCAAGGTCCTTCGCCCGGAGCTCTCGGCCATCCTCGGCGCCCAGCGCTTCCTGGCCGAGATCAAGACCACCGCCAACCTCCAGCACCCCCACATCCTGAGCCTGTTCGACTCGGGCGAGGCCGACGGGCTGGTCTTCTACGTCATGCCGTTCGTCGAGGGCGAGAGCCTCCGCGCCCGGCTGACGCGCGAGAAGCAGCTCCCGGTGGACGAGGCCGTCCGGATCGCCCGCGAGGTCGCCGACGCGCTCGACTATGCCCACCGTCACGGCGTGATCCACCGCGACATCAAGCCCGAGAACATCCTGCTGCACGACGGGCGCGCCCTGGTGGCCGACTTCGGGATCGCGCTCGCCGCGGCGCGTTCCGAGGGCGGCAGCCGGATGACCGAGACCGGCATGTCGCTCGGCACGCCGTACTACATGAGCCCCGAGCAGGCGATGGGCGAGCGCGAGATCACGGCCCGCTCGGACGTCTACGCCCTTGGTTGCGTGACCTACGAGATGCTCACGGGCGAGCCGCCCTTTACCGGGCCGACCGCGCAGGCGATCATCGCGCGCGTGATGACCGAGGAGCCGCGCCCGCTCGTGCTGCAGCGGAAGACGATCCCGCCGCACGTGGAGGCCGCGGTGCTCACCGCGCTCTCGAAGCTCCCCGCCGACCGGTTCGCCACCGCGGCGCAATTCGCCGAGGCGCTGAGCCGGCCGGGGCTCGCCACGGTGGTGACCACGGCGGCCCGGCCGCGGGAGCGTGCCGCCGGCACCCAGGGCCGGCGGGCTCGCGCGCTCGCGCTCGCGCCGTGGATCGTGGCCGTCCTCGCACTGGCGGGTGCCGCCTGGAGCTGGCGCGGGCGCCCCGGTCCGCGCGGCACGAGCTGGCAGTACCTCGAGCTCGGCGAAGGGCTGGCCGCGAACACCATTACACCCTCGCTGGCGCTGTCGCCGGACGGAACCATCCTGGCCGTCAGGGAGAATGGCCAGAACGGCCGCCTGTTTCTCAAACGGCGGAGCGAGCTGCACGCGGTGCCCGTGCCCGGGACCGAACGGGCGGCGTATCCCGCCTTTTCGCCGGACGGCCAGTGGCTTTCGTTCATCGCCGACGGACGCCTGAAGAAGGTCCGGGTCGGTGAGGGCGGCGTGACGAGCGTCGCTGACTCGGCCACCGCCCCGTTCGGCGGCTCGGCCTGGCTCGACGACGGGAGCATCGTCTACACGGGCCCCCAGCTCGACGAGCTGTCGCGCGTGCCGGCGGCGGGCGGGCCGCCGGCGGTGGTCATGCGCGACTCCACGCTGGCCGGCTTCGGCGTCGGAAATGTCGCCGCGCTTCCGGGCCAGCGCGGGGTGCTGTTCACCGCGTGCACGTCCGGATGCGTGACGATGAGCGTCCACGTGCTCGATCTCAGAACCGGCACGCAGCACGTCCTGCTCGCCGACGCGGTCTCGGCGTCGTATCTCCCGACCGGTCACCTGCTCTATCTCCGCCGCGATGGCTCGGCTCTCGCCGCCCCGTTCGATCTCAAGAGCCTGCGCATGTCCGGACCAGCGGCGGCGGTGCTGGACGGCGTCATGATCGGCATCGGGTCCGCGTTCCTGGCGTGGTCCCCCGCCGGCACGGTGGTCTACCTGCAGGGCGGCGCGGCGGGCGCGGAGCTCGAGCCGGTGCGGGTCGGCCGGGACGGCGCCGTCAGCGTCATCGACACGGCGTGGCGCGGCGGGTTCAACTCGTTCGCCCTGTCGCCCGACGGTCGCCGATTGGCGATCGGCGTCGGCCTCGCGAGCGGCACGCTGGGCATCTGGATCAAGCAGCTCGACCACGGGCCGTTCAGCCGGCTCACCTTCGGCGGGCAGGACCGGCGGCCGGCGTGGTCGCCGGACGGGCGGGACGTGGCGTTCATCCGGGATTCTCTCAACGGCAGCAGCGTCTACGCGCGGCTCGCGGACGGCAGCGCGCCGGAGCGGCCGCTGGCACGGCTCGACCGGCAGGTGCAGGAGGTGAGCTGGTCGCCCGACGGGCGCTGGCTGCTGCTGCGCACGGACAACGGCGGCCCCGGTGCCGGCGATATCGTCGGCATGCGCACCGCGGGCGACAGCGCGCCGGTGCCGCTCGTCGCGACTCCCTTTACCGAGCTGCATCCGGCCGCCTCGCCCGACGGGCACTGGCTGGCCTATACCTCGATCGAGTCGGGCACCAACGAGGTCTACGTCCGGCCGTTCCCGTCCACGACCGGCGGCCGCTGGCAGGTCTCCAACGGCGGCGGGTCACAGCCGCGCTGGTCGCCCGACGGCCGGGAGCTGTTCTACCTCGACGGCACGCTCCGCCTGGTCGCCGCCGAGATCCGGACCTCACCGACGTTCGAGGTGAGCGAGCTGCGCCCGCTCTTCGATGCGACGCGATTCACCGTCGACCTCTTCCACACGTCCTACGACGTGCTGCCAGGCGGGCGGGGGTTCCTCTTCCTGCGCCAGCGCCAGGCGGACCGGACGGCGGCCGCGCCGCTGCTGGTGCAGGCGGAGAACTGGTTCGCGGACGTGCGGGCCAGGTCGGCGCGCTAGAACCGGTCTCTGATAATGGCCGTGCTCCTCAGCCGGAGGTGAATCCATGTCCGACTTCCGTCACGAGTATCTGGCCGACATGCGGGCGCAGTTTGCGAAGCTTCGCGGCACGGCGGAGCGGGCGATGGCGCAGGTCGCTGACGAAGACTTCGCGAAGGTGCTCGATGGGGAGAACAACAGCATCGCGATCACGGTGAAGCACATCAGCGGTAATCTGCGGTCCCGGTGTACGGATTTCCTGACGTCCGACGGTGAAAAGCCGAATCGCGATCGGGATGGCGAGTTCCTGCTCGAGCCCGGCGACACGCGAGCACGCCTGATGGACCAGTGGGGCGGCGCGTGGGATCTGCTGGCCGGCACCGTCGAAGGCCTGAATTCCGCCGACGTCGAGCGAACGATCTGCATCCGGGGGGAGCCGCACACGGTCGGCCAGGCACTCAATCGTCACCTCGGCCATCTGTCATACCACGTGGGGCAGGTCGTGCTGCTGGCGAAGCATTGGGCGGGTGACGACTGGCAGACCCTGACGATCGCGCGGGGTCAGTCCAAGGCGTTTACTCCCGGGGTCAGTCGAGCTTGACGGTGGTGCCGAGACCGGCGTAGACGTAGCGATCACCGAAGGCGCGTGCGAGCGCCGCGAACGCCGGCTCCCCGGTGCAGTGGCCGGGCGCCACGCGGTCCAATCGCCAATGGTCACGCAGCGCCATCGTGATCCGGGCGATCTCGGCATCCGGCGTGGCCACCAGATGCAGTCCGCCGAAGATCGCGTGCACGTGCTCGCCGAACGGACGCGCGGCCCTGAGGATGGTCTCGATGCCGGGATGAGAGCAGCCGACGACGAGCACCACGCCGGCGGGCGTGCGGAGCGCCAGAGACAGCTCCCGCAACTCGAGCGTGCCCGGCGTGCGGGACACGGTCGAGACGATGGCCACGCCCGGCGCCACCTCGGTCAGCGTGTCCAGGCGGACGAAATGGGCACTGGGCCAGGGGCTGGAGGAGACGATCGCCGCCGGCAGCGCGCCGTCGTAGTACCGCATCCGGGGCGGCAGCGTCGAGTCCGACCGCACGAATCCGCTTGGGATCTCCGCCCCGAACGTGCCGAAGTTCTCCTTCGGCGCGTAAATGGTGACGCCGGGATTGACCTTCAGCAGATACGCGAGGCCGCCAGTGTGGTCGCCATGCCGGTGCGAGACGACCACGAGATCGAGTCGCCGCAGGTCCACGTGCAGGGCGCGGACGTTGCGCTCGAATGTCGCGCCGTCGTTGCCGGTATCGAACAGGATCCGCTTGCCGCCGTACTCGATGAGCGCGGCGAATCCCCAGTCGCGGACAAGCCCGGGGTGGTCGCCGAAGGCATCGTAGAGAATGGTGATCCGGTCGGGAGGCGGGCCGCGCACGGTGGCATGCAGGGGGACGGGCAGTGCGAGCAGCAGGGCGGCGAGCAGGCGCATGGTGAGAGCTCCGGCACGGGGAGAGCGCGGTCGCCATAGAAATGCGCGTTACGGCGAGCGCGGTCAAGCCGGTGCACCGACCACGGACTCAGGGCGACAATCTCTCGACTCTCCACCTTCCCCCGCCCTCCCGCGAATACCGTATCCGATCGTGCAGCCGGCTCTCCCGTCCCTGCCAGAACTCGATCGTCTCCGGCACCACCCGAAATCCGCCCCAGTGCTCCGGCAGCGGTATGTCTCCATCCCCGAACCGGGCTTCGACCACCCGCAGCTCCGCTTCCAGCGCCGCCCGCCCGGGGAGCACCCGGCTCTGGTGCGACGCCCAGGCGCCGAGCCTGCTACCGAGCGGCCGGCTCGTGAAGTAGCGCTCCGACTCGTCGTGGGAGGTCCGGCTGACCGTCCCCGTGATCCGCACCTGCCGGTCCAGCTCGCCCCAGTAGAGCACCAGCGCCGCTCTGGGATTGGCCTCGAGCTCGGCGCCCTTCCGGCTCCGGTAATCGGTGAAGAAGACGAAGCCGCGCTCGTCGAACGCCTTGAGCAGGACAATCCTGGCCGACGGCGCCCCGTCCGCCGAGGCGGTGGCCAGGGTCATGGCGTTGGGGTCCGGAAGCTCGGCTTCTCGCGCCTCGGCGAACCAGCGGGCGAACTCGACCAGCGGATCCTGACTCACGTCGGCCTCATCGAGCCGGGCCCGCGAGTATTCCCGGCGAATATCGGCGATGGACATGCGACGAACCTTAGCAGGGGCCCCTCGTCCGCGGCTAGATTGGGGCATGCCGTCCATCGTTCGGGCGCTGGGCGTCGTCGCGCTGGCGCTCGGCGCGCACGTTGCCGCGCTGCCCGCCCAGTCCGCCGCTGCGCCCGCCGGAGGGCCGCGCACGCTCCGGGTGAACGGGGTCGAGCGCACCTACCTGCTCGACGTCCCCCAGAGCTACCGGCCCGGCACACAGACCCCGCTCGTGATGGTGTTCCACGGCGCCGGGGGTAGCGGACGGCGGATGGCGCCGCACACCGGATTCAGCCGGCTCGCCGCGCGCGAGGGGTTCGTGGCGGTGTACCCGGACGGGCTCGGCCGCCGGTGGAACGACGGGCGGAGCGCCGTGGCCCCGCAGGACGACGTGGGGTTCGTCAAGGCCCTGCTCGACACGCTCGAGCGCGAGCTGAGTCTCGACTCCACCCGGGTCTACGCCGCCGGGATCTCCAACGGCGCGATGTTCTCCTACCGGCTCGCGTGCGAGCTGCCGGGTGTGTTCGCGGCGATCGCGCCGGTGGCCGGCGCCACGCCGGCCAATCTCGCGGAGAGCTGCGGGCGGACGGCACCGGTGTCGGTGCTCGCCATCCAGGGAACTGCGGACCCCTTGCTGCCGTACGCCGGCGGCGGGGTCGGCGGCGGGCGCGGCGGCGTGCTGTCGGCCGCGGAGAGTATCGCGTTCTGGGCCCGCGTGGCCGGCTGCGGCGAGGCGCCGGCCGTCACGGACGAGCCCGACCGTGTGCGCGACGGCACGCGGGTGCGGGTCACGGCTTACTCCGGCTGCCGTGATGGGCGTGCGGTGGAGCTGTACACCATACAGGACGGCGGGCACACCTGGCCGGGCGGGCCGCCCGTGGGGCGGTCGGTGGGGAGGGTGAGCCGGGAGATCGACGCGACGGCGTTGATCTGGGAGTTCTTCGCGAGGCATCCGAGGGCGTCGTGAGCATCGTTCCCGACGCGCGGCCGCTCCGGCACTGTCATCCCGAGCGGAGCGAGGGGGCTGCGTTGCGGCGTTCGAGCCGTTCCCGGGCGAGATCCCTCGCTCCGCTCGGGATGACAGGCGGGTGGGCACTCAGGATGACAGGCGGGTGGGCGCTCGGGATGGCGGTGGGGTGCGCGCCCGAGCGGCCAAGCAGACGCCAGGAGCGACCATGCGCGGCCTGACCATGGACTACCAACTCACCCTCCCCGCCATCGCCCGCCGCGCGGAGTCGATCTTCGGCGAGCGGCCCGTGGTGAGCCGCCGGGCGGACGGCGCGCTTCACCGCACCACCTGGTCGGCGACCCTTCGCCGCGCCCGCCGGTTCGCCTCCGCCCTGCACCGGCTCGGCGTCCGCCCCGGTCACCGCGTCGCCACGCTCTGCTGGAATCACGAGCGCCACCTGGAAGCGTACTTTGCCGTGCCGCTGCTGGGCGCGGTGCTGCACACGCTCAACCTCCGGCTGCACCCGGACGAGCTCGGCTGGATCGCTCGCCATGCGGAGGACCGGGTCGTGATGGTGGACGCGTCGCTGCTGCCGCTGCTCGAGACGTTCCGGGAACGCGCGGCGTTCCGGCACGTCATCGTCGTGACCGATGGCGGCGCGGCGCCGCCGGGGACGCTTGACTACGAGGCCCTCCTTTCCTCGGGCGATGAGGCCGCCGAGTTCCCCGAGCCGGACGAGCGCGACGCCGCGGCCATGTGCTACACCTCGGGGACGACCGGCCGCTCCAAGGCGGTGGTCTACTCCCACCGGGCGCTGGTGCTCCACTCGATGGCCACCGCCATGCCCGGCAGCTTTTCCCTCGGCCCGGCCGACGTGGTGCTCGCCGTCATACCCATGTTTCACGCCAACGCCTGGGGACTTCCGTTCACGGCGGCACTCACCGGCGCGGGGCTCGTCTTTCCGGGGCCGCATCCCGGGCCGGCGGCGCTGCTCGAGCTCTGCCACACGGAGCGCGTCACCTTCAGCGCCGGCGTCCCCACCGTCTGGCTCGGCGTGCTCGAGGTGCTCGACGCCTGCCCCGGCGTGTACGACCTGTCGGCCCTGCGGACGATCGTGATCGGCGGCGCGGCGGCGCCGGAGGCACTGGTGCGCGGGCTCGAGCAGCGGCACCGGCTGCACGTCGCCACCTCGTGGGGGATGACGGAGATCGCGCCGGTCGGCACCCTCGGCACGCTCACGCCTGAGGGAGCGGCGCTGCCGCCGGCCGAGCGGCACGCGCTCCGGATGAAGCAGGGGCTGCCGGGTGCCTTCCTCGAAATGCGGGTGCGCAACGAGCGCGGCGACGTCCCCCGCGACGGCCTCACGCCGGGCGAGCTCGAGGTGCGGGGTGCCTACGTGGCCTCGGCGTACTACGGACCGGACGAGCCGGGCGACTGGTTCACCGCGGACGGCTGGTTCCGGACGGGCGACATCGCGACGATCGATCCGCGCGGCTACCTCGAGATCCGTGACCGGACGAAGGACCTGATCAAGTCGGGCGGCGAGTGGATCAGCTCGGTGGCGCTCGAGAGCGCGCTGATGGGGCATCCGGCGGTGGCGGAGGCGGCGGTCGTGGCGGTGCCGCACCCGAGGTGGACCGAGCGGCCGCTCGCGGCCGTGGTGCTGCGGGAGGGGAAGCTCGTCACGCCGGAGGAGCTGCTTGCCTCGATCGAAGGCCGGTTCCCGCGCTGGTGGCTGCCCGACGACGTGCTCTTTCTGCCGGAAATTCCGCGCACCTCCACGGGGAAGTTCCTCAAGTCGGCGCTCCGCGACACATATCGTGGGCATTATGGCGGTGCGTGAGGGGAGCCGCCGCCGGTGAACCCGCTGCTCGATCTCTCGGCTCATCCGATCATCGCCCACCGGGGCGCGTCCGCTCACGCGCCGGAGAACACGCTGCCCGCCTTCGAGCTTGCGCTCGAGCAGGGCGCCGACGCGTTCGAGCTGGACGTGCGCCTCACGCGGGACGGCGCCGCGGTGGTCCTGCACGACGCCGCGCTGGAGCGCACCACGAGCCTCACCGGGCCGGTGCGCGCCCGAACACTTGCCGAGCTGCGCGCGGCGGACGCCGGCCACTGGTTCACGCCCGACCGCGGCCGCACCCTGCCCTTCCGCGGCACCGCGGTCCGGATCCCTACGCTGGCCGAGGTGCTGTGGAGCTTTCCGGCCGTGCCGGTACTGATCGAGGTAAAGGAGCCTGAGGTGCAGGAGGCGGTACGGCGGGTGCTGCTGGAGGGGAACTCGGCAGGGCGCTGCGTAACGGCGTCGGAGCACGTCGGCGCTCTGGAGGTCTTTCGGGAAGAGCCGTTCGCCTGCGGCGCGTCGGGACCGGAGATCTCGGCGCTCTACCGCTCGGTGCTGCTCCGCCGGAAGCTGCCGCCGTGCCGGCACCGGCTGCTCTCGGTGCCGCTCCGCTACCGGGGGCTGACGGTGCCGACCCGGAGGTTCGTGGCCGCGGCGCGGCGGCTCGGGTGTCCGGTGCACGTGTGGACCGTGAACGAGGCCGCCACCGCCCGCCGCCTGTGGGCGCGGGGGGTGGCGGGGATCGTGACGAACGTACCAGGGGTGATTCGTGAGGCGCGGGACCTCTGAGCGCCCGCCTCGCTACGGCTTCTCCACCGGCAGCCGCACCGCGTTTCCCCACTCCGTCCACGACCCGTCGTAGTTCCGCACCTTGTCGTGGCCGAGCAGGTACTTGAGCGCGAACCAGGTATGGGAGGACCGCTCGCCGATCCGGCAGTACGCGATCGTCTCCTGGTCCTTCTTCAGCGCGTTGTCCTGCTCGTACAGCTTCCTGAGCTCGGCAGCGGACTTGAACGTGTGGGTCTCGGGGTCGACCGCCTTGGCCCATGGCACGTTCTTGGCCGACGGGATGTGCCCACCACGGAGGCAGCCTTCCTGCGGGTACTCGGGCATGTGGGTCTTCTCGCCCCGGAACTCCTCCGGGCTCCGCACGTCCACCAGCTGGCCCTTCTTCCCGAGGTGCTCCAGCACGTCCTCGCGGAAGGCGCGGATCTTCCCGTCGTTCCGCTCACCCACGGTGATGTTGCCCGGCGGATAACTCTGGACCTCGGTGGAAAGCTTGCGCCCCTCGTCCACCCAGCGGAGCCGTCCGCCGTCGAGGATCTTCACGTTGGAGAGCCCGAAGAGCTGCAGCACCCAGAGGGCATAGGTGGCCCACCAGTTGTTCTTGTCGCCGTAGAAGACGATCGTCGTATCGTTGTTGATCCCCTTCGACCGGAGCAGCTTCTGGAGCCGGTCCCGGTCCACGTAGTCGCGTACCACATCGTCATTGAGGTCGGTCGTCCAGTCGATCTTGACCGCGCCGGGAATGTGGCCGGTATCGTAGAGGAGAATGTCCTCGTTGGACTCCACCAGCCGGACCTTCGGATCGTTCAGGTGCTGGGCCACCCAGTCGGTCGAGACCAGCACCTCGGGATGGGCGTAGCCCCGCTGGTCGATCGGTGTCACCGGCGGGGCGGTTGTTGCGGTGGTCATGGTCATCTCCTTGGCTCGCGTGAGCGGATCGAAGCCGGTTGCCGCCGGCTCAGAAACAAGCCGGCCGCGACATCCCGATGGGAGCGCGGTCGGCCAGACTCGAAGATTGCCCAGAGCTAGCGAACGGCGGCGCCTTCCCCCCGGCCCATGGCCAAGTGGACCATACAGCAGCACAGCGGAATAGCGGGCGCTTGCAGCATTGGACGCATCTCATTCCCGAGTGTGTTAGTCAACATAGGGTTCCCTCGGGATATGTCAACCAGGCGGGCGCCCGCGTGGTTACCAGATGGTCGATGGAAGCTCTGCCACACCCCGCCGCGCTGGGCGGAGCCGCTGAATGCCGCGGTAGACGGTGAGATACCTCGCAGTGATGCGGTGCCAGTCGAGCACGGACTCCGCCTTGAGCCGGTTGCGCCGGGCGATCTCGTGCCGGCGGTGCGGGTCGTCGGCGAGCGTGCGAATGGCGGTCGCCAGCGCGGCCGGGTCGCCCGGCGGAACGAGCAGCCCGTTGACGCCGTGCTCCACCAGATCCGGGATTCCGCCCACGGTAGTTCCCACGATCGGCAGCCCGGATGCGAGTGCCTCCGCGTAGGCGTTCCCTGATGCTTCTGCGAGGGGAGGCAGGGTGAACAGGTCGGCCGCCCGGTAGCGTTCCGCGACGGCCGGCCGGTCGAGCGCACCCATGAAGCGGACTTCGCCGGCAACGCCCAGGGCGTCGGCGAGGTCGCGCAGCTCCCGTTCCTCCGGACCGGTGCCCACGATCTCCAGCTCGAAGCGATGCCGCTCCAGCTCCGCGAACGCGCGGATCAGGTCGCGAAGGCCTTTGCGCTCGACCAGACGGGCGACGGCCAGGCAGCGGATCCGCTCGGGCTGGCGCCGCCGCCTGCCGGCGGCCGGGCGAAAGCGCTCGAGGTCCACCCCGTCGTGGACAACCGAGTACCGGAGGCCGGGCAGGGTGCGAGGCGTCAGGCGGCCCAGGGTGTCGCAGACGGCCACCACGCGATCCGCCCGGCGCCAGATCCAGCGAGTCAGCGGCCGCAGCATGCGGTGGGCGAGCGCGAGCATGCGGTCGTGCGGATCGTGGCCGGGCACGTCGGAGCCCCGGAGCGAGACCACCACCGGCACGTCGCGCAGATCGAGCAATGGAAGCAGCGCGCCGGTCGGGAGCGAAAAGAACACGTGGGCGACGTGGTAGCGGTTCGTGGCGATGAGCCGTCGGATCGCCGGCCGCGCGGCAAGCAGGTAGCTCGCCGCATCCAGCATGCCCGCCTTGTGCACCGACGATCGCCGGCATTTCACCCGGTGGACGGTAAGGATTCCTTCGTCCTCGGCGACGCCGTCCCACAGCAGCACCGACTCGGACGAGTCCGTCGCTCCCGCGGTCACGACATCGACCCGCGTCCCGCGCGCCGCGAGCGAGCGCGCCAGCATCTCGGTGGCCACGCCGGCGCCGCCGCCGTTCGGCGGATACTCGTAGTTGAGCAGCAGCACGCGCAGGGGCATCGTCCGCACCTGTGAGCACGGGTCTTCGAGACTGCGTGATGGACGCGGATGAGGGCGAATGCAGCGGTCGCGAAGCGCAAGTCGAGGGCCAGCGGAGACCGGCGAAGAGTGGTTCCGATCGGAGGTCGGGAGGTGGCGCTAAGCCGCGCCGGGAGCGCGGCTTGCAAGGGCGTCGCGGGGCCGAGTGCGGTGGATTGCGCGTTGCCCGGTCAGGCCGGAAGTTGTTGCGCGCCGCCGACAGCACCATCCGACCTGAAGTCTCGGACGGTGGCGTAGAGGAACTGGTCGAGCACGCGACCCTGCTTGACGGCCGCCCGGCGCATCTGTCCCTCCAGTGCGTAGCCCGCCTTCTCCAGCACCCGGCGCGACGCAGGGTTCCACTCGAAAACGATGGCGTAGATCCGGCAGAGGTCGAACGAGCGAAACGCGTGCTCGGTGAACCCGCGCACCGCCTCCGTCATGATCCCGCGCCCCCAATGCGCCTCTCCCAGCCAGTAGCCGAGCTCGGCCGAGAAGCGGGCGACGTCCTCCTGCAGGAAGAGCCCAATCCCGCCCGCGGCCTCGCCGTCCACCTCGATGGCGAACTGGGTCTCGGGCTCCGATACGCTGGCGCGTGCCACCCACGCGTCGGCGTCGGCCAGGGTGTAGGGGTGCGGGAACTGGTCGCGCACGTTACGCCAGAGCTGCTCGCTATCGGCGTGCCGGGCCAGCGCGGGCGCGTCGCCCGGGCGCCAGCTCCGGATCCGGAAGCCTGGAAAAGCGAGCTCCATTTAATGTGCGTTGCGGGAGTTGCTTGCCGCCGGCAGCAGCTCGTCCCGCGTAGCCGGCCGGAATACGAGATCGAAAGCGAGGAAGAGCGTCTTGGAGAAGGGGAAGAAGACGAGCGGGGCGATCACCATCATCACGATGCCGCCGTACTCGAGCAGCTTCCACGGCGGCGTGGGCCATGTGGCCGCCACGATGGCGAGGAACACGGCCGCGAACGCGAGCTCCGCCGCCACGATGTTGAACATGTAGGAGCCGACCTGATAGCCCTCCTCGCCCCGCTCCAGCTTGAGCCCGCACACGGGACAGCGCGCGCGCATGCGGAGCCATGAGGAGAACATCTTTCCCTCGCCGCAGTTGGGGCACCGCAGCCGCAGCGCCCGGCCGAAGAGGCGCAGGGTCCCGGGGATGAAGCGGATCATTGGGGAAATCTAACGCGGACGGAAAG
>JAICLE010000027.1 GCA_025927545.1 Gemmatimonadales bacterium
CTTCCGCGGGGCGCTCCGGCTCGGCGGCCGGGTGCGGGGCGATGTCACCGTCATCAACGCCACGCTGTACCTCCTGCCCGGGGCCGACGTCGAAGGCGATGTGCTGGTCGTGGGAGGCCGGCTCATCCGGAGCGCGGGCGCCCGGCACGTGGGCCGCGAGCGGGTACTGTGGGACGCGGCCCCGGTGCTCAGGGCCGCCGACGGCACCCTGGTCGTTCGCGAGCGGCGGCGCGCGCTGCCCGAGCTCGCGGCCGCGCGAACGAGCTTCCGGACCGGACGCGTGCGCACCACACTGCTCCTGGCCACGGGCGGCACCTACAATCGCGTCGAGGGGCTCCCGATCGTCTTCGGGCCGACGTTCGATCTGCGCCCCACCCGGACCTCGTTCGCACGGCTCGACCTGCGCGGCATCCTCCGCACCGCCGGTGAAGGCAACCGCATCAGCAGCTTCGGCTACGGCGCGCGCGCCGAGCTCCGGCTGGGGGGCGGCGGGGTCGCCGGGCGGCTCTACAGCGACGTGGCTCCGTTCGAGGACCAGCCGCTCTCGGGAATGGAGAACGGCTGGTCGGCGTTTCTGCTGCAGCGTGACTACCGCGACTACTTCGAGCGGCGGGGTGCCGGGGTGGCCTCATGGTTGCAGCCCGCGCGGCCGCTCCGGATCGAGCTGTCGCTCCGGCGCGACCACGAGAGCTCGGTGCGGGCCACGGACCCGTGGTCGCTGCTTCGGAACAGCGATCACTGGCGCCGCAATCCACTGAGCGACGACGGGCACTACTTCACCGTGGGCGCCGAGGTGGACGTGGACACCCGGAACGACCGGTCACTGCCGACCACGGGCTGGCTGCTGCACGCGGGGTTCGAGCATTCGACCAGCGATGATGTCGCCCCGATTACGCTGCCCGAGGCAATCCGGCCCGCGATCCCGACCGGCGGTGGCTACGCCTTCGACCGGCTCACGCTCGATTTCCGACGCTACTCCCGGCTCACCCCCGGCCTCCGGGTCAACACCCGCCTCCGCGCCGACGGCTGGGTCGGCGGCGACCGCCTCCCGCTCCAGCGTCGGGTCTCCCTCGGCGGCCCCGACCTGCTGCCGGGCTACGCCTTCCGCGCCTTCACCTGCGCCCCATCCGGCTTCGCCGACCCCGCCATCCCCGCGCTGTGCGACCGCTCGATCAGCGCGCAGGTGGAAGTGCGCACCCGCCTCGGGCTCAACCTCGGCTACCGGCCGCGCGGCCGCGACGAGGGGGACCCGGGCCGATTCATCGGCATCGAGGAGGCCGATCTCGTCTTCCTGACGGACGCGGGCAAGGCGTGGCTCGCCGGCGACGGACCGGGCCAGGTGCGCTCCGACCGGATTCCGTCGTTCAGGGAGTGGAAAGCGGACATCGGTGTGGGGCTCGACGCGGGAGCGATCGGAGCTTATCTGGCCAAGAGCGTGACGGGCGGCGAGCCGGTGCGATTCCTCGTGAGACTGCAGCGCCGATTCTAGTGCCAGCGCTCCGGTCGCTCGTCGGCGCGGTCGCGGCGGCACTCGTCCTGGGTTTGGCGCCAGGCCGCGTCGCGCAGGCGCAGGACGCCCGGGCGGTGCGGCTCACGGTGCGCCTCGCGCCGGACTCCGGCGCGTCGGGTGCGCGGGCGCCGGTGGTGCGCTCGGAGAACCTGCTCGCGGACGGCCGCTGGCTCTCCGTGCTGCGCTCCGGGTTGCCGGTGCGCCTTCACTATCGGGTCGAGGTGTGGCGGTCGCGGGGCGGATGGTTCGACGAGTTCGAGCGGCAGGCCGAGTGGGACGTGGTGCTGCGACACGAGCCCCTGCTCGACCAATACACCGTGCTCACGGTTGTCGGCGACCGGGTGCGGGAGCGGCGATACGCCACGACCGACGCCCTGAGCGCGGCCCTGGCGTTCGCCTATCAGGTGAGCGTCCGGCCGACCCAACGGGGGCGATACTACTACACCGCGTCGCTCGGGATCTCGACGCTCTCCGATTCCGACCTGGAAGAGCTGCAGCGATTTCTGGAGGGAGACCTGGGCGGGGTCGCGCAAGGCAAGGAAAACGTGGGCGACGCGCTGGGCCGCGGAGCGACGCGGTTCCTGCTCCGGCTCGCGGGCCTGCCGACGCTCCGGCTGGAGGTCCGCAGTACCACGTTCGAGGTGCGCTGAGCTAGAGCGTACCGCCCAGGGCGCGGAGCGCCTGCTCGCCGTAGAACAGCCGGATGTACTTGGCCTGGGCGGTCGAGAGCCGGCGAACCGCCCACGACAGGTGCACGAAGTGCGGCTCGCGCGGGGCCAGCATGGGATGCATCCCGCACTCTTCCGGCAGGTGGTTGCCCTTGCGCGTGTTGCACGAGCTGCAGGCCGTCACCACGTTGGTCCACTCGTTGTCGCCCCCGCGGGAGAGCGGAATCAGGTGATCCCGGGTCAGGCATTCCCGGTGGCGCAGCTCGCCCTGGCCCCGATGGCAGTACTGGCAGCGGTAGCTGTCGCGGGCAAAGAGGAATGTGTTGGTAACCTGGCGACGGAAGCGGCGGGGGACGTGCACGAACTTGACCAGCCTGATGATGGCCGGTTTCGGGAGTGTGAGCCGTTCACTCCGGACGAAATCGGCGTCGGCCTCGACGATCTCGGCCTTGCCCTCGATGACGAGGCGGAGCGCCCGGCGCACGGGCACCATCGTCAACGGCTCGAACGAGGCGTTCAACGCCAAGCACCGCACGGGACTTCTCCGCAGCGTAACGGATGGAGGATGTACGAATCCGGCGTCCGGACCGTGGCCCGAGTCACCGCCAATTCAAGCGTAACCCCTCACCATGTGAGCCGGCAAGGGAGGCCAACGAATGGCGGGACTGAGTGTTGCGACATCGCGAAGTCTTTCCCCGCGCGGCGCTGGGCCGGAGGAGCTCACCGAGGCCACGCTTCCGAAACTTCATCGGTCCGGCGGCGGGTGGTAGGCGGACACGGAAGCGGCGATCGCACGAGAGCTGGAGCAGCGTCTCGGGCCGGGTTTTCGGGTTCAGGTTGAGCCCGGGGACGAGATGCCGCTGGCGCCGGCCGATCCTACTTCTTGACCAGCGCCTGGATCCGCTCCGCGATGGACTCGCGCAGACGCTGGCTCCGGGTGATCACGAGGACCGTGTCGTCGCCGGCGATGGTGCCGATGATCTCGGCCCAGCCGACCTGGTCCAGCGCCTCGGTAATGGCGCCGGCCGAGCCGCTGGCGGTCTTGAGCACCAGCAGCGGCCCCACGCCGTCTACGCTCACGAGGAGCGCCGGGAGCACCTGTGCCAGGTCGGGGCGGACCGCCGCGCGATGCGGGTGGGTGTAGAACGCGCCGCCCTGCGGGTCGGCGAGCTTGGCGAGGCCAAGCTCCCGAATGTCGCGCGAAAGCGTTGCCTGGGTGACGGTGAACCCTTCGGTGGCGAGCGCTTCGCGCAGCTCGTCCTGGCTCTCGATCCGCCGCTCCCGGACGACCCGCAGGATGGCGGCGTGGCGCTGGATCTTCACGGCACTCGGCTGGTGCGATGCACGTTCCGTCCTCCCAGGAAAGTGGCCAGCACGTCGCGAGGGCCGCTCGCGAGGACCTGCTCCTCCGGCGGCGCGCCCGCGGCGCCATGCGGCGGCCGGATCACGGCGCAATCGCCCCACTTGCCGGGAGCAAGGCTCCCGATCTCGGCCTCCAGCCCAAGGGCGCGCGCGCCCTCGAGGGTACAGAGCGCGAGCGCGCGCGCGGCATCGAGGCCGCCGAGCACGCGGGCGGCGCGGGCCTCCGCCAGCAGGTCGAGACGTCCCACGCTCACGGTGGAATCGGTTCCGAGTCCCACCCGGATCCCCGCCGCCAGGAACGCCCCGAGCGGCGCGGCACCGTGCCCGTGCGCGCGATTGGAGAGCGGGCAGTGGGCGACGCTCGCGCCCGTGCGAGCCAGCCGGGCGACGTCGCCGGGACCGGCCTGCACCACGTGGATGCAGAGCGTGCGATCCGAGAGCACGCCGTGCTCCTCGAGCCAGGCAACCGGTGTTCGCCCAGGCGGCAGGGGCAGCGGGATGCCACGTCCCCGCCATGCTTCGGAGAACGGGCCAGTCCCCCGTTCGAGCAGCGCGCTTTCCGCCGGCGACTCCGCCAGATGGACGGCGACCGGCAGTGCTTCCCGGCGAGCCCACTCGGACGTGGCGGCGTAGAGCGGTCCGCTCACGCTGTACGGTGCATGGGGCGAGACTCCGATGCGCACCCGCTCGGTCACGAACCGGCGCAGGTGCTCCACCCGCTGCCGGAGAGCGGCCAGGCTCGCCTCCCGCTGATCGGGATGCGGCCCGAACACCTCCTGATAGGCGATCCCCGATCCACCCGCCTCGGCCAGCGCCTGAATGACGGCGCCCGAGTCGCCCGTGTCGGCCACGGTCGTGACGCCGGCTGCCAGGCAGTCGGCGAGCCCGCGCCGCGCGGCGTCGAGGTACGCCTCGGGGGCGCGAGCGGCCTTCGCCTCGCGCAGCCGCCGGATCCAGTCCGCGAAGTCGTGCCCCGGCGGTTCGCCCTCCAGGCCGGTGAGCTCGAGATGCGTATGCGTGTTGATCAGCCCGGGGAGCAGCACGGCGTCCCCGAAGTCTTCCAGCGCGACGCCCGCCGGCCGGGGAACGTCGGGCTCCGGACCGACCGCGGCGATCCGCCCATCCGGGCCGATCAGCAGCGCGCCGTGCTCGACCGCCGGACGATCGGCGGGAAGTAGCCACCGCGCCGACAACCGGCGCGCCGTCATGCCGATGGGCTGTGCGTCCGTCGGTTAGCGATGCCTGTCAACGGCGCCGCGGAGCCCATATCATCGCGAGCGAGCGCGTGCTGGCATTTGGGTGCCACCGGGCAAGCAGCGCTCGCGACGCACATCAGCGCTGCGGATTCGGCGTCGGTCCGGCGCCTCCCATGACGCCCGTCGTGGTCGCCGCGCCCGTGCGGCCCGGCGCCGGCGGCGCCACGGGCGGCGTGGGGGCGGGTGCTCCCGGGTGAACGCTCTCGGGGAGCGGCGCGGTAGGCTGCGGCGCTCCGTCGGGAGCGGTGCCCCCCAGGGGGCCCGCCGCCCCCACGGCGCCGAACGGCGAGTGGATCGGGCAGAAGGCCGTGGGCTCGGTGCCGGGGATGAACGACTCGATGTAGTGCACGTCCTTGGGGCAGAACGGGGTCGCCTTGTAGCCCGTGGTCTTGTCGATGTCGAGCGCCGTGAGCCCGTCGGGCCGCGGCCACGGCGCGGGAATGTCACGGCGCTCGTACACCTCGCGCATCATCGCCGTCCACGCGGGCGCCGCCAGGATGCCGCCCTGCGCGTTGGCCTTGATCTTCCTGGGCTGATCGAAGCCGATCCACACGCCCGTCACGAGATCGGGGGTGAAGCCGATGAACCAGACGTCGAACCCGTCGTTGGTCGTGCCGGTCTTCCCGCCGGCCGGGAAGTTGATCCGGGAGCCCACCGAGCCCACCGCGCTCCCGTGACGGACCACGTCACGCAGCGCGTCGGTCATGAGCCATGCGTGCTGGGTGTCCATCACGGAGACGGTCCGCACCTGCGGCTGCCACAGGATCTTGCCGGTGCGGTCCTCGACCCGGAGAATGGCATTGGGGATGGTGCGGGTGCCCAGGTTGGAGAACACGGTATAGGCCGAGATGATCTCCAGCGGGATGACGTCGGCCGAGCCGATGTAGATCGAGGGATACGGCGGAATCCGGGTGGTGATGCCGAACTTGGTGGCCTCGCTGATCACCGCGTCGCTGCCGAGCTCCATGCCCAGCTTGATGGCGATGATGTTGCGCGAGAGGTAGAGCGCGCGACGAAGCGTCATGGGCCCGTCGAACTCGAGGTCGTAGTTCTGCGGACTCCATGGCGCGCTGTCGGTGGCCATCTCGACGGTCAGCGGATCGTCCACCATGACGTGGGAGAGCGGGTAGCCCGCCTCGACCGCGGCCGAATAGACGAACGGCTTGAACGTCGAGCCCGGCTGGCGCAGGGCCTGCGTGGCGCGATTGAACTTGCTGTCGTCGAAGTCGCGCCCGCCCACCATCGCGCGGATGTTCCCGGTCTTGGCGTCGAGCGTCACCACCAGGCCCTGCAGATAAGGGGTGGTGGTCCGCGCGTTCCCATCGGCCGCATCCGCCCGGGAATCGAGGTATTGGCGGTAGGTGGGCCAGCTGAACTTGCCGTCGGCCCCGTTCTCGATGGCCTCGAGCCGCGCCTCGAGTGCCCGCTCGGCCGCCTGCTGGGTGTCGAGGTCGAGTGTGGTGTAGATCCGGTAGCCCGACTTGTACAGATCGGAGCCAAAGCGGGCGTCGAGCTGCTGGCGGACGTATTCGACGAAGTATTCCGCCACCCCGCTGAAGTCGGAGTGCGAGCTGAGCAGCAGCGGATAGGCCTTCCACCGCTCCGCGTCGTCGGCCGAGAGGAGCCCGTTGTCGCGCAGCAGGTTCAGGATCGTATTGCGCCGCTGCACGGTCAGGTTCGGATTCCGGCGCGGGTTGTAGCGCGAGGGGGCCTTGGGGATCGCGGCCAGCGTGGCCGCCTCGGCCACGTTGAGGTCCCGGACCGACTTGCCGAAGTAGCGCTGGGAGGCGGCCTCGACCCCATAGGCGCGGTTACCGAGGTCGATCTGGTTCAGGTACAGCTCGAGGATCTTGTCCTTGGGATACGTGGCCTCGATCTCCCGGGCCACGTGCGCCTCACGCAGCTTCCGGCGGATCGACTTGTCGCGCCCGCTGATGTCCTCCGGCCAGAGATTGCGGGCGAGCTGCATGGTGATGGTCGAGAACCCCTCGGCCACCCGGAGCTTGAAGACGTTGTTCTTGATGGCGCCGAGCACCCGGTACCAGTCGATCCCGTGATGCTCGTAGAACCGCTTGTCCTCGGTGGTGACGAACGCCGCCTTGACGTAGGGCGACATCTCGCCCAGCGGCACCACGGTCCGGCGTTCGAGCCCGAGGTCGGTGATGAGCCGGCCGTCAGCGGCGTACACTTTCGCGGCCTGGTTGGGATCGTAGCCGCCGAGCCCCGCGATGGACGGGCAACTGTTGCCGGCGCACGCGCGGGTCCAGGCCGCCACCAGGATGGCCAGCCCGAAGGCGACGATCGCGAGCACCGAGACCAGGACGTTACGACGGGCGCGGGGCGAAAGCCGAACGCGCTGCAGCAGACTGGATTGCCGGCGGGCCATGCCCCCAAGCTAGCCGGTTGCGGGGCCCGTTTCCAGCGGGTACGATTGGCGCCATGAGCGACCTCCTCGACCTGCTCCGCACCCGCGGCTTCGTGCAGGACGCCACCCCCGGACTGGCCGAGCGCCTGCGCGAAGGGCCGATCACGGCCTATGTGGGCTTCGATCCCACGGCGGACTCGCTCCACGTCGGCAACCTGGTGCCGGTGATGGGAATGGCCTGGCTCCAGCGGCTGGGCCACACGCCCATCGCGCTGGTCGGCGCCGGGACGGCCATGGTGGGCGACCCGAGCGGCAAGCGGGCCGAGCGCCCGGTGCTCACGCTGGAGCAGATCGACCGGAACGCGCAGGCGCTTCTGCGCCAACTGCAGCGCTTCCTCTCGTTCGAGGGCGCCAACGCCGCCCGGCTGCGCAACAACGCGGACTGGCTCCGGGGCATCCACCTGATGCAGTTCCTGCGCGACACCGGCCGGCACTTCAGCGTGGGGTACATGCTGCAGAAGGAGTCCGTGCGGAGCCGGATGGAGACCGGCATCTCCTACACCGAGTTCAGCTACATGCTGATCCAGGCGTACGACTTCTGGCACCTGTACCGCACCGAGCAGTGCGAGCTCCAGATGGGTGGGAGCGACCAGTGGGGCAACATTACCGCCGGCACCTGGCTGGTGGACCGGCGCGAGCACCGTCAGGTCCACGGCCTGGTCCTTCCGCTCATCACGACCGCCGCGGGCGCGAAGTTCGGCAAGAGCGAGTCGGGCAACGTGTGGCTCGATCCGGAGCGCACGAGCCCGTACCACTTCTACCAGTTCTGGCTCAACACCGACGACCGGGACGTCGAGCGCTACCTCAAGCTGTTCACTTTCCTTCGGCTCGACCGAATCGCGACCGCGATGGCCGCGCACGCCGCCGACCCCGGCCGGCGGGAGGCGCAGCGGGTGCTCGCGCGCGAAGTGACGGCCACCGTCCACGGCGAGGCGGCCGCCGAGCAGGCGATCCGGACGAGCGCGGCGCTGTTTGGCGGGCCGGACCAGGGCGTGGCACCACTCGACGAAGCGACGGCGGAGATGCCGGAGCGGCGGGTCTCCCGCGCCGAGCTGCCCGACGGCCTGCCGGTGGTCGAGGTCCTGGTGGCGAGCGGTCTCGCGACGTCCAAGGCCGATGCCCGGCGCGGGATCCAGGGCAGGGGCTTCTACCTCAACGGCCGCACGATCGAGGACGTGGAGCTCCGGATCGGCGAGGAGTCGCTGCAGGGGCCACCAGAGCGGCGGTTCGTGATCCTGCGGAAGGGGAAGCGGAATTACGTGCGGGTGGTGGTGGGGCCGTAGGCGGAAGGACGGAAGGGCGGAAGGGCGGAAGGACGGAAGGACGGAAGGACGGAAGGACGGAAAGACGAACGCGGCAGATGGTCATCCCGAGCGGAGCGAGGGATCTTGCCCGCCGAGCTCGAACCGCGGGAACGTAGATCCCTCGCTGCGCCCGGGATGACAGTCCCGGTGCCCGCGCCCCCTTCCGTCCTTCCACCCTTCCGTCCTTCCGTCATTCCGTCTTTCCTACAGCAGCGTCCCCCCCAGAATCAGCCGCGCCACGCTGAAATAGATGATCAGCCCGGTGACGTCCACCAGCGTGGCGACGAAGGGTGCTGACGCGCTCGCGGGGTCGGCGCCGATGCGGCGGAGAATGAAGGGGAGCATCGACCCGGCGAACGTGCCGAACATCACCACGCCGACCAGGCTTCCCGCTACCGTGAACGCGACCAGCAGGTAGTGCACGCCGTAGACATGCCCGATCGCCTGCCAGGTCAGGATCCGCACGAGCCCGATGAACCCCAGCAGGCACCCGAGCGCCAGCCCGGTGAGGATCTCCCGCCGCGCCACCCGCCACCAGTCGCGGAGCCGCACCTCGCCCAGCGCCATCGCGCGGATGACCAGCGTGGCCGCCTGCGAGCCCGAGTTTCCGCCGCTGCTGATGATGAGGGGAACGAAGAGCGCGAGGATCACCGCCCGGGCGATCTCCGCCTCGTAGAACCCCATGGCGGTAGCGGTGAGCATTTCACCCAGAAAGAGCGCGGCCAGCCAGCGGCCGCGCTTCCGCACCATGTCGAGGAAGCCGATCTGGAGGTAGGGCTCGTCGAGCGCCTCGCTGCCGCCGATCTTCTGGATGTCCTCGGTGGCCTCCTCCTGCACCACGCCCGCCACGTCGTCGGCGGTCACGACTCCCTTCATCCGGCCTTCTGCGTCCACCACCGGAATGGCCAGCAGGCCCTCGTCGACCAGGAGGTGGGCGACCGCTTCCTGGTCGGTCTCCTCGGCCACGGTGACCAGGTCTACGTGCATGATGTCCTGCACCAGCTGCTCGGGCGGCGCGGCGAAGAGCTCGCGAAAGGAGATCACGCCGAGCAGACGCATATCGGAGCCGAGGACATAGGCATAGTCGATGACCTCGATCCCGCGTATGGCCTGCCGGCGCAGGTACCGGATGGCCACCTCGACCGGGATATCGGGCCGGAGCCGCATGTAGCGGGGGTTCATCACGCCGCCCGCCGCGTCCTCGGCATAGGCCAGCAGGGCGCTCACCTCGCCCTGCGTCACGGGATCGAGCAGCGCCATGAAGCTGAACCGATCCTCGGCCGGGAGCGCCTGCAGCAGGTCCGCCGCGTCGTCGGGCGCGAGCAGCCGGATCCAGGGCCGGCTCCGCTCGGGGCCGAGCTCCTGCAGGAGCTCGGCCTGGGCCCGCGTGCTGAGCGCGAGGAAGAAGTCCGCCGCCTCGTTGGCGCCCAGCATCGCGAACCCCTCCACCCGCTCGTCCAGACTCAGGATGGGGTAGGCGTCGAGGAGCGCCTCGGCGGTAAAGGCGTCCGGGGCGGGCGCGGTCAGCGGTTCATCTCCGGACGGCCTACCATCTGGAGCGCCGGCTCGAGGTGGCGCGCGGGGGCTTGGCGCCGAGCATGCCGAAGACGCCGCGGATGAGCTCACGGCCCACCGTCCGCCCGATGGTGGACGAGAGCGCGCCGACCAGCGCGCCGCCGGCCACCTGCGTGATCGTCCGTGCGGCTCGGCCGCCCGTGCGCGGCGCGGCCGAGTCCGCCGGAGGTTCGGTCTTCGCCAGCCGGGCCGCGAGCATTTCGCGCGCGCTCTCCCGGTCCACCGCCTGGCCATATTCCGCGATCAGGTCGGACTGTTTGACGTCGGCCTGCAGCTCCTCGGGGCTGAGCGGCGCCATCCGCGAGGCCGGAGGAATCAGCCGGGTGGCCACGACCGGCGTGGGTGAGCCGCGCGGGTCAAGCACCGCCACAACAGCTTCGCCGATGCCGAGCGAGGTGAGCGTCTCCTCGAGGTCGTAGAAGGTCGTCTTGGGAAAGGTCCGGACGGTTGCCCGGAGCGCGGTATCGTCGTTCGGGGTGTGCGCGCGGAGCGCGTGCTGCACCCGATTCCCGAGCTGCGCGAGCACGTCGCCCGGGACGTCCTTGGGCGTCTGGGTGACGAAATAGACGCCGACGCCTTTCGAGCGGATCAGCCGCACCACCTGCTGCACCTCGTCGAGGAACGGCTTCGGCGCGTCGTCGAAGAGCAGATGCGCCTCGTCGAAGAAGAAGGCGAGCTTGGGTTTCGGCAGGTCGCCCGCCTCGGGGAGGTTGTGATAGAGCTCCGCCAGCAGCCACATGGTGAAGGTGGACCAGAGGAGCGGCTTGTCCTGCACGTCGGCAAGCTCGAGACAGGTGACCACGCCCCGCCCGTCCGAAGTCACGTGCATCATGTCCTTGACGTCGAACTCGGGCTCGCCGAAGAACTGGCCGGCACCCTGGGACTCGAGCTCCACCATCTTCCTGAGCAGCACGCCGACCGTCGAGCCCGACATCCCGCCGTACTGGGCCAGCGCCGGCTGGCCCTCGTCCGACGTGAGATACTGGAGCACGGCCTTGAGATCGGACAGGTCGAGCAGCGGGAGGCCGCTGTCGTCGCAGTATTTGAAGACCATCGTGAGGACGCTGGTCTGGGTGTCGTTCAACGAGAGCGCCTTGCCCAGGAGCAGCGGCCCGAAGGAACTCACGGTGGCGCGCAGCTGTACGCCGAGCTTGCCGGTGAGGCTCACGAATTCGACCGGCACGCCCGCCGCCTTCCACGCCCAGCCGATGTCCTTGGCCCGCCCGGTCACGCGATCGGTCGCCTCTCCCGGCGCGGCAAGGCCGCTCAGGTCGCCCTTGATGTCGGCCGCAAAGACGGGTACCCCCTGCGCCGAGAGCTGCTCGGTGAGGAGCTGGAGCGTCTTGGTCTTGCCGGTGCCGGTGGCGCCGGCAATGAGACCGTGACGGTTCATCATGGCGAGCGGGATCCGGATCTTCGGCTCCGGGTGGACGGTGCCGTCCCGTTCCAGGGCGGCGCCGAGGGTAACGGCAGGCTCCGTGAAGCCGTAACCGGCGGTGAGCATGGCGTCGAACGAGTTGGGCATGGTGCTCTGCTCGCGTGAGAGTTCACTGTGCTCCACGATGGTCCGGGATCGTGCGCTGGCGCGCGCGAGGCGGCGCGAGCTGCGCTCCGACCGTCACCCGACGACTATCTACACCCGGCCGTCGAGAACCGCCACCACCCGCTCCATTTCTTCGAGCGTGTTGTATCCGTGCGGGCTCAGCCGGATGGCGCCCTCGCGCAGGCTGCAGATGATGCGCGCGGCCTTGAGCCGGCGGAAGGCGGCGCCGACATCGCCGGGCGCGAGGC
The DNA here is from genome assembly GCA_025927545.1 of Gemmatimonadales bacterium. Lineage (GTDB taxonomy): Bacteria > Gemmatimonadota > Gemmatimonadetes > Gemmatimonadales > GWC2-71-9 > CAVVWJ01. Next base: position 11,892 of record JAICLE010000027.1, read on the forward strand.
AGAGGATGCCGGAGCCTCGCTCGCCCCGCGGCGAGACGATGCGGGCCCCGCTCCCCTCGGCCCAGGCCAGGACCGGCTCGTGCAGCCGCCGCAGGTGCGCCTGGATGCGCTCGATCCCCATTTCCCGCACCAGGCCGAGTGACGCGTTGAACCCCGCGAAGTCCTGGTAGGGGAGCGTGATCAGCTCGAATCGCCGCGCGTCGGCGCGGAGGGTCTCACTGTAGGTGGTGAGCCGGGTGAAATCGTCGGTGCCCTCGAAGGCCATCCAGCCGGTGACCGGCGGGCTCAATCGGGAGATCAGCTCGCGCCGGACATAGACGAACCCCGATCCCCAGGGCGACAGCAGCCATTTCTGTCCGCCGCAGGCCAGCACGTCCACCTGCGTGCGCCCCAGGTCCAGCGGGATCTGCCCCACGGCCTGGATCGCGTCCACCACGAGGTACGCCCCGGTGCGACGGGTCGCCGCGGAGAGCGCGGCCAGATCCACCCGGTAGCCGTTGCTGAACTGCACCAGCGACACCGCCAGGACCCGCACCCGCGGGTCGGCCAGCCGCTCGAGGAGACGGGCCTCGTCGGGCCAGCCGGCGGCGGTCGTGGGCACCAGCTCGACCTCGATCCCCAGCTCACGCAGGCGGAGCCAGGGGTAGACGTTGGCCGGGAACTCCCGATCGCTCAGCAGCACCACGTCGCCCGGGCGAAGCGGGAGCGCGCGCGCCACGACGCCGAGCCCGAAGCCGGTGTTGACCGTGAGCGCGATCTCCTCGGGCGTGACCGAGAGCAGCTCCGCCACGAGGCGGCGCGATTCCGCGAGCACGGCGAAGAGGTCCCGGTCGGGCAGTTGGAACGGCATCGCCCGCTGCCGGTTGAACTCGTCGAGCGCACGCCGGGTCCGCTCCGGCAGGGGGCCGACGCTCGCGTGATTGAGGTAGACGGTCTGATCCGCCCAGGGAAACTCGTCCCGGCGGAGCGCCGCGCCGTCGAGGCTGCCCGGCACCGGCGGGGAGGCGGACGATGCCGGGATCATCGGCTCAGCGCTCGGTCCGGAGACGCGGGTCGTACGCTTCACGGAGGGCATCGCCCACCAGGTTGAAGCCGAGCACGGCGATGCCGATGGCGATGCCGGGCGCGAAGGAGACCCAGGGCGCGACGCGGAGCAGGTCCCGGCCGTCGGCCACCATGGCCCCCCAGCTCGGCGTCGGCGGCTGCGCGCCGAGGCCGATGAACGAGAGCGCCGCCTCCGCCATGATCGCGCCGGCGATGCCGAGCGTGGCGGCGATGATGACCTGTGTCCGCACATTGGGAAGGAGATGTCGCAGCAGGACACGCCGGTCGAGCGCCCCGAGCGCCTGGGCGGCCAGCACGAACTCCGCGCGCCTCAGCACCAGCACCTGGCTCCGGACCAGCCGGGCCATGCCCGCCCAGCCGACCACGCCGATGACGAGGAAGATCACGGGAAGCGACGGCTTCACCGCGGCGGCCACCGCGATGAGCAGCAGGAGCGTGGGAAAGGCGAGGGTCACGTCGGCCAGGCGCATCACCAGCGTGTCCACCCAGCGGCCGTAGTACCCGGCCACGAGCCCCAGCACCACGCCGAGGGTCACGGCCACGGACTGGGAGATGAGCCCCACGGAGAGCGACAGCCGGGCGCCATAGAGCACCCGGCTCAGCACGTCGCGTCCCTGGCTGTCGGTGCCCAGAAGAAACCGTCCTCCCGGCCCCAGCAGATACGCGTGCCGCAGGTCGCCTGTGAGCGGGTCGAACGGGGCGATCCACGGCGCGAGGATCGCCGCCGCGACCACGAGCCCGACGAGGGCAAGGCCAAGCTGGAAGAACCGGTCGCGCCGCAGGCGCTCTAGCAGCACCGCTCGAGCCATGGAGCGTCCGTGACGTGGGTTACCCTGGCGGGCGGCAGTCGCGCACACCGTTGCACCGTCGGCCGTCCCGGCGCGGGGCGCATGATTCTTGCAAATTCGACTGCGAGTACGTTACGCACCCCACCTCGGCCGGGGCAAGCGAGTGAATCCGGAACAACCCTTTACACTGGTGCTCAGCGGTGGCGGCCTCAAGGGGCTGGCCCACATCGGCGTCCTCCGGGCGCTCGAGGAGCGCGGGCTGGTGCCGAGCCTGGTGGTGGGGTCGAGCATCGGCTCCCTCATCGGCGCCGCGTGGGCCGCCAACTCGACGCCGGAGCGGATGGAGGCGCGGGCGCTCCGGGTTCGCCGCCGCGACGTGTTTCAGGTCGCGCGGGCTGACGTGGCCTTTCGTCGCCTCATGGCTCCGGCTCTCTATCGCGGCGAGCCGCTCGAGGCACTGGTCAGGGATCTCGTGGGCGACGTCACCTTTCGCGACCTCACCCGGCGCCTGCTGGTCAACACCACGGATCTTCACTCCGGCATGCAGGTGATGTGGGGCCTCCCCGGGCTGAGCCACGCCCGCGTGGCCGACGCCGTCACCGCGTCCTGCGCGCTCCCCGGGATCTTCCCGCCCCGCGAGATCGACGGCCGGGCCTACGTCGATGGCGCCGTCGTCGAAAACCTGCCAGTGCGGCTCGCCGCCTCGCTCGGCTCGGGACCGATCATCGCCGTCAACGTCGCGGCCACGAGCATTCGCCGCCAGGTGCACGAGACGGAGGGATTCGCGGCCACGTACATCCGCGGTCTCGAGATCGTGATGCAGACGCAGATCGAGGGACAGCTGCGCGACTGGAAAGGCCCCCCGCTCGTGCTGGTCCAGCCGCCGGTGGAGCACATCTCGATGTTCGCGTTCGACCGCACGGCCGAGCTCATCGACGCGGGGTACCGCGCCACCGCGCAGACGCTGGACCAGCTCGACGGCCGGCTGCACCTCATCGAGCGGGGGATGTACCCCACCCGCCGCCTGCGGGTCCTCGTGGATGAGCAGCGCTGTGTGGGGTGCGGCGCCTGCGTGGTGCAGGCGCCCAAGGTGTTCCGCCTGGATGCACGCGGGAAGGCCGAGGTGTTGACGCCGGTGCAGACCTGGTCGCCGCTCGAGGGCGCCTACGTGCTCAACTGCCCGACGGACGCGATCAGCGTGCGCCCGGAGGAGACGGCGGCGTGACCTGGAAAACCAGCACCGCGTCGCCCTGCTGGCGCACCGGCAGCAGATTCCGGAGCGCACTCCGGTAGTAGCGGTGCAGCCGGACCCGGCCCCAGGGAGCCAGCGCCCGCCGGAGCAACGCCTCCTCGTACGCCCCGCCTTCCACCAGCGTGGTCCCTACCACCGATCCGCCCGACGCGAGATAGCTCACCAGCTCGCCGATGAGGCCCGAGTCGTCCTCCACGTGCTCCAGCACGTCGGTGCAGTAGATCCGGTCGAACTGGCCGGGGCCGGGCGGCACGGTGGTGAACACCGGCCGCGCGGCGCTGCCGCGAAACCGCTTGGCCTGGGCGATCGCCGCGGGCGAGATGTCGTAGCCCACCGCCTCGCCGCCGAGCTGTTGCAGTCGCAGGGTGAAGATGCCATCCATGCAGCCGAAGTCGAGGACGCGCCGGCCTTCCGGCGAGTAGCGGCGAAGCAGCGCCCGGTCGCCCCAGGAGAGGTGGGTGAGGCGCCAGTCGAGATCGAACACCTTCGGCCCCTGCTGCCCGGCCCAGGCCTGATACTGGCGATCGTACTCCTCGACGGGCGAGGTGAAGGGCGCAGCCATCATCCGGCGGTCTGCGCGGCCGGCGCGCCGAGCTCGTGCCCCATCCGCACCAGATCGCGGGTGACCCGGTCCCAGTTGTAGTGGGTCTCGACGGCCCGGCGGCCCGCGGCGCCCAGCCTGGCCCGGAGCTCGTCGTCATCGAGCAGCCGCGCCACGGCCCCGGCCACGTCGTCCGCGCGCTCCGCATCAACCAGCAGTCCGGTTTCCCCGTCCCGCACCGCGGCGGGGATGCCGCCGCTCCGGCCCGCGACCACCGGCACCCCGCACGCCGAGGCTTCGGCCAGCGCGATGCCGAACCCCTCGACCCGCTGTGGCATCAGCCGCGACACGCCGAGGTAGACCTCGGCACTGTTGTAGAGCGCCGGCAGATCGTCGTCGGGGACGCCGGTGAGGAAGCGCGTCCGGTCGGCGACGCCGAGTGCGCGGGCCTCCTGCTCGAGCGCTGCCTGCTCCTCGCCGCTTCCCACCACCGCGTAGCGGAGCGTCGGGTAGCGGCTTGCGAGCCGCGCGAGCGCCTGGAGCCCGGTGTCGATGCCCTTGTGCCGGGTGAGCCGCGCGACGGACAAGAGCCAGCGCCCCTCCTCCAGGCCGTGGCGCTCCCGAACGGCGCGGGTGTCCACGCCGGGCCGGAAGAACTCGTGATCGGCGCCGAGCGGGACGACGCGCACCCGGTCGGACGGTGCGTCGATCTCGAGCTCGTTCAGGAGCGCGAGGCACCGGTCGCGGGTCCAGTCGCTGTTGGCCACCAGCACGGCGGCCGCGGAGAGCAGCGCGGCGGCGGTCTTCCGCTTGATGGCCGACTGATGTACCTGATGCTGCAGGATGAGCAGATCGCCGCCGTGGAGCAGGATGCCGAACGGCGTGCCGGTGCGCTCCCGGGTCCACTTGGCCGGGTAGGCCGCGGGCTTGATGTTGCCGCACCAGATGAATTCGGCGTCGGTGGAACGCGCGAGCACCGCAACGCGGCGGGACCAGAGCAGGATGCCCTGCAGCGTGCGCAGTCGGGGCGAGGAGATGGCGAGCCGGTCCACCCGATTGGGGAAGGTGGCGTCGCTCGCGGAGGTGTCGCCGACCTGCCCGGTGGAGACCACCAGCGAGCCGGGTGGATAGCGTCGGGCGAGCTCGGCCATCCAGCGCGCGATCCCGCCGCCGATCGGCGGGAAATCGTACGTGAGCAGCAGGTGGGGCAGCATGGGGGCAATTTAACGTGCGTTGCGGAAGTTGCTGAGCTCGGCTGCGTGCCGCTCGGCGACCTCGCGTCCGATTCCGATGACCTCCGCCGCAACCCGATCCCAGTTGTAGTACGACTCCACGGCCGCCCGTCCGCCGGCGCCCATTCGGAGCGCCAGCTCCCGATCCCGCAGCAACAGCCGCACGGCCGCGAGCACGCATTCGACGCTCGCGCCGTCCACGAGCATCCCCGTCTCACCGTCGCGCACGGCGTCCGGCATACCTCCACCCGAGCCGCCGATCACCGGCAGTCCGCAGGCGGACGCCTCGCTGAGCGCGATCCCGAACCCTTCCACCATGAGCTCCGCCGGCCGCGACACGCCGAGATAGAGCTCGGCGCTATTGTAGAGCGCCGGCAGATCGCCGTCGGGGACGCCGGTGAGGAAGCGCACCCGGTCGCCCACGCCGAGCCGGCGAGCCAGCCGCTCGAGCTCCTCCCGCTGGACGCCGGAGCCGACCACGGCGTAGCGCAGCTCGGGAACTTCTTCGCGCAGTGCCGCGAGGACATGGAGGACGGTGTCGATGCCCTTGTGGGCCGCGAGGCGCGCGACGGTGAGCAGCCATCGCCCGGGCTCGAGACCGTACCGGGCCCGCACTTCGGCCGGATCGATGCCGGGGCGGAACCGGGTGGGATCGGTGCCGAGCGGGAGCATGCGGATGTCGCTGGCGTCCGGGTCGATGCCCAGCCCGGCCAGCACTTCGCGGCAGAGCGCGGCCGTCCACCGGCTCACCGTCACGAGCACGGCGGCATGGCCCAGCAGCCAGCGCCCGGCGATCCGTTTGCGCGGCTTCTTCTTCAACCGGTGGCGCAGCAGCAGCAACTCGGTGCCATGGAGAAAAATGCCGTGGGGGATGCCGCTCCGCCGGCTGACCCAGTGCGCGGGGTAGGCCGCGGGCTTGAGATTGCCGCACCACATGAACTCCGGCTGAAGCGCGCGGGCGAGAACGGCGGCGCGCCGACACCAGGGAATCCAGCCGTGGATTGCGCGCAGGCGGCGGCTCGCGATCGGCATCCGGTCTATGGGGTGGGGAAACCGCGCGTCGGCGTCCTCGCTTCCCGTGACGGAACCGGTCGAGACGACCAGAGATCCCCGCGGATAGCGCCGCGCCACCTCGCCCATCATCCTGGAGATCCCGCCGCCCATGGGAGGAAAGTCGTAGGTGAGCAGCAGGTGACCGCGCATGCGGCAATCTACCGGAGCAGGTCCTGGAGCGATGGCAGGAACCGGCCGCCGGCGGCTCCGATCGTGAGGTCCCGAACCAGCGCCGGATCGGCGGCCGGTGCGTCGAGCGCCGCGTCGATGGCCCGGGCAAGCGCGGCGTCGTCGTCCACCGGCACCAGCCGTGCGGCCCGGCCCACGTGCTCGCGATGCGGCGGAATGTCGCTCGCGACCACCGGTACGCCCGCGGCGACCGCCTCGATCGGGGTGAGCCCGAACCCCTCGAACCGGCTCGGGCACACGGCCACCGCGGCCTCATGGTATGCGCGCGTGACGGCCGCATCGTCCGCGGTGGTCTCGACCCGGCAGCGCACTCCCAGCGCCGCCGCGAGCTGCTCGAGCCGCACCTGTTCCGGTCCGCGGCCGATGAGTCGGACCTGCACCGGGCGCCGGAGCGCGGCGGCAGCGCGCAGCACGGCCGCCTGGTTCTTGTGCGGGATCAGACGCGACACGGTGACGAGCAGCGGCGGCGACGCCTTGTCCCCCGGCCCCGGCGCGAAACGCCCGGAGTCGTAGCAGTACGGCACCAACGCGGACCGGACGCCGAAGCGCTCGGCGACGATCTCCCGCGTCATGCAGCTCGGCACCAGCACGGCGTCAGCCCGCCGCGCCAGATACTGGAGCCGACTGTAGTAGCCGCGGCGCCGGGCAAAGCCGCCCCAGGGGCGCGGCAGGCGGAGGAAGTGGCCGGCCAGCCACCAGACCGGGTCGGCGCGGCCGCGCGCGGTGCCCACCGGAGGCAAGTCCCACAGGTAGAGGACAAGCCGCGAGCGGTGTGCTCGCGCGAACCGCCACGCCGCCTCCGCCCGGAGCCCCGACATGGCCAGCGCGATCCGCGCCGGCGCAGCGCCCTCGGTCGAGATCGTAAGCCCGAGCCGGCGGAGCTCGGGCACGATGAGCGCGCCGTACGGATTGGGCGCGAACCAGCGGACGTCATCCACTGCCGCCGAGCACCTCCGCGAGCGCCTGCTCGTAGTCGCCCACCATGCGCTCGAGGGGGAACTCCGTCTCGATGCGCCGCCGGGCGGCCTCACCGAGGGCGCGGCGGCGGTCGGGGTCGGCGAACAGACCGCTCACCGCCTCGGCCAGCGCGCCCGGATCGGCGGGTGGGACGAGCACGCCGGTGGTGCCGTCCCGTCCGAGCAGCTCGCCGGTGCCGCCGGCGTCGGCGGCGACGACCGGGCGCGCACACGCCATCGCCTCGCCCACGGCATTCGGAAAGATTTCCTGGAGCGAGGGATGCACGACGAGATCGGCCGCACTGTAGGCGCCGATCATGTCGCGGGAGCCAAGCAGGCCGGTGAAGACGGCGGGCAGGCCGCAGGCACGCGCCATGGAGACGAGCTCGCCCTCGCGTCCGCCGTCGCCGCAGAGGACGTAGACCAGGTCGAGCCCCTCCCGGCGCACGCGGGTGAGTGCCGCGATCGCCACCTCCTGCCCCTTGTTGCGCGTCAGCTTCGCGGCGCTCAGGACCACCCGCGCCGACGATGGGATCCGGTAGCGCTGCCGGAACGCGCTCGCCGCGTCCGGACGCGGCGCAAAGCGGACGGTGTCGTAGCCGTTGGGGATCTGGTACGAGGGGATCCGGGCCATCCAGCCCGCGTGCCGCACCGCGTCGTCACGGATGTAGCGCGACTGATAGATGCAGGCCGCGAGCCGGCTGAGATACACCCGATCCATCAGGTGGATGCGGGGGCGGCGGTAGTTCAGGTTGTAGCGGTAGACGATACGCGCGCGGTGCAGCAGCGTGGCGTAGAACGAGAGGCGTACGTCACGGGGAGTGTCGACGATGATCGCCCGCGCGCCGACCCGGGCCAGCGCGCGGCGAAGCGCGAGGACCTCCCGGGCTCCCGTGTTGCGACCGGGGATCTGGGTGACGGGCAGCCCCTCCTCGCGCAATCGGCTCGTCAGCTTGGCGGCCGCGGTGACGAGATGGGCCTCGTGGCCGTGCTGGCGCAGCCCGAGCGCGATCTTGGCGTAGCTCGCGCCCGAGCCGCGCCAGCCGTTGGCCGACGTCAGCAGGGCGACGCGCATGGGTCCGTTATACTTGGCGCATGCGAGTGGCCGTGCTCGGAGCGGGTGGGGCCCACAGGACGGAGGCGTCGATCGTGCGCGCGGCGCGCGCGCTGGGGCACGAGTGCCGGCTGGTGAACGTGGTCGGCTGGTCGCGCCGCCTCGGCCCGCTGGCCGGCCGCGCGGTCCGCTATCTCGCCGACGCGTTCGCGCCGGATTTCGTCGTGCTCACCCGTCATGCCATCCTCGCCGGTGAGCCCGCTCTGCGCGCGGTGCTGCGCGGACGCAAGCGGGTGTTCTGGTACTTCGATCTGCAACCGAAACCGGCGGTCCTCGCGCTGGCGCGCGTGACGGACCGGATGGCGGTCACGGGCGCCAGCCATGTGGAGGTCTTCCGCGCCGCCGGCATCCCGGTCGTCCAGTTCGTTCCGCAAGGTGTCGATCCGATGCGCGACGTTCCGGCTGCCACCGCCCGCGCCGGCGACGTCTGTGATCTCAGCTTCGTGGGCTCCGGCCAGTACCCCCACCGCTACCGCGTGCTGCGCGCCGTTACCGCGGCGGGCCGGCTTCAGATCCGTGGCCCCGGTTGGGAGCACGCACCGCCCGACCTGCCGGTGGCCGGCGGCCCGGTGTACGGTCGCCGCCTGGCCCAGGTCATCCGTGGCGCCGCCATCTCGCTCGGCGCCCATGCGTTCGCGGAGCAGGACGGCGGGCGTGCCTCCGCCTCGAACCGCATGTGGAAGATTTTTGGCTGTGGCGGATTCTACCTCGGTCCCTGGGTCGAGGACATGGACTGCTTTGCCGTGGGGGGGCGGCACTGCGCCTGGCACCGCTCGCCCGCGGAGGCAGCGGAGCTCGCGCGGCATTATCTCGATCGTCCCGAGGAGCGCGCCCGGGTCGCGGCCGACGGCCGGGCGCACGCGCTCCGGCATCATACCTACCGGGACCGGCTCGAGCTGCTGTTGACCGGACGGGAGTACGAGCTCGTGCGTCCCATATCAGACCATGGTGTAGTTGCGGAACTCGAACGGCCGGATGCCGGTCACCCGCTCGATCGCGCCTGACGCATAGTAGCGCAGAAAGCTCCAGTGGAACCGCCGCGGCGCGATCACGCGCTCGGGATCGAGCCGCCGCGGCGCGATCCACTCTCGCGCGACGGCCGGATGGGTCCCCCGGAACGACTGGATGCCCGGCACCCACGCGAGCAGCGGCTGGCGTTCATCGGCCGTGCGCCAGGGGTACATGGTCTTTCCCAGCTCGCGCTTTTCCCGAAGCGCCTGGGCCGGGCGTGCCCAGCCGTAGTGGAACATCTCGGCATCGGTAAGCCGCGCCCGGATCTTCCGGTGCCCGGGCCCCACGCGGAAACCCTGGGCTCCCTGATACGGCAGAATGTCGAGCGTCGGGTCCAGTCGGACCGCCCGCACCTCACGCCGATACCAGCGGCGGTGGGTGGCGATCGTATCGAACCCGCCGTAGAAATGGAGATAGCGCACCAGCAGCCCCTCCACCCGCGGGTCGCCGTCGTAGCGCTGGATGGCAGCCGCGAGCGCCTCCGCCCCGCGCTCGTGCAGCACTTCGTCTGCCTGGATGTAGATGCCCCACGGGTGGGCACAGGCGCGCATGGCGCGGAGCGTCTCGTGCCCGAGCACGGTGTTGCGCCGGCTCATGTCCCACTCGGTCTCGAGGATCCGGATCCGGGGATCGGCGATCGAGCGCACCAGATCGAGCGTCGCGTCTTCCGACCGTCCGGCGTTGACGACCACCTCGTCGCACACCGGCAGGATCGATCGGATGCTGGCCTCCACCGGGAAGTCCAGCTTGATCGCGTTCCTGACGATGGTGAACCCGGAGACCTTGACCATGCGGCAATCTCACCGCGGCCTTGGGCCGAGAGCAAGCGCGCGGTAGAGGCCGAGCGTGCGCCGGATGGTGTGCTCGAGCGCGAACTTCTCACGCGCCGTGTGTCGGGCGGCGTCGCCCAGGCGGAGCGCCAGATCCGGATCGGCGAGCAGTCGCTCGATGGCCGAGGCCCACCCGGCGGGATCGAGCGGCGGGACCAGCAGGCCGTCGGCTTCGGGGGTCACCAGATCCAGATTGCCCGCCGCCGCCGAGGCGATCACCGGCTTCGCGAGCGCCATCGCCTCCAGCAGCGATTGCGACAGGCCTTCCCCGCGCGAGGGGAGCAGGACGAGGTCGAGCAGCTCGTAGAGCGGCCGGATGCCGGGTGCGAACGGCACGCACACCGCGGCGTGCGGCCAAGGCACCTCGCGCGCCAACGCGCCCAGCGTGCCTGCAGGCTCGACCCCGGCCAGCACGAGACGCACCGGAGTGCGCACCCGCGCCAGCGCCGCGAGCACCACGGCCTGGTCCTTGGGCCGGGCGACGATGCCGATGGTCCGCTGCTCCGGCGTCCAGCCGATCCGCTCGCGCCAGTGCTCCACGCCGGCAGGATCCACCGGGACGTCCACCCGCTCCGTCACCAGGCCGTTGGGAATCACGACGAGCTTCCGCGCCGGCGTCCCGCGCCGCCGCAACGCGCCGGCGACGGCCCCGCTCACGGCGACCACCCGCGCGGCGGCGCGGGACGAGAGCCAGTTCTCCAGGACGAAGGTGCGCGGCATCTGGCGCCTGGTCAGCACCAGTGGCGCGGGCAGCGCGCCGCACAGGGCGAGCCAGGTGAGCGCCTGCCGGTCACGAGCGCTCTGGGAGTTGATGAGCTCGACCGGATGCCGCGCGAGCAGCTCGGCCAACGCGGCCGCATTGGCCCGACGCTCGCCCGGGCGGAGGTCCAGCGGGTGGACCTCGAGCCCGCCCGCCCGGGCGAGTGCCTCCACCTCGGAGTGCGGCGGGCACGCGAAGCGCACCGCCACGCCCGCCCGCTGCAGGCCGAGCGAGAGGTGGAGGGTCGAGGTGACGGAGCCGGCGCCGCCGCCTTGATGGAGGACGTGGAGCACGCGCATGGTCATGGGGCGGGAGGAAGATGCCTAGATTCCTCTCCCCATGCACATCGCACTGTTCGTCCGCGACCGCCTGCCGGTGCGGAAATACGGAGGCACACAGCGGATCGCGGTCTACCTGGCGCGCGGGCTGGCCGACGCGGGCCACCGGGTGACGCTGATCGCCGGCGAGGGCTCGCACGTCCCGGAGGCGACGCTCGTCCCGCTCACACGGGCGCAGCGGCGCGATGCGGCGCTCGATCTCCGGCCACTCCTCCCGGGAGGGGTCGACCTGCTGCTCTCCTACGGGCCGCTCGCCGGCTCGCCCGGGATTCCGTGGATCCGCAGCCTGCATGGGAACGGGAAGCCGGGCGCGGCGCGCGCCGCCAACACGCTGTACCTGAGCCGGAACCACGCCGAGCGCCACGGCGGCACCGCCTTCGTGTACAACGGCATCGACCTGGGCGAGTTCCGCTTCCGGCGCGACAAGGCCGGCTACGATCTGTTCCTGGGGCGGCTGCACGGCGTGAAGGGCCATCGCTGGGCAATCGAGGGCGCGCGTCGCACGGGACACCGGCTCGTGCTCGCGGGCGGATGGCGGCCGTCGTTGAGCCGCGGTGTCCGCTACGCAGGCGAGGTCGGTGGCGAGCGCAAGGCCGAGCTCCTGGCCGGTGCGGAGTGCCTCTGGATGCCCGCGCTGTGGGACGAGCCGTTCGGCCTCACGCTCATCGAAGCGATGGCGAGCGGCACGCCGGTGCTCGGCACCCGTCGCGGGGCGCTGCCGGAAATCGTGACGCCGGACGTCGGCGCGCTGGGCGATACCGTGGACGAGCTGGTGGCGCTCCGGGCGGGGCTCGCCCGGAGCGAGCCCGACGCGTGCCGGGCACGAGTCGAGCGCTGGTTCAGCCATCACGTGATGGCGGAGGGCTACGTGCGGATGTTCCGGGAGTTTCTGGCGACTGGGCGATTACCGCCGGGGAGGACAGTCAGTGAGCGGGAGTCAGCCTGACTCGCCCCACCCGCCCGACATCGCAGGCTGCCCCACCATCGTGGCGAGGAGCGCCGAGAGCCGGTGCATGTAGGTGTGCTCGCTCAGCGCCCGCTGCCGCCCGCCGGACGCCACCTGTTCGGCCCACGCCCGGTCGTGAATGGCTTCGGCGGTCAGGGAGCGCAGGTCGGTCGCGGTCCGCGCCACCAGAATCTCCGAGCCTTCGCGGAAATGCCGGTGCAGGTCGGGATGCTCCTCGGCCACTTGGGGAACCCCGATGGCCGCGAGCTCGAACAGCCGGCGGCTCGCACCCAGCTCGCCACTCCCGCTCCCCGCCTCGGCGCAGGGCACGTTGACCGCCACGGATGCGCCGGCGTAGGCACGGATGTAGTCCTCGTGGGCCAGCAGCTCGCCCCGGCAGTAGTCCCTGAGCTTCGTCCGCCGCCAGCCCGGCCCCCAGACCGCCACGCCGAACTCCACCAACTCCGAGAGCTGCCGCTCGCGGTGCGGCGTGGCGGTGCCGGCAAACACCACGTTGGCGCGGAAGCGGTCGCGGGCACGCATCGGCCGGTGGATGGAGGGATCGCAGCCGGCCGGCAGATAATGCACCGGCGGGAAGCCCGGCGTGTCGAGCGCCTCGGCCGTGGCACTGTCGGCCACGAAGACGGCATCGTAGGCGGCCGCGCGCGGGGCGATATCCTCCGCCGACCGGCGCGCGTCGCAGAACCAGTTGGCCCAGGTGGGACCGCCGCCGTGGCGGAGCGCGGCCACCATCACGGCGTCCACCTGCGTCCCCTCGAGGACCAGCACCAGCGCCGGCGTCGTGCCGGCGATCGCGCGCGCGATCCGGTCGTGGAGGCCAACCCGGCGGAACCGGCTGAGCCAGCCGCCGGTGCCGATCAGGTTGAGCGTGGCCACCCGGCAGCCGAGCCGCTCGAGCGCGCGCCGGCGGAGCGCCGCGTGCGCGTGAAGCGCGTCATCGAATGCGCCGATCAGAAGTATGCGAGTGTCGGGAAATCGGGTCGCCACGAAAACGAAACTAGCGGATGGAACGACGATTACAACCCGCGCTCCGCGCTCCGCTCAGCGCTCGACCGCGAGCACCGGCTCCTGGTCGCGGAACTGCAGATCGTAGAGCCGCCGATAGAGCCCACCGGAGCGGAACAACTGCTCGTGGGTGCCGCGCTGGACCACGCGGCCCTGGTCGAGCACGACGATCTCGTCCGCGTCCCGCACCGTGGCGAGGCGGTGGGCGATGACCAGCACCGTGCGATCGGCCATGAGCCGGTCGATCGCCTGCTGCACCAGCCGCTCGGATTCCGTATCGAGCGCGCTGGTGGCCTCGTCGAGGATCAGGATCGGCGGGTCACGCAGCAGGGCCCGCGCGATGGCGATCCGCTGGCGCTGACCGCCGGAGAGCCGGGTGCCGCGCTCGCCCAGCAGGGTCTCATAGCCCTCGGGGAGCTGCGAAAGGAACAGGTCGGCGTTGGCGGCCTGCGCCGCCGCTTCGACCTGCTGCCGGGTGGCCCCGGGCGAGCCGTAGGTGATGTTGGCGTACACCGTATCGTTGAGCAGCACCGTATCCTGGCTCACCACGCCCATGAGCGCGCGGATCGAGGAGCGGGTGAGGCGGGTGAGCGGCACGCCGTCCATGGTGATCTGGCCACCGGTCGGATCGTGGAACCGCGGCAACAGGTCGGCGAGCGTCGTTTTCCCCGCCCCCGACGGCCCGACCAGCGCCACCACTCGTCCCCGCGGCAGCGCGAAGGACACCTCGGTGAGCACCGGGTCGCCCCGGCCGTAGCGGAAGCTCACCCGGTCGAACAGGACCTCACGCTCGAATCGGGCGGTACCCTCGCCCGGGCGGTCCAGCTCGGTGCTCGGCTCGTCCAGAATCTCGAACACGCGCTCGGCGCTCGCCAGCGTCACCGCCATCACGGCCGGGTAGGAGCTGATGGTCTTGAGCGGCGAGGTGAGCTTGAGCGCGGCCATGAGGAAGACGATGATCGCCTCGGGCGCGAGCGGCGCGCTGAGCCCGATCAGCGCCGGCCGAGTACCGGCCCAGATGATGAGGATCACGAGGAAGCCGGAGAAGACCTCGGTCAGCGGGCTCGTGAGCGAGCTGTAGCGCTGGGTGCGGATCACCTGCCTGCGGTAGCGGGTGGCCTGGGCCGCAAACCGCGCGCTCTCGCGTGCCTCCTCGCCGTAGGAACGGATCAGGCGCACCGCCCCGATCCGCTCCGCGATCGTGGCCGTCACCTCGCCGCGCTCGCGGGTCCGGGCCCGGGAGTGGCGACGCAGGCGCTTGAGGAGCGACTGGAGCAGCAGCACCATCGCCGGCACGCAGGCGAGCGTGAGCAGCGTGAGCCGGAGCGAGATCTGGCTCAGCACCACCAGGGTCGTCGCCACGACGACGAGGTTCTGAAACAGCGAGAGCAGCGAGGCGGTGATGACCGTCTTGGTCTGGTCCACCTCGGTGATCATGCCGGAAATGAGCTGGCCGGCGCGGGTCCGCTGGAAGTAGCCCAGGTCGAGCGTGAGCAGGTGGTCGAAGATGCGGGTGCGGAGGTCGCGCACCAGCCCCTCCTGCACCCCCACCGAGAGCTGGGTGGAGGCGTAGCTCAGCGCGTTCTTGAGCAGCAGCCCGAGCACCAGCACCAGCACCAGGCGCCCGGCGGCCTGTCCGGGGGTGAGCCCGGCCACGAAGGGCTCGGTCACCCGGCTCACGAACTCCTCCAGCCGGGTCGAGCCGGTGCGGAGCGCGCCGGTGGTCCCGAAGAGGTGCTTGAGCAGCGGGATCAGGATGATGAGGGTGAACCCGTCGAGCAGCGACGCCAGTGCCGTCGTTCCCAGCGCCAGCGCGAGCCGGCCCCGGTAGGGCACCACCATCCGGAGCAGGCGCAGCTCGGTCCGCACCGTCACCCGTGGCGCGGCGTGAGCAGCGCGATCGGGAGGATCACTTCCTCCGGCGACACCCCTCCGTGCAGGAACGCGCCCCGGTAGCGCGCCTGGTACTCGCGCAGCTTGGTGGGGTACACGAAGAAGCGGTCACCGGTGGCGAGCAGGAGCCGAGTGCCCGGCGTCCGCGCGGGCAGGCCGAAGGTCGCGAGATCCTCCACCACCAGGGCGGCGTCGGGCTCCTGGGCGCGGAGGTCGTCACCGAACTTGTAGCGCAGATTCGACGTGGTGTCGCGCTTGGCGAAGACCGTGGCCGGCGTGTGGCAGTGGATGGAGCCGTGGTCGGTCGTGAGCAGGACCGGCACGCCGCGCCGCTCCGCCTCGCGGAGCGCGTCCCACAGCGGCGAGCGCTCGAACCAGGTGCGAGTCAGGTTCCGGAGCGCGGACGTGTCGCGCGCCACCTCGTACAGGGTCGAGTTCTCGGTGCGGCCGTGGGTGAGCTGGTCGATGAAGTTGAAGACCAGCGCGGTCACGCCGTCCTGCGACAGATGGGCCGGCAGCCGCCGCAAGAGCCCGTCGCCATCGGCCGCGGTGAACACCTTCTCGTAGTGCACCGGGACGTTCCGGCCGGTCAGCTCACGCAACTGCTCGGTGAGGAGCTCGGCCTCGTGCGCGTTGAGGCTCGCCTCTTCGTCGTCGGACCACCACCTCGGATACCGGCTCTTGATCTCCGCCGGGAAGAGGCCGCTGAAGATCGCGTTCCGGGCGAAGGGCGTCGCGGTGGGGAGAATGGAGAAGTAGTGGGCCGTCTCGATGTCGAACCGCGCGCTGATGAGCGGGCGGATCATGGCCCACTGGTCGAGCCGGAGACAGTCCACCACCACCAACAGCGCCTTCCCGTGCCGGTCGAGCACCGGCCTGAGGAACTCGGCGCCGATGTCCACCGAGAGCGGCGGCCGGTCGCTCTCGCCGTCGTGCAGCCAGCCGGCGTAGTTCCGCTGCAGATAGCGGGCGAAGTCCTGCCGCAGGCTCTCCTGCAGCGTCCGGAGCGCATCCTGGAGCCCCGGCTCGTCCGCCTGCCCCAGCCGCACCTCCCACTCCGCCAGCTCGGCCACCAGCTCCACCCATTCGCGCCAGGCGAGCGGGCCGCCCCGCCGCGCCTCCAGCTCCCGAAACCGGGTGGCGAAGTCGCGTGACAGCCGCTGCTGGCGGATCCGGTCGCCTTCCAGCAGCCGGGTCACGACCGAGAGGATCTGCCGCGGGTTGACCGGCTTGACGAGGTAATCGGAAATATCGGCGCCGATCGCATCCTTGAGCGTTTCGCTCTCCTCGCTCTTGGTCACCATGACCACGGGCGTGCCGTGGTCGAGGGCCCGGATGGCGCGGAACAGGTCGAGTCCCCGCCGGCCCGGCATCTGCTCGTCGAGCAGGACGACACCGTACGACTGGCGCTGGAGCAGGACCAGCGCGTCGTCGCCATGCGGCGTCGTCTCGACGGCAAATCCCTGCTCCTCGAGAAACAGAATGTGGGACGTGAGGCTCTCGACCTCGTCGTCCACCCAGAGGATGCTCTTGGGGCGGGGCATGGGGGTAATATAGGGCGGAAAGGCGGAAGGACGGGGAAGGACGGAAGGACGGAAGGGGGCGCGGGCACCGGCACAGTCATCCCGAGCGGAGCGAGGGATCTGCTTACCCGCGGTTCGGCCTCGGCCCGGCAAGATCCCTCGCTCCGCTCGAGATGACAGCGCCGCCCGGAATGCGACGTTCCGTCGTTCCGTCTTTCCGTCTTTCCCACCTTCCGTCTTTCCGTCCTTCCGCCTTTCCCTCCTTCCGCCCAGATTCCCCCCGTGCCCTACAGCATTTTCCTCTCCCCCGACATCCTGATGGTGCGGTTCAGCGCGATCGGCGATATCCTGCTGACCACGCCGCTGCTGCGCGCCATCCGGTCCAAGTGGCCCGGTGCCCGTGTCACGGTGCTCACCAAGCGCCAGTACGTCTCCCTCGTGAGCGACAACCCCAACGTGACCGAGGTCTTCGGCATCGCGCCGCAGGACACGGTCCGCGACGTGGCCCGGCTCATCCGGCGGGTGGACTACAGCCACATTCTCGACTTGCAGGGCGGCCTTCGCACGGCGCCTCTCCGGCTGATCGCCGGCGGGTCCTGGTCGGGCTACTCCCACCGCCGGTTCGCGCGTGAGCTGCTGATCCGCTTCAAGCGCAACCGGTACGAGGAGCACGTGCCCGTGCCCGAGCGCTACTTCGAGGCCGCGGCGGACCTCGGCGTGCTGCCTGACGGCGGGCCGCCCGAGTTCTTCCTCAACCCGGCCGCGGAGGAGAAGGCCGGCGCGTGGCTCGCCCGCGCGGGCGTGGGGACGAAGCGGCCCTTCGTCGCGGTGGCCCCGGGCGCGGCCCACGCCACCAAGCGCTGGCCGGTGGAGCACTGGATCAAGCTGGTCCGGCAGATCGTCCACACCGGCGCCGACATCGTGGCGATCGGCGGACCGGAGGATTCGGCGGTGGGCGCGGAGGTCGCGGCGCAGGGCGGTGCCAGCGTTGCGAGCGCCGCGGGAGAGCTGAGTCTGCAGGAGACCGGTGCGGTGATCAAGCGCGCCGCCGCGCTCATCTCCGGCGACACCGGCGCTATGCATATGGCGACGGGGGTCGGCACTCCGGTCGTCGCCCTCTTCGGCCCCACGGTGCGGCAGTTCGGATTCTTCCCCTACAACGCTCATGCGAGCGTGGTCGAGCGGAACCTCGACTGCCGGCCCTGCAGCAGCCACGGGACGGAGGAGTGCCCACTCGAGCATCACCTCTGCATGCGCGAGATCCTGCCCGACATGGTCATGGCCACGCTGACCCGGACGCTGGCGTGACCGGCTGGGATCCCGCAGCCACCGCGCTGCTCGGAATACTCCCCCGGGCCGCGCGGGGCCCGCGGCGCGAGGGCGTCTTTGCGCTCTGGCTCACCGTGCGGGTCGCGCAGGACCTGCTCCGCGACCCTCCGCCCGCCGAACGCGCGCATCGCCGGCGGCTGCAGGCACTCGAGCAGCGCCTTACGAGCCTCACGCTGCCGCCCCCGCTCCGGCGCGCGCTCGCGGCCGCCATGAGCCAGCTTCGAGAGGCACGCCCCGAGACCGCGGCGCAGGTGCTGAGTCAGTTGGTGGCGCCGGCGCGCGAATCGGCCGGGACGGAGGCGGGTGATGCGCTGGCGCAGGCCGCCCGCGCCGCGCGGGCCGCCGTGCGGGCGGAGCGCTAGCGTCGGGTGGTCAGGAGGCGGGTCCGGCCGGTTTGGCGCCCGCGCTGTCCTCGTGCTTGATGATGCCCCCGGAGAGCTCCACCAGCGTCCCCTTGCCCTCCCCGGCGTCACGTATCCGCACCCAGAGCGGCGTCCCGTGCTGCTGCGCGAGCAGCAGCGTTGCGCCCTCCGGATCGCGGGCGTCATTCACCAGGCGCCACCCTCCCGCCTTGAACACGCCACGGTAGTAGTCGGCCACCTCGGCCGCCGGAAGCGGGGACCGCACGGTGAGCTGGAGAGCGTCGGGACCGCCCGCCCGGCCCACGAGGGTCGGGTTCGGGGGAAACGGCAGATTGGGAAGCGCCTCGCCCACGGTGGCCATCTTGGGTGGCTTCTCGCCGCCGCACGCCGCGATGCCCGCGAGGGCCACGGCGATGGCGAGGCATCGAATTCGGGTCGGGATCATAGCGCGGGAGACTAGTCCCCGGTCCTCGCCGGGTCAACCCCCATGTTTGCCGCAAGCGGCTGTGCCGCTTATGTTTCCGGCCAACAACCCCGCCCGTCCCAAGGAGTTCGGCCATGGCCGGCCACAGCAAGTGGAAGCAGATCAAACGCAAGAAGGCCGTCACCGATGCGCGGCGCGCGTCGTCGTGGACCAAGGTCATCCGCGAGATCACCGTGGCCGCGCGAAGCGGGGGCGGCGATCCCGGCGGCAACCCCCGACTGCGTACCGCGATCGACGCGGCCAAGGCGGTGAACATGCCGGCCGACAACATCGACCGCGCGGTCAAGAAGGGCACCGGCGAGCTGGAGGGGAGCGTCTACGAGGAGCTCACCTACGAGGGCTACGGCCCCGGCGGCGCCGCCATCTTCATCGAGGCCACGACCGACAACCCCAACCGCACCGTGGCCGAGATCCGCCATGCGTTCAGCCGGAACGGCGGCAACCTCGGCGCCACCAATTCCGTGGCGTGGATGTTCGATCGCAAGGGACAGATCTATCTCGACGCTGCCCGGTACGACGAAGATGCCACGCTCGAGGCCGCGCTCGAGGCGGGAGCCGAAGACTTCGTTCGGGAGGGCGACCAGTACGTGGTGACCACCGCGCCGGCGACGTTTCACGCGGTGCAGGATGCGCTCCGGACCCGGAAGCTCGAGCTCGACTCGGCCGAGCTTGCGATGGTGCCCCGGAACACCGTCCGCGTCGAGGGCGCCGATGCGGAGCGGATCCTCAGGCTGATGGAGGTCCTGGAAGAGCTCGACGACGTCTCCCGCGTGTCCTCGAACTTCGACATCGACGCGGCGCAGCTGGCGGAGGCCGAGGCCTGAGAACCCGCCGGTGAGAGTGCTGGGCATCGATCCGGGGACCGCCATCCTCGGCTACGGCGTAGTGGAGAGCGGCTCGGGCCGGCACCCGCGGCTGCTGGAGTGCGGCACCCTTACCACCACCGCGCGGGACCCGCTCCCCGCCCGCCTTCGCGTGCTCCACGACGGCACCACCGCCCTGCTCGTGCGCCACACGCCCGACGCGATGGCCGTGGAGAGCGCGTTCTTCGGGAAGAACGTACGCACGACAGTCGTGCTGAGCCACGCCCGCGGCGTCATCCTGCTCGCGGCGGAGCAGGCGGGTGTGCCGGTGGCGGAGTACTCGCCGGCGCAGGTGAAGAAGACGGTCGTGGGCCGCGGCGCCGCGCTCAAGCCGCAGGTGGCGTACATGGTGGCGCAACTGCTCCGGCTCCGCGAGCCGCCCGCGCCGGCCGATGCGGCGGATGGGGTGGCGCTCGCACTCACCCACCTGCTCATCGCGACCCGGCAGGCGGCGTTCTTCAGCCGGGTGACGGGGGCGCGATGATCGCGAGTCTGACCGGCGTGGTCGCCGAGCGGGCGGGCGACACGCTCGTGGTGCAGACCGATGGCGGCGTCGGCTATCTGGTGACGGTGCCGGCCGGCGTGGCCGAGCGGATGCCGGCCGCGGGCGGACGGGTGAGCCTCTACACCGAGCTGGTGGTGAAGGAGGACGGCTGGTCGCTGTACGGCTTCGAGCGGGCGGTCGAGCGCACGGTCTTCCAGCGGCTGCTCGGCGCGAGCGGCTTCGGACCGCGGCTGGCGCTCGCGCTCCTCTCCGCGCTCGGGCCCGAGCGCACGGTACGCAGCGTGCTGGCGCGCGACCTGTCGGCGCTGAGCTCCGTGAGCGGGGTGGGCCGGAAGAAGGCGGAGCGTCTGGTGCTCGAGCTGCAGGACAAGCTGGGCGACGTGGCGCTGGAGCCCCACGCACCCCGGCCGGCCGGTACGGAAGAGGCGGTGCGCGCGCTCATGGGCCTCGGCTACGGCGCGGCGGCGGCCGATGATGCCGTGCGGGCCGCGCTCGCCGACGGCGGCACGCCCGAGACGTCGCAACTCATTCGGCGGGCGCTCCAGCAGCTCGCCGCTGCCCGGGGAGGACGATGAGCGTCGCGAACGTGCCCGCCGTGACGGCGGAGTGGAACTGCACCCGCTGCGGCACCACCAACCGCAAGCTGGTACCGGTCGGCACCACCCGCGCGCGCGACCGCTGCGGCCATTGCCGGGCGTGGCACGTCATCGAGCCCGATGTCCGGCCCGTGCGGTGGACCGCGCGGCTGGACGACTGAGCGGTGGGGGGAGGAGATCGTGGCTGGATTCACCACAGAGGCACAGAGGGCACGGAGGGTTCCCATACCAGGAGGGCACCTTGGACCCGGACAACACCAAAAACTTGGTGGTGGCTCCGCTCCCGGATGCGCTCCGTGCCCGAGCCCCTCTGTGCCCTCCGTGCCTCTGTGGTGAATACCGACACGATGCCCGCCCCGACGCGGACATTCAGGCCTGAATCAGGACGCCAATGAGCAAGCTCCAGGTCACCACCCCCGAATCCCTTCCCGAAGAGACCGGCGCCGACGCCGCGCTCCGGCCGTCACGGCTGGACGAGTTCGTGGGCCAGGCGCAGGTGAAGAGTTCGCTGCAGATCGCCATGGACGCGGCCAAGCAGCGGGGCGACACGCTCGACCACACGCTCTTCTTCGGCCCGCCGGGGCTCGGGAAGACGACGCTCGCGATGCTCATGGCGCACGAGATGGGCGTGCAGCTCCGCACCAGCTCGGGCCCCGTGCTGGAGAAGCCGGGCGACCTGGTCGGCCTGCTCACCTCGCTCGGCCCGGGCGATATGCTGTTCATCGACGAGATCCACCGGATGAAGCCGGCGCTGGAGGAGTTCCTCTACCCGGCCATGGAGGACTACCGGGTGGACGTGCGCATCGGCGAGGGGCCGCACGCCCAGACGATCCCGATGGCGCTCGAGCGGTTCACCCTGATCGGGGCCACGACGCGCTTCGGCCTCCTCACCCCGCCGATGCGCGCCCGCTTCGGCCTGGTCGAGCGGCTCGGCTTCTATCCCGCGGAGGAGCTGCAGCAGATCGTCACCCGGTCCGCGGCGATTCTGCAGGTGCCGATGGACGAGGCGGGCGCGGCCGAGATCGCCCGGCGGAGCCGGGGCACGCCGCGAGTGGCCAACCGGCTCCTCCGCCGGGTGCGGGACTACGCGCAGGTGAGGGCCGACGGTCGGATCACCGCAGCGGTGGCCGACGCCGCGCTCGCCCGGCTCAACGTCGACGAATTCGGGCTGGACGACATGGACGCGCGGATCCTGAGCACGATCATCGAGAAATTCGGTGGCGGTCCGGTGGGCCTCGGGACGGTGGCGGTCGCGGTGGGCGAGGACGCGGGCACGCTGCAGGACGTCTACGAGCCGTACCTGATCCAGCAGGGCTTCCTCGAGCGCACACCGCGCGGCCGCTGCGCGACCGCGCTCGCCTACCGCCGCTGCGGCATCACCCCGCCCGCCGGGCAGACGACGATCTTTGACGGCTGACCCCCCGCTTCGCACCGCCGCCTTCGACTACCACCTGCCGCCCGAGCTCATTGCCCAGGAGCCGCTGGTGGAGCGGGCGGCGAGCCGGCTCCTGATGGTGCTCCGCGCCGAGCGCCGCGCGCCCGCGCCGGGCGACCGGCGCGCGGAGCGCCTCGCGCGCGGCCCCGGCCGGCGCGGCAACGACGCGTCCCGCCGTCTCGTGCTGCCGCCGGGCCTGAGCCGCTCCGTGGGCGGCGGCGTGCTGGCGGACTCGCGGTTTTCCCAGCTCCCATCGCTCATTCCCGCGGGCGACCTGCTCGTCCTCAATACGACACGGGTGCGGCATGCACGGCTCCTGGGCACGCGCTCGTCGGGAGCGCCGGCGGAAGTGCTGCTGATTCATCCGGCGGCCGACGGGAATTGGGTGGCGCTCGGCAAGCCAGGCAGCGCGCTCCAGCCGGGCAAGCGGATTCTGCTGGGCGACGACGTCGCGATCGAGACCGTCTCGGTGCTGGGCGACGGCAACCGGTTGGTCCGGTTCGTCGGCACCTCGGCGGACGCCGCGATTGCTCGATTCGGCCGGCTGCCGCTGCCGCCCTACATCACGCGCGATCCCACCGACGCGGACGAGACGCGGTACCAGACGGTCTACGCGCGGGTGGAGGGGAGCGTCGCCGCGCCCACGGCGGGACTCCACTTCACCTCCGAGCTGCTCGACGCGCTCTCGGCCAAGGGGGTCGTGATCGCCGGGCTCGATCTCCAGGTCGGACCGGGGACGTTCCGGCCGGTGGAGACGGAGGACCCGCGGGAGCACCGGATGCACCCCGAGCACTACGAGATCTCGCCCCGGCTGGCGGGGCTCGTCGAGCTGGTGCGCGAGCAGGGCGGCCGCGTGTGGGCGGTCGGCACAACCGTGGTCCGCGCGCTCGAGAGCGCGGCGCAGCCCGACGGCACGGTGCGCGCGGGCACGGGCGACACGAGCCTGATGATCACCCCGGGCTATCCCTTCCGGGTGGTGGACCGCCTGCTCACCAACTTTCACCTGCCCCGCTCCACCCTGCTGATGCTGGTGAGCGCGTTTGCCGGCCACGAGCTCGCGATGGCGGCCTATGCGCACGCGGTCGCCGAGCGCTACCGGTTCTATTCCTACGGCGACGCGATGGTGATCCTCTGATCGAAGCGTCGGCCGGGCTCCGAGGCCCCGACGTACGCCGGACGGGGGCGCGGCCTCCGGACAAGCCGACAGTCCTCCGGCCGCGCCCCCGTCCGGCTGCCGTCCCGGACGACCGGGAATTCGCGCAGCAAGGCCAGAACGCGGCGGGCACTTCTCCGGGCGTGACTCCGCCCCTCCTCGGCGCTCGGGCGTGCGCGGGGCCGGCGCCGCCGCGGA
>JAICLE010000110.1 GCA_025927545.1 Gemmatimonadales bacterium
CGAAGCCAGCCGGCCGAGAGAAAGTACGGGACCCGGAGCAGCGGCTCGAGTTGATCCAATGCCTGCTCCGGCTCGCCTGCCAGCACGTAGATGCGCACGAGCTGGTGCTGCACGTACGCCTCGGCCATCGACTCCTCATGCCGGCTGATCGGGGTGAGCGCGACGGCGCGCTGGCCTTCACGCACCGCGTCGGTGTTCCGGCCAAGGTACGCCAGGGCGACGCCATGGAGCGCCACGAGCTCGGAATTCGAAGGCGACGCCGCGAGCTGCTGCTCGAGCGCGCGCCGCGCCGTATCGGCGTACACCCGCGCGTGCGGCCCGTCCCCCCGCAGTGCGTAGGTCTGGGCCAGCGCGAGGCCCCAGGAGGCGCGGTTGTCGTCGAACGCGCTTGGCGGAAGCTGCAGCAGGAGCTGCTGCTCGGGCTCCTCCAGCACCCAGTAGAGATCCCATGCGTAGGCGAAGGTGGCGACGAGGGTCACGGGCTCGAGCTGCCCCAGGCCCGCCCGCACATCGGCTCTCGCCTGGCGGAGGTCGCCTTGCGCCAGGTGAATCATCGCCTTGAGGTGCACGAACCGCGGCGTCACCTCGATCGCGAGCGCCCGATCGGTGACGGCCAGGGCCTCGGGGTATCGGCGCATCATCAGATACACGTACGCCAGCGTGCGCGCCGCGCTGGGCGAGCGGGGGTCCAGCGCGTACGCGCGCCGGAAGTGCTCCAGGGCGGGCTGCCACCGGCCGAGGTACTGCTCGGCCAGCCCCGTCAAGGCGAGCAGCTCGACGTGGTTGGGAGCGATCCGAAGCCCGAGCGTGAACTGCTCCAGCGCTCTCGGGTTGTCGCGCAGGACGCCAAGGTAGTAGAGGCCCTGGGCGAGCCTGCCCTCGGGCCGCATCGGTCCGAGCGCCAGCGCCCGGGCGGCCCCCGTCCGGGCAGCCTCGGCCTCGGCCGCGGTCGGCGTGCCGCCGTTGTAGTACAGCGTCGAATGCCCCTTGGAGAGCTGTGCCCAGGCCTCGACGAAGCTGGAGTCGAGCGCGACCGCCTGCTCGTAGTACGTCAGGGCCCGGCGAACGGTGGCCGGATCGATCGTCTCCAGCTTGTCCGAGATCTGCTCTCCCCGGAGGAATGCCCGATAGGCGGCGAGGTTCTCGGTGGGCGGTTTGGCGAGCCGGAGGCGCGCACCCTCGTCGAGCGTAACGCCCAGCGCCCCGGCTACGCCGCGGGCGATGTCGGATTGCACGCGGAACACGTCCGTCATGGGCGCTTCGAGGGGCTCCTGCCAGCGCGTGGTCGGCGACGCCCGCGGCCGCACCTCCACCAGCTCGGTGCTCACCGTCACCCATCCCTCGCCCGACTCCAGCTTCGGCCGCACGGTGCCGACCAGCAGATAGCGGGCTCCGAGCTCGCGGGCAACCTCCTGCGGCGGCTTGGTGGTGTGCCGGTACTGGCTCGAAGTTGTGCCGGCGATCACCTGGAGGCCGCGCAACGCGGCGAGCTTTCCGCGGACGGCGTCGCTCACGCCTTCGGCGAAGTACGCCTCCGCCGAGTCGCCCAGGTTCTCGAAGGGGAGCACCGCGAGGAGATTGGTGTTCGATCCGGCGCTGTCCCGGGGGCGAGGCCGAAGCCAGGCGAAGAGCACGCCGAGCCCGAGGAGCACGCCGAGTCCGAGCAGAGCGACGCCCGTGGGGAAGCCGTGGTCCGAGCGGCGCGCCGTGCGGCCGGCGCGCGGGAGGCGAGTGGCGTCCCCGGTCGGCCGGGCGAGCGCCTGGCCGAACTCGGCCACACTCGCGAAGCGATCATCGGGATCACGCGCCAGCGCTCGCATGAGCGCCGCTTCGACGTGTTCGGGTACCGCGGGCCGCAGACCGCGAACGGGTGGCGGGGACTCGACGAAGCGGCGGCCGATCACCGCCTGCGGCGTCGGGCCGGTGAACGGCGGCTCGCCCGCGAGCAACTCGTAGAGCACGCACCCCAGCGAGTAGATGTCGCTTCGGGCATCCAGGTTCCGGGCCCCACCCGCCTGCTCGGGGCTCATGTAGGCCGGGGTGCCGACCGCCATGCCCGTCCCGGTCAGCCGCTCATTGCCGGCTGCCTCGAGTGCCCGGGCGACGCCGAAGTCGGCCACGCGGGCGTGGCTGCCGGACACCAGGATGTTCTCGGGCTTGATGTCCCGGTGCACCACGCCGTGGCGGTGGGCGCAGTCGAGCGCGTCGGCCGCTTCACCGATCAGGCGGATTGCCTCCTCGATCGGCAACGCCCCGGTCCGCTCGAGCCGGCCGCGCAACGATTCGCCCTCGACATAGGGCATCGCGTACCAAAGCCAGCCCTGCGCTTCGCCCGAGTCCAGTACGGGGAGGATGTGCGGGTGCTCCAGACGGGCGGCGGTCTCGATCTCGAGGCGGAACCGATCGGGGCCGACACCGAGGGTGAGAGCGGGGTCGAGCACCTTGATCGCGACGGGACGGTGATGGCGGAGGTCCTGCGCCAGGTAGACCGTGGCCATCCCGCCACGGCCGAGTTCACGCTCGATCGTGTAGTGGTCGCGGAGAGCCGCTGCCAGCGCGGCGGGGGGTGCAGTCACCTGGTGACCCTGGAGCTTGTGTGCCCGAATGTGGGGAGTGGGCCGGGGCGGCGCCAGAGAGGAGCCGGCGAGATGTCGTGTTCAGAGCTCGCCCCGCACGAGGCGCCGCTTGACGCTGCTGGTACCGCCCCCTACAGTGAGCCGGTCTCCTCGAGAACGGCACACCCGGCGAAAGCCCGGGGCCGCAAAGCCACGGGTCCTCGCCTCCTCCTCCGCGACGGCTCCTTGATATTTGCGAGCTACTCACGTGAGGCGTCGCGCACCGGCCCGCGTGACCCATGACGATTCCAAGGCAGGTCTGGAGTAAACTCAGTCGGCCGCGGCCGCCTCCAGTTTACCGATCCTTCCACAGCTCGACGAAGCGCACGTAGTAGTTTCTCGCCTTGCTACGATCGCCGCGCCGGGCGTGCAGCTCGCCCAGGCGCTTGTAGACCTGAGCCAGCCAGGAATCGCGCACACCCGGCGCGTCGCAGGCGCGTCCGATGTCCGCCAGTCCGCAGATGGGGCAGATCCGGGCGTTCTGGCGAAACTCTACGAGCGCATCGGCCGGCCGATGCTCGGCCATGGCGATCTCGCCCGGCGAGGCGGCGCTCCGCGACGACGCCCCACGGCAGCGTCCCTCCAGGCCGCCACCGGCAGACGAAACCATCTGCGGCACCGAGGCACGATCCAACTACCCCGGCCGTCCGGGTGCTCGGGCCTGGAGCCGCGCCCTCTCCTCGAAGCCGGCTCTCGTGATGGCGAAGACGAGACTCTCGCGGCCGGTGCCGTCGATGTGGGTGCCCGCGCGCTCGGCCCCGATCCGCTCCACCGCGCGCTGCGACCGGACATTTCGGGGGCCGACCATGAACACCACGCGGCCCACGAAGCGGAAGGCATGCGCGAGCATCAGGTGCTTCATCTCGCGGTTGTAGCGGCCGCCCCAGTGACTCCGCGCGAGAAACGTCCAGCCGATCTCCACCTCGCCCAGGGCCTCGTCGAAGCCGTGATAGCGGGAGGAGCCGATGACCGCTCCGGTGGCATTGTCGATCGCGAGCAGGGCACCGCCGGACTCGAGCGCCTGGCGGAAGAACACCTGGAAGCCGGCGGGCTCGGAGCGAGTCCGGTCGGGATGCTGTTCCCAGATGAGCGGGTCCGAGGCGACGGCGTAGAGCGCGTCGCGATCGTCGGCCCGAAGCGGCCGCAGGGTGACGAGAGCGCCGCGCAGTATCGGCTGAGGGTCGAAGGGCATACGTCCGCGCTGGGGTGGTGCCGCGCGTCAACGCGCCGGCACCACCAGCAGGTGGTTGTGGGTCCCGTGCATGGCGATGCCCGACGCCCTCGGGGCCACCGGCCTGCCGTTCAGATAGTACTTCGCACCAGGTGATGGTTCCTTCACGGTGAAGGTCCAGCCGTCCTGTTCGGCCTCGATGCCATACTCGATGCCCCGCGCGGTCTCCCGCCAGGAAAACGAGATCGTGTTGGTTCCCACGGGAAGCGCGTCGATACTCATCTGTTTCCATCCGCTCGGGACATGCGGGTGTAACACCACGTTCCTGGCGGGAGCATCGGGCTCGATCCCGAACACCTGCTCGATCAGCGGCACCACGATCCCGTAGCTGGTCCAGGCGATGACGAAGCAGCCGTAGTCGGGCATCATCTCCGAGATCGAGCCCGGGAGGGTCCGGCCGAAGGTTTGAACGATCCTGTCCACATACCACATCGCCTGGTCGGTACGGCCGTACCTGCCCTCGGAGACCGCCTGCACGCCCGTGGCAATGGTCATCATGGCCTGCCGGTCGACGGCCGACAGATAGGGGCCGTACTCGCCGACGTTCTCCCTTCGGATCTTGTCCAGCGCGGCCCGCGCCCGCTCCGGCGGGGCGATGCCGACCTCCATCGGCGTGGTGACGACCCAGTTCTTGTTCGTGATCCATCCCCGCGTGGTGTCCGGCATGGACGAGAGCCGCTGCTCGAGATGCTCGTAGTACGCGATCAGCTCCCGATCTCTCGGCGTCAGGCTGTCTCCGTTCGTCTCCTTGAGCCTGATCTGCTTGCTGGCTCCTTCCGCGGCGCTCATCGCCTGCGCTCTGGTGCCGTAGAAATCGGCGTAGGACCCCTCATCCGGGATCCACAAGCGCCGGTTGATCCTTGCCTCGAGGTCCGCGGCCAGCTTCCGGTATTGCTCGGCGTCTCCCGTGCGGCCCAGGAGCTCGGCCACCCGCGCGGTGGCCGCGAGCGCCTGCTGGGTATACACGGCCACATCGATCAGCTCCGCGTTGAGTCCCAGCACCTCCATGATCCCGTAGCCTTCGGGGAAGAGGTCATGGTTCCGGTCCATGTCCGCCAACAGCCAGTGGAGGCCCTGGGTCATCGCCGGGTATATCTCGCCGGCGAAGGCCAGGTCTCCGGTCCACCGGACCAGCTTGCCCGCGGTGAGAATGAACTGCGCAGTCTCCTGGCTGTTGCCCTGGTTCGCGACCGCGCCGTTGGTGGTGACTTCGTGGACGATCCGACCGTTGGCGTTCGCCTTCATCGACTGACGGCGGAGCAGGCGGAGCGTCGCCTCCGCCAGGTCGGGCTGGCCGGCCGCGATGAGCGCCTGGAGGGTGTAGGTCTCGGTGCCGAACCACCAGGGATATTCCATGAGACCGGCCCCGACGCCCCGGCCCATCCCGGGAACGTCCCGGACCGTCCATTGGGTGTTGACCCGTACCCAGTCGTAGACTTCCTGCAGCCCGCGGTCGGGGATGCTGACTCTCGCCCGAGCGAGCAGGGACGCGTAGCGCTCGCGCTGCCGCTGCAGGAGACGCTCGTGGTCGCGCGCGATGCCGCGGTAGCTCTCCACCGCATCCCGCTCGCTCGTCGCCGAGCCGGCGAGCACGAACGTCAGCGCGGCGGAGTCACGGGGTGGAACCGAGAGCCGGTAGCGGGAGGCGGCGGTCACTCCCCTGCCCCTGGTCCGGATGGCATCGGGATGACTCACCGGCTGTGCATCCGAGGAAGGCGTAGCGCCCCATACGGCGAACCACGGATGGTGGCGGTCGCGGGCGAGGAACACGCCCCGCTTCTCCTGCCAGGCGACCGCGTCGGGCGCATCATGGATACCGATGTGCTCCGAGTACCACACCGGGCGGAGATCGGTCTTGACCGCGAAGTCGAAGCTCAGCGTTCTCGCCCGCGCGCCGCGATTATGCAAGGTGTAGCGGACCACCACGCCCTGACGGCCGTCCGGGCTGAACTGGAAGCGCTCGACGTCCAGACTGTCCAGCACCGGGCCATAGCGGAGCCGATTGCCGTAGGGATAGTTGATGAACTCGGCGGCGTGGGACAGCACGGAGCGCCGATGCGTCGCCGAATCGGTGACCGTCGCGCGGAACCCGTCTATCAGCTTGATCGGGTGCAGCCACAGGCCGGCCATCTCGCCGGGCACGTGGCTGCCCATGTCGGGGAAGTTTCCATCCTGCGTGCCGATGAGGTAGGCGCGGTCGCCGGCGGTGACGTAGGGGCGGTCCGCGTTCCGGCCGTGATTGCCGAGGCCGGCCATGATCGGCGAGGCGGAGTCCGCCTGGGCCGAGAGAAGCCGAGCGACGGTGAGGAAGAGGGCGAGGGCGGCCGGGAGCGAACGAATGGCGGCGGTCATGGAATGGCCGTGTGACCTACCGCAGACCGATTCGCTCCACGAGCTGGCCGAATCGAGGATCGGCTCGGAGCGGCTTGTAGCCGGGATCCACGTGCAGGTAGATGAGGCCGGCCGACCGGACCTGGAAGGCGCGCTCCAGGCCGCCAAAGGCGCGATCGCGATCGCCCACCGCGGCGTAGCCCATCGCCAGAATCTCGGACCGGACATAGTGCTGGCGGGACTCATCCTCCAGCCGGTGCAGGATCTCGTCGGCCTCCTCGCGACGGCCCAGGGGCGCGAGTGCCCGCACGATCATGGCGTCGTAGGAGCGCACGCTGTTCTCCAATCCCTGACCCCGCTGGAGCCACTGCAGGGCGGATTCGGGATCGCCGAGCTCCAGATAGGCGGAGCCGATGTCGAGGTAGGAATAGGCATAGTCGGCGTCGAGGTCGATCGTCTTCTCGGCCTGCGCGATCGCACGGGCATAATCGCCGCCGAACAGGAGGAAGCGCCCGAGCCAGCGGCTGTACACCGCGGAGAGCGGGTCCAGGATGAGCCCCTTCCGCATCTCCTCGACCGCCTCGGGCAGCAGCCCAACCGTCGGGAGCACGCTGCCGAGCGCCCAGTGCGCCTCCGCGTGGTTCTCGTTCAGCGCCACCGCCCGGCGGAGCTGGCGCGCGGCCGCAGCGAAGTCCCACTCGTACCAGCACAGCACCTTGCCCACGGACGTGATCGCCTCGACCAGGTCGGGGTCGTGCTGCAGTGCCCGGGTGGCCGCCGCCTTGGCCCGGGGATAGGCGTCGTCCGGCACGACGAAGTCGTCGGCGAGCTGGGTCCAGCAGTCGGCGATGCCGGCGTAGGAGCGGGCATAGCCCGGGTCCTGGAGCAGCGACTGCTGGAAGAAGTCGAGCGCCTTCCGGGTCGAGGGCTCGGTGTCCTTGTTGAACACGAAGCGGCCCTTCAGGTAGAGCGTGTACGCCTCGATGTTCTTGGCCGGCGCCACCAGGGTCTCGGCGTCGCTGCCCAGGCGCAGCTTCAGGGCGTCCACGATGGCGTGCGAGATCTCGTCCTGAATGGCGAAGACGTCCTCGAGCTGGCGGTCGTAGGTCTCGGACCAGAGATGGTAGCCATCGGCCACGTTGATGAGCTGTGCCGTGATGCGCACCCGGTTGCCGACCTTGCGCACGCTTCCCTCGAGCACCGAGCTGACCCCCAGCTTCTCCCCGATCGTGCGGACATCCACCTCCTTCCCCTTGAAGGCGAACGAGGATGTGCGCGAGGCCACCTGCACGCCGGGAACCTTCGCGAGGGCGTTGATGATCTCCTCGGTCATGCCGTCGCTGAAGTACTCGTTCTCGGGATCGGCGCTCATGTTGGCCAGCGGCAGCACCGCGATGGCCTTCCGCGCGGGCGAGGAGGCGGGCGTCCGACCGACGGCAGTGGCGTGCTCCGAAGGGCCGCTCCCGTTGATCCCCCGGAGCGCTTCGCCGAACTGCGCCGCCGTGGCGAACCGGTCCACCGGGGTCCGAGCGAGGGCGCGGGTCAGCGCGTCGTCCACCGCCTCGGGCACGTCGCGGGCCACCCGCACCTTCGGGATGGGAGAGACGAACCGCTTGGCGATGATGGCCTGGGGGGTAGCGCCGGTGAAGGGAGGCTCTCCGGTCAGCATCTCGAACAGGACGCACGCGAGGCTGTAGAGATCGGTGCGGCCGTCCACGCCGGGATCGCCGGCCGCCTGCTCGGGGCTCATGTAGATGGGCGTGCCCATCACCATGCCGGTCTGCGTCAGGGAGCCTTCAGCACTGAGAGCTTTTCCGATGCCGAAGTCGGCCACCATCGCCGATCCCTCGTGGAGCAGGATGTTCTCGGGCTTGATATCCCGGTGCACCACCTGGTGGCGATGGGCGTAATCGAGCGCCGAGGCAACCTCGCGGGTGATGGCGAGGGCGTCGGAGAGGGGAAGCTGCCGCTCGCGCTGGAGCCGCTCCCTGAGGGAGCGGCCCTCCATGTTGGGCATTACGTAGAAGAGCAGCTCGCCCGCCTGGCCGGAATCGTAGAGCGGCAGGATGTGCGGATGGTTCAGGCCCGCGGCGAGCTTGATCTCCCGCAGGAACCGCTCGGCGCCGATGGCGGCCGACAGGTCGGGGCGGAGAACCTTGACCGCAACCTTGCGGTCGTGGCGGAGGTCCTGCGCGAGGAAGACCACGGCCATGCCACCTTCGCCGAGCTCCCGCTCGAGGCGGTAGCGGCCCGCAAGACCTGCTTCGAGCTGCTGCTGCAGTCTGGTCATGGAGCAGCTGTAGCCGGACTACGGGTGGCCGGGCACATCAATAGGATGGCAGCCTGGGTCTGGGAGATCGGGATGCCTCAACCTAACGCCCTGGGTCAGCGGTGGGTAAGGAGGACGGGATCCCCGTTTCCGACAGATCCGGGGTAAGCGACCGTAGCGTAGACGCCGGCACACGGCAGCAGGCCTCCCGTGCCGACGCGGAGGCTGTTCGTCCGGCTGACGGTGCGGAGGATATCCGGATCCCTGGGAAGATCCCCTTGCGGCAAGGTCATCATGACGCATCGCGGATCGGGGATGATGATCGCCAGCCGCAGATGACCGCCCAGAGCAAGCTGACAGCCCACCCAGGCATTCTCGGCGAAGCCGGTGGCTGTCGTCTCCACGATGACGTTCATCCGGAAGCGCCGCGGATCGAACCGGCTCTCCGAGCAAGCCACGCTCAGCTCGGCGAAGGTCGCCGTAGTGATGACCGACACCGGGCAGAAGTCGACAAAAGAATCCGCCGGCGAGACGCATTCCAGGCCGATTTCGGTGAAGAAGGCCGCTTGCCTCTTCGCGTAGGAATCGGGCATCGTACGGACGAGTGTGACGCTCCGACCGAAGTGCGATGAGAGAAGCGCGGAAATGGCGGGTGAGTCGCTGGTCCCCGATGTCCCATCGGGCAGCGTAATCCGTACCGGAGGGAGGGCGGTATCGGCCCGTGGCGGCTCGAGGAACGTCGCCCGCGCATTCATCAGCCCCGGAAAGTGCTTGCTGGAAGCGCTGACCACCGCGCCCGTTTCAGTGTCGAGCAGCGCAAAGCCACGGTCACCCAGCACGCCCTGGCTGGTGATGCAGGCCTCATCGAGTCGCTCACCTCCCATGGATTTGACCGGGAACCGCCAGAGCTCGGCGACGACGCCGACAGGCCCGGCTGTCGTCACACGTTCCGCGCCATGAGATTCAGATGGCGACCTCGTGAGGCAGTAGCCCCCGGTTCTCGAAAGTGAGCGAAAGGCTTCCGGCCCGGACGGAGTCAGGCAGCAGCAGTGAGATGCGCATCGGCTCCTACGGAGCGGAAGCGACCGAGGGGAAAGACGACGGGATCAATATATCCGGCTCGCGGCGTCGCGACATCCCCATCGGTCGTAGCGTTGTTCCCGTCATCCACTCGCACCATCTTGAGCCATGCCGCTCGAGACCCCCGACCCCCAGCTCATCAACCTCGCCGACTTCGAGCGCGCCGCCGAGGCGGCGCTCGAC
>JAICLE010000081.1 GCA_025927545.1 Gemmatimonadales bacterium
GGCGTCGCTGAACTGCTGCTTGCCGCCGACGAAGAAGCTGCCCTGCTGGGCGAGGACCAGGGGCTTGGGTGGCGGCTTCACGTCACTGAGGTTCTGGGCGGCGCCTGCACCGGGCAGCAACGCGAGCCCGGCGGCGACAGCAGCGAGTACAGCGGAGCCCCGCTCGACCGTCGAGTGCCGAATCCTGGTGGCCATGGTGAGTGCTCCTGTCGGAGGTTGGGGTCAGTCGGGCGTCTCGGCGGCAGGGGCGCCCCCTCGAGCTTTGTCGCCCAGCGCCGCCGAATCCAACACTTCTTTTGTGTGGGGGATACATCGGGATGCATGGCCGCGCGGGGCATGCGCACCGCTAAGTCGCGCGGGACAATTCTGTCGCGGGTGGGACATTTTGTGGTTGCGCGCTCGGCCCAACACCCGGAGCTTGGCCTTCTCTCAGCCCTGCATCCCGGGCCCGACCAGCCGATCCGCATCTCACGAGTGCCGACTTCGGAGGACTACATGGCTCGACTCGCCCCATCGTTGAAGGCGTCGGCCTCAGGCGGCCTCTTTCTCCTTCTCGCGTCGGTACCGGCGTACGGCCAGCACCAGAAGGCGCACAGGCCGCTGCATCTCGCCGCGCAAGGTACGTTCTACGTCGGTGGCAGTATCGAGTTCCGCAGTCCGAATTCGTCTACCGATATCAACTCTCCCAGGTCGTTGCCGGGGAACATCGCGGTCCATCAGATGTACGTCGAGTATCAGGTCCCGGAGCAGACCAAGTACCGCTTTCCGATCGTATTCATGCACGGCGGCGGCCACACCGGCGAGTTCTTCAGAACGACCCCAGACGGTCGGGAGGGATGGTTCACCAGCTTCACGCGGCGGGGATTCGCGGTCTACGACGTCGATGGTCCCAATCGGGGGAGAGCCGGCTGGGACCCGACGAACAGATTCGCGACCACCCAGCCACCATTCCTCCCGCCCACGGCGATGGAGGAGGCCAATATCTACTCTGAGCAATCGGCCTGGACGGCGTTTCGCTGGGGGCCGACTTTCCGGACCGCCTATCCCAATCGGAAGTTTCCGCTCGCGTACGTCAAGAACTACCTGAAGGAGATCCAGCCGGCGTACCGGGACGCGCCGGAGAACCGATACATACAGCAAGATCTGAAAGCGCTGGTGGACACGATCGGCCCGTGCATTCTGCTCGGGTGGTCCACCGGTACCGGTAACGTGATGGTCGCGGCGAGCGGGCGGCTGTACAAGGTCAAGGCGGTGATCGGAATCGAAGGATTCCCGGGCGCCGAGGGGAACCGGCCGCCCGACGAGCTGGCGGCGCGGACCCCGTTTCTCGGAATTGCCGGAGATAATCTCGACCCCGCGCCATTCAAGGCTTATACCGATACGCTCGTCGGCCTGGGTGGAGATGCCACGACCATCTGGCTCCCTGACGCCGGGCTCTTCGGCAACGGCCACACCATGGCATTGGAGCTCAACAACGAGAAGATCGCGGACCTGATCGAGAACTGGATCGTGCACCACGTGCCGAATGTGGTGGGACCGCTAAAGCAGAGGTAGGCCTGTTTACCGGGCGCGAGGGGCCCCTTGCCTGCTCTGGATTCCCGTCGCCGCCGGACCGGTCCCTGCTCTCTCAACCGGTTGTAATTGCATCGATCCGGCAGGTAGGCGGTTACAAGCACGCGTCCTCTTCCCCGGGTCGAAAGCCTTGGGGTGGCGTTCGCTCAGGTCGCGTCCGTTTCCGTCCTCCGCCCTCGGGCGAGGCGAGTGGCAAGGCGCCACCCACGCACAGTCATGAACAGGGAGCCGGCCACCGTCACGGCCGCGGCGGTGATGGCAAAGGCGGGGCCTCGCACGCCGGCCACGGTCGGCAGCGTGGCGACGAGCACCACGAGGAGGACGCCCAGGGCCACCATGTCTCGGCCGGCCACGGCATTGACCTCGTACCATACGTAGGGATCGGCGAACGTGGCGGTCACCCGGAGGCCGTACCAGCGATTCGGTCCCACTCGCCGGCGGGCCAGGGGCCACCCGAGGCCTGCCAGCAGCACGCCCAGCGCCGCGAAGAGAATCTCGGGGCTCAGGTCGCGCTCCCTCGCTCATGGAGGAGCATCCACGACGTGCCGAACCTGTCGCGAAGCATGGCGAAGCGCGACGCGAAAAAGGTCTCCTCCAGCTTCATGAAGATCTGGCCGCCATCGGAGAGCAGGGTATAGAGGCGCTCCGCTTCCTCGGCGCTGTCGACGGTCAGGGTCAGGTAAGCGCTCCGCATCGGCTCCGAGCCGGGGATGTCGGCGCCCATGAGCACGGTCCTGCCGAGCTCGATCCGGGCATGAAGGATGGCGTCCTTCCGGTCGGGCGGCACATCCGCTGCGTTCGGCTGCTGGCCGTGCGTCATCATCATCGTGATCTTGCCGCCGAGGTGCCGCTCGTAGAAGCGGAATGCCTGTTCGCAGTTGCCGTTGTAGTTGAGATAGATGTCGAGTTTCATGGAATCCTTTGTCGCCCGGGAGACCATCTCCAGCCAGCCCGGTCGGATTGCGCCAGTTTCGATGTCCGGAGGCGCTTTCGAGCTCCGGCGTGTTGAACGCGAAGGCGATCCTGCTCTCACAATCCCCCACCGTGATTGTCGGTGGCGTCAGTCGGGTTCGACGTCTGCGCGATGCTGAACGGCCCGGCTGATTGGCACGCAGCTCCTCGGGTGGGAGACGGGACCCTCCCGTTATGAGCGTGCCATCGGCCGGGCGTCCATGCCGAAATCGACTTTCAATCGATCATACCAGGCATCGTCGTCCAGGGCTCCCCAGTCCACCCACTCCTCGTCGCCCATCGCCTGACGCCACCCGAGGAAGCCTTCCGCGTCGGGGCCCACCGGATGACGCAGTCGCCAGGTGCCGCTGTCGGCGATGTCAACCACCTTCGTTGCCACCACTGCGGGCGAGGCGGGGTTTGCCAGCGACGCCGCGAACATCGCGCCGAACCGGCGCTGCTGAGGATACTGTGATGGATTGGATGGACTCTCTATGCGTCTGGCCATTGGCGTGTCGATGATGCCCGGTTCCACGATCGCGACTCGGACGTTGAAGGGCTTCATTTCCTGGGCCAGCGACTCGCTCAACGCCTCCAAGGCGAATTTCGAGGCAGCGTAGGGAGCCAGGGGTGAACAAGCGATGCGCCCCGCTATCGAGGCGATGTTGATGATGCAGCCGCTCCCTCGTGCACGCATTGCCGGAATCACGGCCTTGATACAGCGCAGCGCGCCAAAGTAATTCGTCTCCATCACAGCTCGGAACTCGGCCAGCGCGAGCTCCTCCACCGAGCCACTGCGTTCGATCCCCGCATTGTTGACGAGCACGTCGATCGCCCCGCCATCGTTCAGAATACGCTCGATCCCCGCATTCACCGACTCATCGGAATCGACATCCATCGCCGCAATGGTGATCGGGAGTTCTTCCGATCTGGCGCGCTGCCCGAGCTCGGGTGCGCCGGTGGGATTCCGCATCGTCGCATACACTTTGTGGCCGGCCCTGGCGAAGGCCACGGCGGTGGCCAACCCGATGCCCGAACTGGTGCCCGTAATGAGGACTCGTGCCATCATGCACCTCCTCTGCAGTGACAGAATCAAGGGATCCGACATGGCCGACTCTGGCGACGTTTTCCACGAGGTGTGGCAGGTCCTGCAGGCTGACCTCGAGCGCAAAGTGTTGGGGACGAACTCGTTCAGGTGGACGTTCCCAGCCGCCTGAGTTGGCAGGGCGGAGAGCCTCGACATGTCACTGTGGTCGCCACGCCGATCTCCACGCTCGGCCGCGCACCAGGAGAAATGCCAGGTACCCAGCTGCCCCCTCGTCTTACGCGAGGCAGCCCGCTCCCACGATGCCCGCGACCATGTTTGTAGGTAGTGCCCGAACTATCACGCGAACCGCCACCCTCGCCCTGTCGCCGGCGCCCTCAATGTGCGGACCCGCACCGCCCGCGGTAAGACCCCTATGCGGACAACCGAGCGCCCCGTTGGCGACTCACGCCTTCCGGTTGGCCCGCCGCGGCGTTTACGTATCCCATCGGCTTCGTGCCGCCCATTCCGGAGCTTCCCATGGCCGAACCGAAGGCTGCCAAGAAGAAGTCCGCCCCCCGCCGGAAGAAGCGTCCCGAGGGCGCCCCCCGCTCCCGTGGCATCACCGCCGACGCCCTCGCTTCCGGCGCTCCACCGGCCGCCGTGACCCGCCTGGCCGAGACGATCGAGGCCGACGGCGGGAGCGTGCTGTCGGTCTACCGTGACCCGCTGGGCGGGAACTGGCAACTCTTCGCCGGCCTGCCGATCGACCTCGTGGAGCCCACGCCCTATCAGCGGGACCTCTCGGACGCCCACGTCGCCAAGCTCTGCTCCGCCATCGACCGGCTCGGCCGCTATCTCGACCCCATGGTCGTCGTCCGCTCCGGCGACGGGCACTACTGGACGCCCAACGGCAACCACCGCCTTGCCGCGCTCCGCACCCTCGGCGCCCGCGCCGCCGTGGCCATCGTGGTGCCCGAGCCCGAAGTAGCGCAGCGCATCCTGATACTCAACACCGAGAAGGCTCACAATCTCCGCGAGCGCGCCCTGGAAGTGGCGCGCCTGGCGGAGCACCTCGCCCAGCTCGACGACCGCCCCGAGCGCGAGTTCGAGACGGAGTTCGAGGAAGCCGCGCTGCTTACGCTCGGACTCTGCTACATGCAGAACGGACGCTTCGCCGGGGGCGCCTACCACCCCGTGCTGCGGCGAATCGATCGCTTCGTCACCTCGTCGTTGCCCAAGGCGCTCGAGATCCGGCGCGAGCGCGCGGCCATGGTGCTGGAGCTGGAAGACGCGGTGGCCGAAGCGGTGAAGGGGCTCAAGGAGCGCGGCTTCGAGAGTCCTTACCTCCGGGCCTTCGTGGTCGCCCGGATCAACCCGCTCCGGTTCAAGCGCGGCGCCAAGGCGGAGTTCGACGAGACAATCGAGAAGATGACGGCCTCGGCCCGGCGCTTCGACGCGGCCAGGGTCAAGGCCGATCAGGTGGCGCGTGCCTCGGGGCCGCCCGAGGAGTCGGCCTCGTAGGTCGGGCCCTTCTTGTCAGGGCGGGGACTCTCCGGGAAGCGTCCGCAGGGTGACCACCGGGTCCTGCAGCGCCGCCTCGATCACCGCCTCGAGCTCACCCACTTCGCGCCGGCGGCATTCCCGCTTCAGGTCCTCGACGTCCTCCGCGAGAAACCGACCCAGAAACGAATCCAGGGTGATCTCGAAGGCAGGCAGCTCCTTCTTCGCGGCGGTGTTGGAGTAGAACGCGAGGACGGCGCGATCGTCGAACCGGTAAAACGAGAATGTGGGATACCGGCTGAAGAGCCAGACCGGCACGGGCTTCCCGAAGTCCTGCGAGAGCCGCGCGAAGTAGCGGTACGCGTCCACCACGAGGGCGGGGATCAGGGGGCCGTCCTCGAAGTGCCGGCCGAGCGAGTACATCAGCTCGTGGCTCTCGAGGTCGGGGAGAAACACCTCGATGGCCGTCCCCTCCCGGCCGAGGAAGGCCTTGATCGCGGCGTCGTGATTCTCGCGCCAGCGCCGGGAGTGGATGAAGTAGAGCTCCATCCGGCTGGAGGCGCCGATGAGGTCCTCGAACCGCTGCACGAACCCGCTGAAGGGCTCGACCCGGACGATGCCGGACGGAGTGTCGCTCTCGGGGCTCATGGCTCCGAAGATGCCACCCGCCCCGCGGCGCGTGCAAGCGCGCGCGCCTCAGCGCGACCGCACCGCCGCCCCCAGCGTCTCCTGCCCCACGAGCTGCTCCGGCCGGAGCTCGAGCACCAGCTCCCCCTGGCCTGACGCCACGGCGCGCACCAGCAGCGCGTGGGGCGCGGCGCGGACGCCGAGCACCCGGCCCGAGCTCACGTCCATGCCGAGGTGGACGCCGTCGGCCAGATCGCGGTTGAGGTTCTGCTCCAGCAGGTCGCGACCATCGGCCAGGATGGGACCGAGCTTGATGCGCACCCGAGTCCGCAGAAAATCCTCGATCTGGCCGCCCGCCAGCCAGGCGAGCGTGCCCGTCATCAGATCGCGCGTCCCCACGTCGTACACCAGGTCGGGCATGTACAACCGGGCAGTCGCCGTGTCGTAGGCCGGGTGACCCACCGCGTAGAGCACGCCGCGCACCGAGCCGTGCACCGCCAGCCCCACGGCAACGCGTCCGTCGCCCACACCCAGGAGCTGCAGGCTGTCGAGCACGAGCCGCTGGCGCGCCACCTTGATGATGGTGCCGCGCAGCTCCCTGGTGAGAATGCTGCTGGCCACATCGTACGGCACCCGCGCTTCGGTGAGCAGGTGCAGCACCGGAGGTCGCGAGGTGGAGTCCTGCGGCGGCGGCATGGGTGGAGGCGCCGCGTCCGGCCTGGGGCCGCCGATTACGCGCGGGTTGGCCGACAGCCCGAGCGTGGTTACGAGCGTGTCGCCCCGCATCCGGAGCATGCCGATCCGGACGGTGGATGGGTGGATCACCAGCCAGAGGCTGTCCGTGAGCTTGAGCGGCGAGCCGAGGATGTCCCACAGCCGGCGCGACTCGCCGGGCAGATCGAACGCGGCGATCCGTGCGTCCAGGCCGGCGAGCTTCCGCTGCAGTGCCTCCTGCGCCGCGTCCATCACCTTGTCCGTCACGTCCAGCTTGAGGAAGGTGACCTTGCAGCGGTCGTTCCTCGAGAGCGGGGTGACGACGGCACGGGTGCGTGGGCGGAGGGTCCAACCACTCGTGAGCTGGACGGTGGTCGCGACCGTCAGGCGGGCGCGGGGCTGGTCGTCGTCGCCGCCGCACTTGGCGCTGATCTCGGGGAGCACCGGCGGGTTGTACCAGGCATGGACCCGGTACCGTACGTCGGCCTGAAGAACAGCGGTGCGGCCGTCGACGTGGAGGCTGAACGGCCCGCGCTCGGCCGTATAGGCGTAGTGCAGCCGCTGCTTGCCCGGCACTTGGTGCCGCTGCTCCAGGGTGCCCAGCGTGGTGGGCACCTCGGACTCGAGCCAGCGCATGGCCGGGCCCAGGTCGTAGCGTACGGGCACGTCGAGATAGGAGGTGGGGACCGGGGGCAGCGAGTCCACCCACACCGCGGTGGCACGAGGCACGGGGGGCGCCACCGTCTCCGACCCGCAGGCGGCGGCCGCGCCAAGGCCGGCAAGGAGAACGCAGCGAAGCGCTGCAGTCGCAACCATGGTGCGCCTCCCCGTGGGCGTCTGGTAAACCTGTGCGAGCTGGTGGACGGACGTTACAAAGCTCGGGACGCGGAGGGGCGGAGGGCCATGATGGGGATCACCCCGGCTTGGGCTCGTGACGCCGGTCACAGGGGACGGCCTGGAGCCTGATTCACCCCAGAGGCACAGAGGCGCACGGAGCAAGCAATTGCAGTTGCCTCTGTGCACCTCCGTGCGCCTCTGTGCCTCTGTGGTGCACCGGCAAGGAAGCGGAGCCCGCTGTGCGCCTGGAGGCGGGCAACAGTGCGGATGTCGCACTATCTTGCGCGCAGCACCGGTATCTCACGCAGCGCGCGCTCAACCGAGGAGCAGAGCATGACCGGATCACGCTGGACCCCTGCCATCGCGGTCCTCGCACTGGCTGCCGCGTGCGGCGGGCGCGATGCCCGCGCCCCCGCGTCGACAGCCGATACGGCTGCGGCCAGCACACCTGCCGACACGACTGTCGGGGCCGGCGGACCTTCGAAGGTCGAAGGCTTCCAGAACCCCGAGTCGGCCAGGTACGACGCCGAACTCGACGTGTGGTACGTCTCCAACGTCAACGGCTCGCCCGTCGCCAAGGACGGCAACGGCTACATATCCCGCCTTCACGGCGACGGCACCGTCGATTCCATGAAGTGGATCGTCGGCGGCGCCGGGGGCGCTACGCTCAACGCGCCCAAGGGGCTGGGGCTGCAGGGCGACACCCTCTGGGTGGCCGACGTCGATGTCGTCCGCGCATTCAACCGTCGCACCGGCGCGCCCGTGGCCTCGGTGGACCTCAAGGGGAAAGCCAAGTTCCTGAACGATCTGGTGGTCGGCCCCGACGGCGTCTACATCACCGATACCGGCGTCGAGGGCAGTGCTAGCGGGATGAAGCACACCGGCCCCGACCAGGTGTTCCACATCGGTGCCGGACACAAGGCGCGCGTGGCGCTCGCGTCCGACAGCCTCATGGGTCCGAACGGGATCGCCTGGGACGGCGGGCACGGGCGCTACGTGATCGTGCCGTTCGCCGGCACCGTCGTCCGCGGGTGGACGCCCGGAAGCAGGACCGTCACCTCGCTCGGCACGACGGCCGGGCAGCTCGACGGGGTCGAAGTGCTCGACTCCAGCCGGCTCCTCATCACGAGCTGGGCGGACTCGAGCCTGTTCGTGCTGCAGGACGGCAAGTCCACCACGGTCGCCGGCGATCTGCCGTCGCCTGCCGACATCGGGATCGATACGAAGCGCCACCGCGTCGCCATTCCGCTGCTGATGGAGAACCGGGTGGAGTTCAGGAGCCTGCCATGACCAGCGCCGACAGTCGCGGGCGCCTGCGCGGTGCCGCGACGTATGCCGTCGTGGCCGCGCTCGCGGCAGCGGTGGGAGGCTCGGTGGCGTGGATGGCGCGCGGCCGCCAGGCCGCTCGGCACGACGCGGTCACGACGCACGGCGAGTGGGTGAAGATTCCCCGGGGCGCGGACACGCTCCGGGCGTATATCGCCTACCCGGAACGGAAGTCGAAGGCGCCGGCCGTGATCGTGATCCACGAAATATTCGGCCTCACCGATTGGGAGCCGACCGTGGTGGACCGCCTGGCGAAGGAGGGGTTCGTGGCCATCGTTCCCGATTTGCTGTCCTCGAAGCACGGGCGGAGCCCCGCCGACGCGGACTCCGGCCGCAAGCTGGTGGCGGAGCTCGAGCCCGAGCGGATTACCGCCGACCTCGACGCCACCTACGGCTACGTGAAGGCGCTCCCCGCGGTGCTCAAGGACGATATCGGCACCATCGGGTTCTGCTGGGGCGGCGGCCAGAGCTTCCGCTACGCCACCAACAACCCGAATCTCCGCGCCGCCGTCGTCTGCTATGGACCTGCGCCTGACTCCGCCGCGATCCGCCGGATCCAGGCGCCGGTGCTCGGCATCTACGGCGAGAACGACGCGCGGATCACCGCGGCCTTGCCGAACGTCGTGGCGGAGATGCAGTCGGCCGGAAAGACCTTCGTGCACGAGATCTACCCGGGCACCGGCCACGGCTTCCTCAAGCCCGGGCGCGAGGGGTCGGACGGGCCGCAGGTGGAGCGCGCCTGGAAGCGGATTCTGCAGTTCTTTCACGCACGGCTCGGCAAATGAAGAGCATCGCCGGCGTGCTGCCCGCGCTCCTCTTCGCCGCCGCGGCGACGCTCGCGGCGCAGGAGGGGCCCGCTCGGCCGCACGATCCCCTCCGCTACGACATCACCATCGTCACCAGCGATACCGGTGCCTACCTCCTCGGCGAGGTCGAGACCGGCTGGCGTCTCGAGTCCGTCAACCCGGTCGAAATGCAGCTCGACTCCGCGATGGACGTGATCCGCGTGCTGGTGGACGGCCAGCCCAATACGCGGCTCTCGCGCACGATGTACTCGCGCGACAGCGCCCTCGTGGTGGTGCCCCACGAGAAGGCGCCCGGCGACACGCTCACGACCCGCGTCCGCTATCATGGCTATCCCTCGGGCGGCTTCCACGTGGGCCCCGACCGGGCCGGCGCGCGCGCGCTCGCGGGGAGCACCGTCGGAACGACGGCCCGGCTCTGGCTACCCGTTCCGACCGGCACCACCGGGCGGGCGACCGTCACCTGGAACGTGCAGGCGTCG
The DNA here is from genome assembly GCA_025927545.1 of Gemmatimonadales bacterium. Classification (GTDB taxonomy): domain Bacteria; phylum Gemmatimonadota; class Gemmatimonadetes; order Gemmatimonadales; family GWC2-71-9; genus CAVVWJ01. The sequence continues at coordinate 9,840 of JAICLE010000081.1, forward strand.
GAGGGCCAGCGCGTCGTGGCCAATGGCGTGCTCACGGGGATCGACACGCTCAACTACGGCCACAGCACCTGGCACTTCCGAATGGATGTGCCGGTACCCCTCGATGCGCTCGCGGTCGCGGCCGGACACTACGCCGTCACCCCTCTGCCGCACCCGGGTTGCACCAGGGCGTGCGTGCCGGTGACGCTCTGGACCACGCCGGCGGATTCCGCGGCGGCGGTTGCCGGCGCGTTCCGTCGCGCGGGAGAAATGGTGGATTGGCTGAGCGGCTTGCTGGGGCCGTTTCCCTATCCTGGGCTCGCGCACGTCTCGGCGATCCTGGCGCCCATCGGGCACGCGGGGGCTTCCGTCGTGCTCTACGATCAGGCGCGCGTGCATGGCGGGCAGATCGGCGAGCGCGAGGTGGCTCGGGCCACCGCAGCCCAGTGGTTCGGCGACGCCGTGAGCGAGTCCGGCCCGCCCACCGAACGGCCGTCGAGCGCGGTGGCGGTCTATCTGGCCGCGCTCTGGGCGCATCATGTGGGCGAAACGGGCCCCGCCGTCGCCCCCACGCGCCAACTGAATGCGATCCAGCAGCTCCACCAGAGTGTGGGCGACTCCACGTTCTTCCGCGGACTCCGGCGCTACCTCGCGGCCCACCGGAACGCCACCGCCGCTCCGGGCGACTTCGAGCGCGCGATGTCCGAAGCGGCTGGGCGGCCGCTGGACTGGAAATTCAGCCGGGCGGTCGGCGCCGGGCAATGAAGCTGCCGGCGGTACCATGGACGGCGGCCGCGCTCGCGCTCGTTGCCGCGTGCGGGGGCACGTTGCCGCCGCTCCGGGGGCAGATGGAGGTGGGGCGCGACGCGTACGCCGTGTTCGTGGGCGGCGGCGCCCCGGCGGGCGGCGATCTCTACGCGGTGCGCGCCGAGGGGGGGCCGGCGGTGCAGATCACCTTCACCCCGGTAGGCGAAATGCGGCCGGCGCTCTCGCCCGACGGCGTCATGGTGGCATTCATCCGCGGCGAGTCGCTGCGCGACTCCACGCCGGGCACCGTCTGGGTGCTGAACCTGATGAACGGCGCCGAGCGCGAGATCGAGCTGCCGCGCGGGGCAGGGGCGCCGGCGCAGGTAGGCTGGTCGGTGGACGGACGTTCGCTGGTGGTGAGGTCCGCCGTCGGGCTCTACCGATCCGCCGCGCCGCCGGCAGAGTCGGCGCTCCGTCCCGTGCCGCCCGCCGAGCGCGCCACCGCCGAGTCGAGCCTGGCGGTGCTGCTGGGGCGGCCGGCGTTTGCGCGAGTGGTGCCGTGCCCGGGGGCAGCCGGGATCTGCGTGGCTGCGGACACCGGCGCCCCCGGCCTGCTGGCGCGAGGCGCCCACGGGGCCTTTCGCTGGGGCTCGGACTCCGTGGCCTACTTCCGCGGCGATGGCGGCCAGGTGGAAATCCGGCCGGTGGGCCCCGGACGGGCCCGCCTGCTCCGGCTGGAGAATCCGCCCCGGCGGGTGCGGGAGATGACGGTGTTTGTGAGGACGGACGGGAGGTCAGGCGGTCGGACGGTCGGTCAGGCGCCGCTCGGCATGACATTGCCCCGGCGTATCAGACCGCCCGACCGCCTGACCGCCTGACCGCCTGACCGCCTGACCGTCTGCCCCTTCACCGCTGCGCTATCGCGTCCCACCCCGCCTCGAGCGCCATCCCGACCGAGGGTGAGTCCACCGTCCATGCGCGCGAGCCCACCCGCTCCGCCACGAACGCCACCAGTGCGAGCCAGACATCGGTCCAGAGGTCCGGCGGCCCCTGGCGCACCTTCCCCTCCGACCGGCCGGCCGCCATCACCTGCTGGAGCGCGCCGCGGAACTCCCGCTCCGATTCGCGGCTCCGTTCGTCCAGGTGCTGCTCGTCGCGGTGGCGGAGGAGCATGCGGGTGAGCGGGGCGTCTCGGGCCGCCGTTTCCAGCAGCCGCTGCGCGATCTGGCGCAGCCGGCGCGGCGCGGGCTGCTCGCCCTCGGTCTCCCGCACGACTGCCGTGCCCCAGCGCTGGGCGTTGCGGAACACCTCGTTGAGCAGATGCTCCTTGCCGCTGAAGTGGCGGTAGATCGTGCCTTCGGCCACGCCGGCGCGGGCGGCGATGGCGGGCGTCGTGGTGGCCCGGAATCCGACGGTGGTGTACAACTCGAGTGCTGCTCGAAGCAGCCGCTGACGGGTAGCTTCACCGTCGCGGCGGGTTGGCTGGGGAGAAGTCATGACGAAGAATAGTCCTCGTCGCCGTTGAATCGCGACCCCGACCGGCGATATCTTCCGAGGCTTTTTCTCCGTCACTCTTCCGTGGGGTCGTCGATGAAAATGCTGGTCCTCGGTGCCGGTCTGCAGGGGTGCGCCTGCGCGTACGATCTCCTCCAGAGTCCCGCGGTCGGCGGGGTCACGCTGGCCGATCTTCGGCCGGACCACCTGCCGCCGTTCCTGGCCGGGGACTGGGGCGGCCGCCTCACCACGGTCCGGCTCGACGTCACCGACCCCGTGGCGGTGCGGGAAACGCTCCGCGGCCATACCGCCGTGATGAGCGCGATCCCCTATTACTACAACGGCCCGATGGCCCGCGCGGCCGTCGAGGCCGGCTGTCACTTCGCCGATCTCGGCGGCAACACCGAGATCGTGTTCGAGCAGAAGAAGCTCGACGACCAGGCGGTCGCGAAGGGTATTTCGATCATCCCCGACTGCGGCCTGGCCCCGGGGATGGTCAACATCCTGGCCGCCGAGGGGATCCGCCGCCTCGACCGCGCGCAGCAGGTCAAGATCTATGTGGGCGGCCTGCCGCAGCATCCCGAGCCCCCGCTCAATTACCAGATTGTCTACTCGCTCGAGGGCGCGCTCGACTACTACACGACGCCCTCGTGGGTGCTCCGCGACGGTAAGCCGATCCAGGTGGACGCGCTGAGCGAACTCGAGGCGGTGGACTTCCCGGATCCCGTCGGTACGCTCGAGGCGTTCCACACCGGCGGGGGCATCAGCACACTCCCCTTTGCCTACGAGGGCAAGGTGGACGTGATGGAGTACAAGACCCTGCGCTATCCGGGGCACGCGGCCATCATGCGGCCCATCCGGGAACTGGGGCTGCTGGGCGCGAAGCCGATCGAGGTGAAGGGGAAACCCGTGGTCCCGCGCGACGTGTTCATCGCCGCGGTGCACCCCAGGCTTCACAAGCCGCAGGGGCAGGATCTCGTGGCGCTCCGCGTGTCGGTCACGGGGCAGAAAGGCGGCAAGCCGGCCAGAGTGGCCTTCCGGCTGATCGACCGCTACGACGCGGTGCACGGCATCAGCGCCATGATGCGCACCACCGGTTACTCGCTCTCGATCACCGGACAGATGCAGGCGAACGGGCGGATCGCGCTCAAGGGCGTGCACACGCCCGACGAGGCGGTCCCGTTCGGGCCCTACGTCGAGGAGCTGGGAAAACGCGGCGTCCGCATCGAGGAACTCTAGCCGCCGGCGGGCTGTTACCACCCGTCTCCAACCAGGGCCGGTCGATGCTGGATTTCAGGACGCTGTGGGACAACGCACTGACCTTCGATGCCTTCCTGGCGGCCAGCACGAAGCACAAGGGGCTCTGGGAAGGGCTGTACGGCATTTCCCGGATCCCGGCCTGGGCGGCGGACGCGGTTCCCGCCGATGCCCGTCGGAAGCTCCTCGTCATCGCCGAGGACTGGTGCGGCGACGCCTCCAGCACCGTACCTCTCCTGGCTCGGCTCGCGTCCGAGGTGCCGGGGCTCGAGCTCCGGCTCATCCTGCGCGACCAGCACCCGGCCGTGATGGACCGCTATCTCACCAACGGTTCGCGCTCCATCCCCATCGTCATCGTCCTCGATGACGAGTACAACGAGCTGGGCCACTGGGGCCCCCGCCCCCGGCAGCTCCAGGCGTGGGTGATGGAGAACCGGAGCTCGATGCCGAAAGAGCAGCTCTATCCGCAGGTGAGGCAGTGGTACGCGAGGGACCGGGGGGAAACCACGCTGCGGGAGGTGCTGGAGGCGGCGGGGCTGGCGGTGGGGAGAGCGGCGTAGCCCGCTCTCCGCTCACCCTCTCACCGCCGTTCAGAACATCCACCCATTCCCGATGGTGAATGTGAAGCCGTCGGGCCCGCCCGCAAAATTGAACGTGAAGATCGTCGAGCGGAGCAGCCTGAGCGCAATTCCGCCGCCCGCGCCGACCTTCATGTCTTCCGTGGTCAGCCGGAACGATTCCTGCTCGAACACCCGCCCCGCATCGAGAAACGCCAGCAGGGTCACCGCGCCCAGGTCGCCGAAGGGCAGCAGGTCGTGGCGCACCTCGAAGTTGCCGAACAGGGTTCCCCTGCCCGTCAGCCGCCCGTAGTCGAGCCCACGGTTGGAGTTCTGTCCGCCCAGCACCGGGATGA
>JAICLE010000111.1 GCA_025927545.1 Gemmatimonadales bacterium
CGTCCTGCGCCGGCGGCCCGCTCCGGATGCCACGGGTGATTTTCAGCGTGGACGATCACACCCTCGTGGCTGTCGGCGAGACCGCCCTCCGAGGTGTGCCGCTCCTCTCGCTTCTGAATCGGCGAAACTACCGCGCGCTGGCGCTGCAGGCGACGGACTGGCTGATCCGTCTGGCGCTCTGCTCCCGGCAGAGCGGCGCACCGGCGGCAGGTCGCGTGGTGGCGGAGGAGTGGGCGCAATTCCAGCGCACCTTCGGGCGCGTCCTCAGCGCCCGGCAGCTCGCCGACATGCGCCGCGTGCTGTCGCAACTGGACGGCGTGCGTTCGGTCTGCGAGCACCGCGACTTCTCGCCCTGGAACGTGTTCCTCGCCCCGGATCGCCAGCTCGCGGTGCTGGACTGGGAGTCGGCGGAGATGGCCGGGGTTCCAGCGCTCGATCTGCTGTACTTCCTGGTGTATCTGGGAGCGGGGCTCGGCGGGAAGATCACCGCGGACGGCGTGCTCGGCGCCTCGCGCGAAGCGCTCGATTCGGAGACATTCACCGGGGCGGTCTATCGCGAGTGCCTCGGTCGGTACGCCGACGGGGTCGGCCTCGATCCAGGCTGCCTGCCGGCGCTGCGGCTGCTCCTGTGGCTCATCCACGCGCGCTCCGAGCATGCACGCCTGGCCGCCGACACGGGCGGGCCGCCGCCCGACGAGGCGCTGCGCGGGAGCCTCTTTTTGCGGCTCGGGGAGGCGGAATTACTGCGGCAGCAGTCCGGCTAAGCCGCGCCGGGGCTCGAGGCCTCGCCCGGCGTGGCAATCACCATGAAGCAGGCGAACAGCGTGGCGGGCCACATCTGCAGCAGGAGCCGCTCCAGCGAGCTGTTCAGCAGCCGCGCCACATCGTCCGCGGTCGTGACGAACACCGCCGCATGTCCCACCAGCATGAGCACGAGGGCCCCGGCGGCCAGCCTGAACCAGCGCATCTTCGCTTGTCCGGGACGCACTCCGACGCAGAGTCCGTACGCCACCAGCAACCACACCCCGCTCACCAGCCCGTTGGCGCCGAAGCCCAGGATGCCGGTGACGAACGACCTGGCCACCAGCGCGTAGCGTCCAGGATCGGTTACCCGGTGGAGGATCTCTCCCGAGCCCAGCGCGGACATGAGATCGTTGGGCGGTGCCAGACGAAGCTTGAACAGCCCCACGACAGCCAGCATGGGGAGCAGCCCGAGGGCGAACGCCCGACTCTCACCCCCGAGGCGCCGGGCGTCACCCGGCCGGCGCGCCGTCACCACGGCCGAGAGGGCGAAGGCCGCGAGGAAGAGAATCCCCTCGTTCTTGGTCCAGGCCGCCAGCCCGGTGGTGAGCCCGGCGAGCACGAGGAAGCCGCCCGTGTGCTCGCCGTGGCGCTGGTGCAGCGCCGCCAGCACAAGCGTGGCAAGGAAGAAGAAGCCGACCGGCACGTCACCGTACTGCGAGATGCCGTGGAAGATGAAGAACGGAGTGGCCAGGAGCACGAGGCCCGCCAGCAGTCCCTGGGCGCGCCCCCGGAACGCCGCCACCGCCGACGTGAGCAGGGCGAACGTCGCAAACGTGAAGAGAAACGCGATCGACGCGGGACCGGCGAGGGTCTCGCGCCCGTGATACACCCACGTGCGGACGACGGAGCCCTGCAACAGGAGCGGGTAATCGGGGTGGGACCAGTCGAGGAGCGGCGAGAAGGCCGCTCGCCAGTCGGCCCCTCCCCGGAAGATGAGCCGAGCGCGCAGGTTCCAATTCATCCACGCGTCCCACCCGCCATGAGGCGCCGCCGCTGAGAGGCCGACGAACGCCGCCACTGCGCAAGCGAGCGTTACGCCGAACGCGAGCGCGACGATGCGCGGGCGCTCGGGGGATGGCGTGTCGTCCACTTGTTTCGGCACCGCTCCGGCAGCCCTCGCCCGGCGACGTTGAGCAAACCATCCGCCGAACAGCGCCAGCACCGCCAGCTCGACGGCCACGAGCGCCCGACCCGGAACGCCGAAGAGCAGCAGCCAGCAGAACAGGCCGACGGCGGTAAGCCCGAGACCCACCCCCACGCCGAGCGACCGCACAAGCCACCGGTAGGGCCGGAGCGGAACGCCGCGGGGCCAGAGCGCATACAGGACGGCGTATCCGATCGCGACCGCCACGACCGCTGAACCCAGAATGGCGAGGCTCACGGCTGCGCCCGCCGGACCAGCCATACGCCGTTGCCGAAATCCCGGACGAGACGCAGCCCGCGCTCGGGCAAGGCGGACGGCACGCTGTCGGGCGGGAAGTTCCCGACGATGAGGTCGGGCGTGGTGTCGTGGATCAGGATTAACGGTGCCAGGGCGTATTCGGCCAGCAGGAAACGCCTGAAGTCCTCGGTGGTGAAGGTGTCCGGCTGCGCCCCGCTGATATAGCCGACCACGCCATGGGCCGGCAGCACCCGTCTGATCTCGCGGAATCGGTCGCCGTCGCGGCTGATCCGGTCCTCGTGGCGGCTGTCGGCCCAGCCACGGGCGGCGCGATAGCTCCAGCGAGCATCGGAGACCGCCGCGTACAGGCAGAGCAAAACGACGCCGGCGCCCACGCGGGTAATGCGCATCAGGCGTGCCCTCCCCGCCGGAGCTTCCGCCGCACCCACTGGCCCGGGCGCTCCGCGGTCCGGAGCCGCCAGGCAAAGTCGAGCAGCGACTCCCCGCCGTACACCGGCACACGCGGCAGAAGGAGGAGATCGTCCTCATCGGTTGCGAGCCGCTTCTCGCCGGTGCAGGCCGAGCGGTAGCCCGCCTCCGCGGCCATCGTGCGCACGCCGGGAGTTACCGAGCCGTACGGGTACGCAAAGTCCAGGACCTCCCGTCCGAGCCGATCTTCGAGAATGCGCCGCGAGGCGACCAGTTCCTCGCGACCCCTGGCGGCGGAGCAGGTCGCGAGCGGCGGGTGCGTCACCGAATGCGCGCCGCATTCCATGCCCGCATCCTGGATAGAGCGTGCGGCGGTCCAATCCACCAGGGGAAACCGAAGGCCCGCGGCCGACGCCATCCACCGGCTGGTTCGTCCCATGAGACCCGCGACCAGGTAGAACACCGCGATGAAGCGGTGCCGCTGGAGCACGGGAAGAGCGAACTCCACGCAGTCCCGAAAGCCGTCGTCGAAGGTGATGACCACGGGCCGGCTCGGCCACCCCTGGCTCGCCAGGCGAGCCTGGACGAGCGTGGTCATCGTGATCGGGGTACGTCCGGTGATCGCGAGCCACCGCATCTGCGCCGCGAACGCCTTCGGCGTCACGGTGTATTTGGCGAATCCCGCGGCGGGCGTCGGCGTCACCTGGTGATACATGAGTATTGGGATCCGCCTCATTCCGACCCCGGCTCCCGTTGCTCCGTTCGCGCGCCCACCCAGTAGAAGTAGTCCAGCGCCATCGCGTAGTAGCGATCCAGGCGCGGGTGGCGGCGCCGCTCCAGGCCGGCCATCAGCCGGATGACGGCGTCCGGCACGCTCCCGGACAGGCGTGTAAGTCCGAGGAGCACGCCCCGGAGGAGCCGCCACTTGCGGGTCCCCGCGTTGAACGCACCCAGCTTGAGCGAGCCCACCACCTCGGGATGCTTGCGCGCGAACAACACCGCGGTCCGCCCCCGCGCCGTCGCGTCGCGTGCCACCGCCGGAAACTCCTTCTCCTGGTGCTGCAGCGCGACGGCGGCCGGGCTGAACACCAGGCGCACACCGGCGTTGAGCAGCCGAAGCGCGAACTCGTAATCCTCGTGTCCGTAGAGCCGGAACGTCTCGTCGAATCCGCCGATCTGGAGCAGCGTCGAGCGCCGCACCGACAGGTTCCCCGTGTACGCCTCGTTGAAGCGAACGGCTCGACCCGGCTGCGCGAGCACCCTCAGGCGCTCCTCGAACCCCCGGGCCAGGTAGTCGGTCAGCGGCGACGACGAGCGGGTCACGATCGGCGCCGCGCCGACGACGGCAACGCCCGGCGCCTCCTGTCCGGATCGGTGCGCCTCGATGTGAGCCGCCAGGAGCCCGGGTGAAGCCTCCATGTCGTCATCGAGAAAGACCAGCAGGGCTCCTCGTGCCTCCCGAGCGCCCGCGTTCCTGGCCGCCGCGCGGCCCCGATGGGGACGGCACACGCTCCGGAGCGAAAAGGGGACTCGCTGGCCGGCCAGCATCTCCCGGGTGCCGTCCTCCGAGCCGTCGATCGAGACCAGTACTTCGTAGGCATCGAACGGAAGCGTCTGGCGGGTGAGGGCGTCGAGCGCCCGTCGCACGGACGAGCATCGCTCGAAGGTGGGAATCACCACGGAGACCGCCGGTGCGGTCACCCGGCGGCCTTCCGCCGGGCAGATGCCAGCGCCCGCACTCGCGGCAGCAGCACTCGGGCGAGCACCCGGAGGCGGGCGGTCCGGGAAACGAAGCGATTGCCGGGGCTCGCCCGGAGCGACCGCGCCACGCTCGCCGCCGCTCGCCGGAGCCGGCCCTGGCTTTCCCAAGCGAGCGCCAGGTCGAGGTACGCCTGGGCCCGCCCACCCTGGATGGCCGCGGCATGCTCCCGGCCCAGATCGGACCCGAGCCGGTCGAAGAATCGCAGGCGCGTCTCGATCCGCTGCACTTGCGTCACACCCGACCACACCCCGCCGCCATGGATCCGGTACGCGGCCATCACCTCATCCAGATATCCCACGGCGCCCCGGCTGCTGAGCAGGACCGCGAGGGCCCAGTCGGCGAGGTCCGCCGCGTAATACCACGCGGGCAGCTCGGGCAGCGCGTCCCGCCGGAACGCGAGCGAGCAACTGTTCACGTGATACCTGACCAGCACGTCCTCGAGCGTCACCAGGCTGCGGGCGCCCGGCGGTAGCGAGGGATGGGGGGGCCGGTTCCCGTCCTGGTAAACGCGCAGCACCGGGTGATAACACATCGCGCAACCCGGGTGGCTCTCGAGGAATCCCACCTGGGCCTGCAGCTTGTGCGGCACCGTCCACCAGTCGTCCCCATCGAGGAAGGCGATGAATTCCCCGGCGGCCGCACGGATACCGCGAGCGGTGACCTCGTTGTCGTTCCGATTGCGCTCCGACAGCAGGAGCCGGATGCGCCCGGGATGGCGCTCGGCGTACTGCTCGATGATCCGGCGGGTCCCATCGGTCGAGCAATCCTCGCTGATGATGACCTCGAACGGAAAGTCGGTCACTTGCCCGAATACGCTGTCGAGTGCCTGTGCGATGTAGGGCGCGTGGTTGTAGGTGACGAGCAGCACCGTGGCCTTCATGCGGGCGTTTCGGCGGCCGGCTCGGGTCGAGCGAGCCGGGTCGCGATCGCCGGCGCATGGTCCCGGGCAAATCGAACCAGGTCGCACATCGTGCGGATCTCCTCGGGCCCGATCGCGGTGCCAGTGGGCAGCGAGAGGACGCGCTGCACCAGGCGCTCGGTCTGCGGCAGCATGAACCGGGCGGAGGGGAAGTAGGACCGATACGGCTCCATCCGATGGCAGCCGGGGTAGAAGTAGCGCCGGGCCAGGACGTTCTCCCGATGGAGGACCTGCTGCGTCAGGTCCCGGCTGATGCCCGCCGCCTGTTCGTCGATCTCGAGGACGACATACTGGTAGTTGCAGCGCTCGGACTCGTCGTAGGGCAGGAGCGAGACCCCTGGAATCCCTTTGAGGCCGATTCGAAAGAGGTGATAGTTGCGGCGGTTGACCTCCACGAACTCGGCCAGGCTCTCGAGCGACGTGAGGCCCATGGCGGCCGCCACCTCGGCCATCTTGCCGTTCGTCCCCACGTAGCGGACGTCATCGTAGTCCACGAACCCGAAGTTGCGCATCATTCGCGCACGAGCCGCGATGTCGGCGTCGGCGGTAACGATGGCGCCCCCCTCGAAGCTGTTCAAAAACTTGGTCGCGTGGAAGCTGAACATCTCCGCGTCGCCGAACCCGCCGATCATCCGCCCGCGGTGCGAGCCGCCGAATGCGTGGGCGGCGTCGAACAGCAGCTTCAGGCCGCGGTGCCGCGCGATCTCGCCGAGCGCGCCGATGTTGCACGGGCGCCCCCAGAGATGCACCCCGATGATCCCGGTCGTCCGCGGGGTGATGAGCTCCTCGACCCGGCCAGGATCGAGCGTATGGGTGGCGGGATCCACGTCGCAGAAGACGGGGGTGATCCCCTGCCACTGCAGCGCGTGCGCGGTGGCGACGAAGGTGAACGACGGCACGATCACCTCCTGCGACAGCCCGGCGGCGCGGATGCCGATCTCCAGGGCCATGGTGCCGTTGCACGTGGCGATGCAGTGGGGCACGCCTGCGAGCGCCGCGATCCGGAGCTCGAACTCCCGGACATACGGCCCTTCGTTGGTGAGCCACCGGCGGTCCAGCAGGTCGTTGATCCGCTCGAGCAGGCGGGCCCGGTCGCCGATGTTGGGGCGGCCGACGTGGAGCGGCTCGGCGAACGCTGGCCGGCCGCCGAAGATCGCCAGATCGTCGAGCGACAGCTTCATGGATGGAGTCCCGGCGAGTGGTAGGGGGGAAAGTAGCCGCCGACGTCTGATGCGGCGCCAGCGGCACGGCAGAGCGCCTGGAACGCATCGGGGCGATAGACCTCCCGGAGCGCGACCAGCGGAAGCTCCCGGGCGCCGAAGCGGCGCTTGAACTCCGCGATGCCGTCACCCGGCCGGGCGCCCCCGCCGAGGTTGAGCGCAGGGATGCCGAGCGAGCGGAGCCGCTCGATCCCGCACCAGAGGAGCCGGGCCGCATGGCGCCGGCCCTCGGGCGCGGCCACTCCGAAGAGATAGTCGCCCACCGTCGGCGTATGCCCGAACACGACTACGGCCTCGAGCCGGCCGTTCACCTCCGCGCCGATCAGGAACACGGTGTCCAGCGAACAGAGGAACGCCAGCGTATCGGAGCTGAAGTGATAGACCGGCGCCGCCCCGATCCGGCGGACGAAGTCGGGGTAGGTCTCGAGGAAGAACGCCGCGAGGCGCTGCCTGTCCCAGACGATGCGGTGGCCCGCGGCCAGCGGCGCCCGCACTTGCCGGCGGCGATTCGCGTCCAGCGCGGCATACAGCCGCTCGGTCGGGAGTCGGAGATCGAGCACGAACACACTGTTGTGTGCCGACGCGGTATCCTGCCGGTAATGGCGTTCATCCTGCAGTAGCGGGTTCAGCCCGATGTACCCGCACACATAGTTTTCGCGTGCGGCGAACTCGGCCCAGCGCGCCGGAAAGTCGACGTCGTCGCCGGTGCCGACAAACCCGCCGAACCCGTACGGCGTCACGAGGTCGGGCTCGCCATGGAAGCGCCGCTCCGAGAGGGGACACACCACTCGCGCGCCTCCGTCCTCGAAGCGGTACAGGAACGTGGGCAGCTTGCTGCTGAGGTGCACGCTCCAGCAATGTCCCCAGGTGTGCGCGAAGGCGTGGGGAATGCCCGCCAGCGCGTTCTCCCAGTCCGCCCGCGACTCGAGCGGGATGCGCCGGTGGACCGTCATGCGGCCGGAGTCGGCCGGCCCAGATAGAGCCCGCGGCGAAGGATCCCGACGGGATCGTGCTCAGGCGTCAGTCCGGCATCCCGAAACGCCGCCAGATACTCCTCGTGGGTGAACAATCCGAGCTCGTGTCGTTCGGTGAAGTGCTCCACCCCGGAAGGCTGGCCGACGAGATAGTGGATGTCGAGCACGGCAAGCCGGTCTTCACGTCTGCTGGTGTACATCCACACGATCTTGGGGTCGCCGTGCTCGGTCACGTTGGTAGTCAGCGTGTCGGTCCAGAAGCTCTCCGGGGTGAACCACGGCTCCACCAGCACCAACCCCCCGGGGCTGAGATGCCTGGCGAAATTGGCGATGGCACGCCGCATGTTCTCCAGGGTTCGGACGTAGCCGATGGCGCTGAACAGGCAGGCGATCACGTCGAACTTCGCGGGCAGCGCGAAGGCGGTCATGTCGGCCTGGTGGAACCGTACGCCGGGACAGCGCTCACGCGCGATTCGCAGGAGCTCGGGGTTGAGATCCAGCCCCTCCACCTCGAACCTGCGGGACAGATGCTCCAGATGCTGCCCGGTCCCGCAGCCCACGTCCAGGAGCGTCCGGGCCGCAGGAGCCTGCTCCAGGATGCGGTCGCGCACTCGTGCTGCCGCGTCCGCGTAGTTCACGAACTGATACAACTGATCGTAGTACGCGGCGGATTTCGTGTACATCGCGCTAGCCCACCTCGCTACCAGCCGAAGTCGCGCCCGAGCAGCTCATATAGCTTGTCGTTGTGCGGTCTGTAGAACTCACGAAGAAATCCACGAGTGCTGGCAGCGATCTGTTGCTCATACTGGCCGACATGAAACAACGGGAGATCCGCCGGCAACGCCCCGAATTCCGGCAAACCCAGGAACCGAGCGACTTCAGGAAGCACAGTGCCCAGCTCCCGTTTCAGCCGCGCGCTATCAAGTACCAGAATCTGCTCGCGGGAAAAACACTTCAGGTACCGCAGCAATTGCTCGTGATAGAGCCCACGTCGTACAAAGCTGGGTTCGAGCGCTGCACTTCCGGAGAGGGTCCCGTCTATCTCATCGAGAACGGCCTGATCGAACTCGGGGAAGTTGCCGGACAGCATCTGACTGATCGATTCCCGGAGTACCGGATCACATTCCGGTAAGATCGCCCGCAGGGAGTCCGGGTGCTCATACCGCAGGGTTCGAAACATGTTCCAGGCCGAAAACGCGCGCCCAACAGGCTCTCTCAGAAGCACTATGAGTTTCAGGGCCGGATCATATGAGAAGATCCGTTGTGCTGCTTTCGGATAGTACAGGTATTCCGGCGTGGCCTCGAAGGTGACACCGTGGCGCCCAAGCCTATGCGGAAGTGGGAAATGACCGTGATACCAGCAGTCCCCCCTGCGGTATGATATGTCCTGGTCGAAGTAGCCGATCTCTTTCTTCTTCGCGGGTACGATGTTCGGGTGCCGGGCAAGGTATTTCCGCAGAGCGACCGTGCCGCCCTTCTGCGTGCCGATGATCAGGAATGTGGGCCTCGAGTAGTACCCCAGGCGGGTCAAGCCGGGCCTCAGGTATTCCGCAGCGTCGTTGGCGAACATCACATCCCTACGCGAACTCGCCGTGCCGGTACGCCGGGAAATAGTCGGCGGGCGGCCGGGTCTCGGTCAGCCGGTGGTAGGCCGTCGGGTCCAGCACCCGACCGCAGAGATGGGCGACGCGCGATGAGTCGGCCCACCCCCGCTTGAAGCGGGTGAGGCCGTCGTCCCCCGCGGTCGCCCGGGCCCCCGCGCCTCCGCCCAGGTCCAGCCATCGGAGCCCCAACGCGGCGAATGACTCGATCGCGGTCCAGAACAGCGCGAAGGAAGCCCGGCTGTGATAGCCCGTCTCGGTGTACGCTCCGAGGTGATAGTAGGCCACCTCGCCCTGCCGGAGCCACAGTGTGGCGCCCACCGTTTCATCGTCGCGACGCGCCCGCCACACCATCATGCCGGGCACGGAGAGCTGCGTGGAGAGTGCCGCCGGCGACAACGCCGGTATCCCGCGGATATGGTGCCGCTCGACCAGGCCTCGATACAGCATCGTCCACTCGGCGGCGAACCCCGCCGGGCGCTCGACGCGCTCCACGCTGACTTCACGGAGCGCGCGCTTGCTGTAGCGGCGGTGGTGGGTCGAGGCGCTGCCCGGCACCGGCCGGGTGAGATCCACCACGAAATGCTCCTTGAACGGGACGACCCGGTCGA
>JAICLE010000170.1 GCA_025927545.1 Gemmatimonadales bacterium
GACATGCTGCTGCTCGACGAGCCCACCAACCACCTCGACGCCGAGAGCGTCTGGTGGCTCGAGCGTTATCACGCGGAGTTCAAGGGGACCGTCGTCGCCGTCACCCACGACCGCTACTTCCTCGACAACGTGGCCGGCTGGATCCTCGAGCTGTACCAGGGCGCCGGCATTCCGTGGGAGGGGACCTATTCGTCCTGGCTCGAGCAGAAGGAGCGGCGGCTGCACCAGGAGGAGAAGCAGGCTTCGGCCCGGCAGAAGACGCTCCAGCGCGAGCTCGAGTGGGTGCGCATGGCGCCGCGCGCGCGGCAGGCCAAGAGCAAGGCGCGGCTCACCCGCTACGAGGAGCTGCGCGAGGAGGCCGAGCGGCAGACGGAGGGGAGCGCCGAGATCCTGATCCCGGTGCCCGAGCGGCTGGGCGACGAGGTCGTCGTCGCTGCCGAACTGGCCAAGGGCTTCGGCGACCGGCTGCTGTTCGACAATCTCAGCTTCGCGCTTCCGCGCGGCGGCATCGTGGGCGTGATCGGGCCCAACGGTGCCGGGAAGACCACGCTGTTCCGGATGATCACCGGCCAGGAGCAGCCCGACGCGGGGACGCTCACGGTCGGCTCGACGGTGCAGGTGGCCTACGTGGACCAGAGCCGGGACACGCTCGACCCGGGCAAGTCCGTGTACCAGGAGATCAGCGGCGGCCAGGACCAGCTCCAGTTCGGCCGCCGCACCGTGAACGCGCGGGCCTACGCGGCGGGATTCAACTTTCGCGGCGCCGACCAGCAGAAGAAGGTGGGCACCCTCTCGGGCGGCGAGCGGAACCGCCTGCACCTGGCCAAGCTGCTCAAGAGCGGAGGAAATCTCCTCCTGCTGGACGAGCCTACCAACGATCTCGACGTGGACACGCTCCGGGCCCTCGAGGAGGCGCTGCTCGGCTTCGCCGGCTGCGCCGTGGTGATCACCCATGACCGCTGGTTCCTCGACCGCATCGCCACCCACATCCTGGCCTTCGAGGGAAACAGCGAGGTGGTGTGGTACGAGGGGAACTACGCCGAGTACGCGGCCGATCTCAAGCGGCGGAAGGGCGTGGACGCGGGCCAGCCGCACCGGATCCGGTACAAGAAGCTGATCCGGACTTAAGAGCCATGCGCCGGCGAGGAAACGCCGATGACCAAGACCCAGTACTACACCGCCGCAAGCCTCGACGGCTTCATCGCCGATCAGGCCAACTCCCTCGACTGGCTGCTCCAGTTCGGCTTCCCCTCCCAGAGCGACTACCCCGACTTCATCCGCGACATCGGCGCGCTGGCGATGGGCTCGACCACCTACGAGTGGATCCTCGCCCGTCACATCCGCCCGGAGTCGGGGGAGCCGTCGCCGTGGCCGTACGCCCAGCCGACCTGGGTCTTCTCGTCGCGTGACCTGCCGCAGATCGAGGGGGCTGACCTACGCCTGGTGCGCGGGGACGTGGGCCCGGTGCACCGCGAGATGATGGCAGCGGCCGGCGGGAAGAACATCTGGCTGGTGGGCGGCGGTGAGTTGGTGGGCCGATTCCACGACCAGGGACTGCTGGACGAGCTGTTCGTGCAGATCGCGTCCGTGACGCTCGGCGGCGGGGCGCCGCTCCTCCCCAGGCGAATCACGACGCCACCACTCCGGCTCGTGTCGGCGACGCCGTGGGGGGATGCCTTCGTGCAGTTGCGCTACGAGGTGCCGAAGGCGAAACGGTAGCGTCCTCCTACGCGGGAGGCGCGGAGCCACTCGCTGTGATGCGTCATTGGCCGACGTGATGGGTCTGCGCGATGTGGCACGCCGCCTCCCCGCGAGCACCTCCTCGAGCGCCGCTGCGCCCGTGATAGCGCCGGGCCAGCAGGCGCTCGCCGCACCGCGTTTGCCGGCGCCGCTCCGGCGCCAGATGGTCATGGCGACCGGCTAGGGTCGTGTGAGGTTGGTGGACCCCGAGCGGAAGGGCTCGATTGCCGCACAATTCGCCCCTGCTGCAATCTCTGCAGTCCAATCTGCGCATGCAGCACCTAAGCCGGCGCACCGAAGAGGCCTATCTCTACTGGACCAAACGGTTCATCCGGTTTCACGGTCCGCGGCACCCTGCGGAGCCGGGCGATGCGGAGGTGCGGCGCTTTCTGAGCTACCTGGCCGTCGATCGCAAGCTCTCGGCGGCCACCCAGCAGCAGGCGCTGAGTGCCCTGCTCTTTCTGTATCGCAACGTGGTCGGTCGTCCCCTGGAGCGCATGGACAAGCTCCCGCGGGGCCGGGTGCCAACCACCCTCCCGTGGTGTTGACCCGGCAGGAGGTGGCGAGGGTCCTGGGCTGTCTCGAGGGGACGCCGCGCCGGGTCGGCCTGCTGTTGTACGGCGGTGGGCTGAGGCTCGCCGAGTGCGTGGCCGGGTCACGGTGCTGCCCGGCGCGCTCCGCGCCCCGCTCTGGGAGCATCTCCGCGGAGTTCGGCTTCTGCACGATCGGGACCTCGCGGCGCGCCGCGGCCGGGTGGAATTGCCGAATGGCTTAGACGTGAAGTACCCGAACGCGGCGTCCTCCTGGACGTGGCAGTGGGTCTTTCCAGCGGGCCGGACCTATCGCGATCCCGATAGCGGGCAGACGCGCCGCCATCACCTGCACGGGTCGGTGATGCAGCGAGCCATGGCCACAGCGGGCCGGGCGAGCGGGATCGAGAAGCGGGCGAGCTGTCATACCCTGCGGCATTCGTTTGCGACTCACCTGCTCGAGGCTGGGTACGATATCCGAACGGTCCAGGAGCTGCTGGGCCATCGGGATGTCTC